>JBAIYK010000113.1:0-21903 GCA_037915935.1 Solirubrobacterales bacterium | reverse complement strand
GACCTGCACGCGCGCCAGGGGCGTACGTCGTGCTCGTCGACTGGCTGCCAGCCCTCTATCTGGAGCGCGGCGGCCGCAGCCTCTCGAGGTTGGCGAAGCAGGGAGAGCAGGTGGACGGCGTGAAGCGGGACGTCGCGGACGACCAGTCGCCGATCGGGCTCGCGCTCGCGGCGCTCGCCGATGCGGGGCGGCGCGGCTGGCTGGGCAAGCTCGCGATCGAGCGCGTCGACGGCAAGCCGGTGCTCGGCTCGCAGCTCGAGGGCGCCCTGCTGCAGCTTGGCTTCAGCGCCGGGCCGCGGCGTCTCACCCTGCGCGCCGGGTCCTGATCCGCGTCGCGTCCCCGCCCGAGCCGCGTCGGCCTGATTCGCGGTGTGCGCTCGGGCGCGATCCGCAATCCGGCGCAGGCGTCCGGTCCGCCGTCGCGCGCCCGGCCTGGCCTGCGGTTGTTCCACGCGCTCGCGAGGATCGTGGGAGACTGGGTGAAGGGTCGAAAACCCAAGATGCGACAAGAAGATGAATGCCCCTGCAAAAGCGCACAAACGCCGCGCCGGGCCGCACCGTCGCAGCGCCGGCGCCACCACGAGAGTCGGAAACATCGAGCCGATTCCTGCGCCGCAGGGAGTCGGAAACTGCGCGGCAGGAGTCAGAAACATTGGACCGGATGGCTCTTGGCAGATCTTGACTCGGCCTTCGGAATGCGTTAACGTGGAATTATCGGGATAAGCCGAATCGGGAGCGAGGCTGGGATGGAGGCTGACAGGCAACCAACGGCGCGCGTCGGCGAGGGGTCAGGGCTCGAAGCGGCCACACACGCGGAGGGCCGTGCCGGCGAGGCGACAGAGACTGCGGTTCGCGAGGCAGCGACATCGGTCCGCGAGAGCGCAACAGCGGTCCACGAGAGCGCGCCGACCGTCCGCGGGGGCGCGACGTCGGTTCAGGAGGGCGAGACGTCGGGGCAGGAGAGCGAGACGCCTTCCTGTGCGCGCGGCGCGGCGCTCTACAAGAAGCTGCCCCACGGCCCGCATGGCATGGAGCGCGAAGCGGTCGCGCGCAACCAGCGCGTACGCATGTACGGCGCGATGATCGAGTCCGTCGCTCACAAGGGCTTCGCGAAGACCTCGGTCGCCGACGTGATCTCGCTCGCGGGCGTCTCACGGCGGGCCTTCTACGAACACTTTCCGAGCAAGGAGGCGTGCTTCGTCGCGACGCACAACATCGTCGCGCGGCGCACGAACAAGATCCTCATCCAAGGCTGGGAATCGGAGCGCGGCTGGGCGAACCGCCTGCACGCGTCCTGCAGGGCGGTGCTCCGTGAGATCGAGCGCCACCCGAAGAGCTCGCACGTCGTGATGGTCGACGTGCTGAGCCTCGGCCGCAAGGCCTACGACTGCATCCGCGCCTACAACGCGCTCTTCGAACGCTCCGTCGTGACGGGCTTCGTGCTCTCGCCTGACGGCCCGATGTGCTCGCCGCTCGCGCCGCGCGCGATCGTCGGCGGCCTGCGACACGTGCTGCGCACGCGCGTCGACACGACGCGCTGGAAGCGGATTCCTGGCCTCGCCGACGAACTGCTCGACTGGATCACCTGCGCTCGCAGCTCGGCGGTCGAGCGGCTTGGCGCCCTGCCCGCGCCGCCGGCGCTCACGAAGGAGCGGCCCCGTCGGCTGCCGCGGTTCCTCGCCGGCGAGAGCAAGCGGGCGCTCGCGATGCGGGCGATCGTCGACCTCGTGCTCGAGCACGGCTACGAAGATCTGAGCGATGCCCAGATCGCGCACTGCGCCGGGATGACGACCGAAGCCTTCCACAGGCAGTTCCGCACGAAGGAGCAGGCGCTGCTCGCGGTCGTAGACGAGTTCTGCGCCGAACTGCGCCGCGTCGTCGAGCAGGCCGCGAGCAACGGCTCCTCCTGGACGGAGGGCGTGCGGCTCGGGATGAAGGCCTACGTCGACACGATCGCGCGTCACCCTGACGTCGCCCGCGTCGCGTTCGTCGAGATCTTCGGCCTTGGGCCTGGCATGGCCGGGCACCTCGTCTCGGTCAGCGAGGCCTTCACGGGCTTCCTCGTCGACACGGGCGCGGTGCCGGCGCGCGCTCCGACGGTCGCGACCGAGGCGCTGACGGGAGCGCTGTGGTCGGTGATCGGCAGCTCCGCCGCAAGCGGCCGGCTGCGCTTCCTGCCCTGCGCGCTCGAGCATCTCACCTTCACGGCGCTCGCCCCCTACACGGGGCCGAGGGCCGCGGTCGAGGCGATCGAAGAGGCGGTCGGAAGAAGCGGCGTGCGCGCGCTCGAGGCGTCCGCCGCGAAGCGGCTGCCTGAGGGCGCTGCCTCGTCCGAGAGCATCGAGCTGTCCGGGGGCCTCGAGCCGTCTGAGGGTCCTGAGCTGTCGGGGGGTGCTGAGCCGTCCGAGGGTCCCGAGCCGTCTGAGAGTCCCGAGCTGCCGGAGAGCCTCGAGCCTTCCGCGAGCTCCGACCCGATCACAGCCGCCGACCCGCTCCGGCCGTCGGACCCGTTGGAGCCGGTCGCTGTGGGGGGACTCGCCGAGGAGCTCGACGGGTCGGCCTGAGGGGGCCGATCGACGCGTCCAGCTCAGGGCCGCGCAGGCGAGCGAGCCTGCGCCTGTGTCATCGTGACGGCTGATGGAACGCTTCCTGCTGAGACCGATCGCAAGCGAGCAGGCGCGCAGGCTGAGAAGGGTTGGCCACAAGGGCGCCGCTCTGCTTGCGCCTGGCAACACCCTGCAGGCCTTCGACGCGGCGAGGGCGGCGGACGTCGACATGATCGAGTTCGACGTGCTGAGCGAGCGGCCTGACGGCGGCGGCGCGCTGTTCATCGCCCACGACTACCGCGCGCTCGCCCGCGCAAAGGAGCCGTTGAGGCTCGAGGACGCCCTCTCGCACCTCGCAAGCGAGCAGTTCGCCGGGCTCGAGCTCGACGTCGACCTGAAGCTGCCAGGCTATGCGAGCAGGGTCGTGAGCGCGCTGCGCGAGACCGGCCTGATCGAGCGCGCGCTGATCAGCTCCACCTACGCGCGCGAGCTCGACCTCGTGAAGCGCATCGCGCCCGAGGCGCGCGTCGGCTGGTCGGTGCCGCGCGCGCGGCGCGACTACACCGCGACGCCGTTCACGGCCGTGCCCGCGCTCGCGCTGCTGCAGGCGCTGCGCCGGTGGCTGCCAGGCCGCGCGAAGGCCGGGCTGCTCGCCGGGCGCTACGACGCGATCATGGCCCACTGGCGGCTCGTGACGGGCGCGCTCGTGCGCGCGGTGCACGACGGCGGCGGCGAGCTGTACGTCTGGACGGTCGACGAGGCGGCCTTGATCGACCGCCTCGCGAGCATCGGCGTCGACGGCGTGATCACGAACGACCCGCGCCTGTTCGCGGCGGCCTGAGGCCGATCGGGACTGACGCTGCGGATCGCGGAATGGACCCTGCGCGGTGGTGACACGCGCGCCTCGCGCGCGGTGACGCTCAGAGGGCGCCTTCCTCAGCCGCTCACCTCGCAGGTCGTGGCGCTGAATCCTCGCGGCACCGCTCCCGCGCCGCTGTGGCGCCCGCCGCTCGTGACGCGCGTGGTCGAGCGCACGACGTGCGATCGCCGCCGCCACTGAAATTCGACCACGCCCCGCATCCGGTAGGAGGCGCCGTGAGCGGGGACCGCGAGCGCGAACGTGCGTCCGGCCTGACGGATCGCATTCGCGGCTCCCACCTTCACGAAGCCCGATTCGCCGCCGTCGCCGAGATCGACCCACTTCTTCGTCGCGGCGTCGAGGTACTGCACGCGGAAGAGCATGTACATCGTGTCCTGCCGTTGCCCGTCCGAGGGCATCGAGCCGCGAATCCCGATCAGCGGCCGTGGCTTCGACCGGCACACGTCGACCGTCGCCCACAGTTCGCGGTCGTTGGGGAGGAGAGAGGGCTGGGAGGAGCGTCGCGCCGTCGGCGGTCCGGCCGCGCTCGCCGCGGGCATCAGCGCACAGGCCGCGGCGGCGAAGAGGAGCGCAATCCCCGCAAGCCTCCTCGAGATGCTCGGTACGGTCGATCTTCGCCTCATCTTGCCCCGCTGTCTCAGCCTGCTCTCCGTCCGAGAAGATAGCGACGGGGGGCTCGTCCTCTGTGATATTTCCTCCTTGATGTCCGCCGCCCCTTCCTCCAGCGAGGTCGTGGAGCTGCTCGCCCGCGTGCCAGTGTTTGCGACTCTCGAGCGCGAGGACCTGCAACGCATCGCGCAGCTCGCCGTGCCGCGGCTGTTCGAGCCGGGGCAGGTCGTCTTCCGCAAGGGCGACGCGAGCGACACCTGCTACATAGTGCGCTCCGGGCACGCTCGCGCGGTGCGCGAGCATCCCGACGGGCGCACGATCACGCTCGCGACGTTCGGCCCCGGCGACATCTTCGGCGAGCTCGCGATGTTCGAGGACGAGCGCCGCTCGGCGACCGTCGAGGCGATCGAGCAGACGAGCGCCGTCGCGGTCCTCGGCCCTGACATGCGCCGCCTGATGGCGATCCACCCTGGCATCTCGATGCGGCTTGCGATCGCGCTCGGGCGGCGGCTGCGCGAAAGCAACGAGCGGCTCGCGCGCCAGTCCTTCCAGACGGTCCAGAGCCGCGTCGCGCTCGTGCTCGGCGAGCTCGTGACGCGCGCGATCGCCGAGGGTTCGCCTCAGAGGGAGGTGCCGGTGATCACGACCCAGGCGGACATCGCCCAGCTCGCCGGCTCCTCGCGCGAGTCTGCGAGCCGCTTCCTCGCGGTGCTGGAGCGCGCGGGGGTGATCTCACAGGGCCGCGGCAAGCTCGTCGTCCACGACCCCTCCGCGCTCGAGGCCTATGTCTACTGAGCGCGTCGCCGCAGAGGTGTCCGCGGGTGGCGTCGTCGTGCGTGACGAGCAGGTGGTCGTGATCGTGCCGAAGCGCAGGGCCGCGGACGGCCGGCGGGTGCTCGCGCTGCCGAAGGGCCACGTGGACGCCGGAGAGACTCCCCTGCAGGCGGCGGTGCGGGAGGTGCGCGAGGAGACGGGCTTGCAGGTGGAGCTGATCGCGGAGCTCGGCGAGGTGCGCTACTGGTACACGCGGGGCGCCCGCAGGATCGCGAAGAGCGTCGCCTTCTACCTGTTCAGGTATCTGAACGGCGATCCCGCCGACCACGACGAGGAGATCGAGGAGGCGCGCTGGATCCCGCTTCAGCAGGCGCAGGAGTCGCTCTCCTACGTCGGCGAGCGCGAGATGATCGCGAAGGCCGCCGCTCTGCTGTCGCAGCGAGGCGGGGTGTCCGCCCACCGCAAAGACCGGTAGCCTGCTTGCCGTGCAGGTCCTCAACTTCTACTCGACGATCTTCGCCGACGAGCTGAAGCGCGGCCGCAAGACGGCGACGATCAGGCTCGGCGACAAGTCGGGCAAGTACCGCAAGAACCAGCTCGTGCTCGTCACGATCGGCTACCAGTACTCGCCCCGCGAACGGATCTTCGAGGCGGTGATCGACCAGGTCGAGGTGATGCGCGTCTGCGACCTCTCCCCGCGCGACATAAAGCACGACAACCCCGAGTTCCGCCGCCACGAGGAGCTGATCAACTTCCTCGAGCAGATCTACGGCCGCAAGGTCTCGATGGAGGACACCGTGACGGTCGTGCGCTTCTCCCAGATCCTCGACCAGCCCGCCGGCATCACCGAGGCGATGAAGGGGTTCGGCGGGGCGCAGAATTAGTCCCTGCCCCGCGGGTGCTTGGCACTCTCTTGTGAAGAGTGCCAGGCGGCACCTCTTCTCGGCTGGTTCTCGTATATATTGAGGCGGAGCGCTGGCACTCTCATCATGAGAGTGCCACCCGTGGGGCCCGAACAGCGGCTTCGCGGGCGCGAAGGCACTTTCGAGAAGCGGAGGTCTGAACATGAAACTGAAGCCCCTGGGCGATCGCCTGATCGTGAGGGCAGTCGAGGAGGAGGAGACGACCGCGAGCGGCCTCGTGCTTCCTGACACCGCGAAGGAGAAGCCCCAGAAGGGCAAGGTCCTCGCAGTCGGCGACGGCAAGCTCGACGACAGCGGCAAGCGCGTCCCGCTCGACGTCTCGGAGGGCGACGAGGTCCTCTACAGCAAGTACGGCGGCACCGAGATCAAGGTCGACGGCGAGGAGCTGCTCGTCCTGCGCGAGTCGGACGTGCTCGCGAAGGTCGCGTAGCAGGCCGCCGAGAAGCCCAGATCTGGACCCACTGATCGCAAGCCATAGGCAAAGCGAAGGAGATCGAAGGAGAAATGGCACACAAGGAACTTAGGTACGACGCCGACGCGCGCAAGGCGCTCGAGGCGGGCGTCGACGCGGTTGCGAACGCGGTGAAGGTGACGCTCGGCCCGAAGGGCCGCTACGTCGTGCTCGACAAGAAGTTCGGCGCGCCGACGATCACGAACGACGGCGTGACGATCGCACGGGAGATCGAGGTCGAGGACGTCTTCGAGAACCAGGGCGCCCAGCTCGTGCGCGAGGTCGCGACGGCGACGAACGACGTCGCGGGCGACGGCACGACGACCGCGACCGTGCTCGCCCAGGCGATCGTGAAGCAGGGCCTGAAGAACGTCGCCGCGGGCGCGAACCCGCTCGCGCTCAAGCGCGGGATCGAGAAGGCGGTCGACCAGGTCGTCGAGAACATCGGCTCCCAGAGCAAGGAGGTCTCCGGCAAGGACCAGATCGCGCGCGTCGCGACGATCTCCGCCGGCGACGAGGAGATCGGCGACGTGATCGCGGACGCGATCGAGAAGGTCGGCAAGGACGGCGTCGTGAACGTCGAGGAGGGCCAGACGTTCGGCATGGACCTCGAGTTCACCGAGGGCATGCAGTTCGACAAGGGCTACATCTCGCCCTACATGGTGACCGACCAGGACCGCATGGAGGCGGTGCTCGAGGACCCCTACATCCTGATCGCAAACCAGAAGATCGGCTCCGTGCGCGACCTGCTGCCCGTGCTCGAGCAGATCATCCAGAGCGGCAAGCCGCTGCTGATAATCGCCGAGGACGTCGAGGGCGAGTCGCTCGCGACGCTCGTCGTCAACAAGCTCCGCGGCACCTTCACGGGCGTCGCGGTGAAGGCCCCTGGCTTCGGCGACCGCCGCAAGCGGATGCTCGAGGACATCGCGATCCTGACGCAGGCCGAGGTGATCACCGAGGAGATGGGCCTGAAGCTCGAGAACACCCAGGTCTCCCAGCTCGGCAAGGCGCGCCGGGTCGTCGTCGCGAAGGACACGACGACGATCGTCGACGGTGCGGGCGACGCGGAGGCGATCAAGGGCCGGATCAACCAGATCAAGAACGAGATCGAGAACACCGACTCCGACTTCGATCGCGAAAAGCTGCAGGAAAGGCTCGCGAAGCTCTCCGGCGGCGTCGCCGTCGTGAAGGTCGGCGCCGCGACCGAGACCGAGATGAAGGAGAAGAAGCACCGCGTCGAGGACGCCCTGCAGGCGACGAGGGCGGCGCTCGAGGAGGGCATCGTCCCCGGCGGCGGCGTCGCGCTGCTGCAGGCCGCGAGCACGGTGTCCGTCGATGGCCTCGACGACGACGAGAAGACCGGCGGGCGAATCGTGCTGAGGGCGCTCGAGGAGCCGCTGCGTCAGATCGCCGAGAACGCGGGCCTCGAGGGCTCGGTCGTGGTCAACGACGTCCGCAAGGCGAAGGCGGGCGAAGGTCTCAACGCCGCGAGCAACGAGATCGTCGATCTCGTCGCCGCGGGCGTGATCGACCCCGCGATGGTGACGCGCTCGGCGCTGCAGAACGCGGCCTCGATCGCGAAGAACATCCTGACGACCGAGGCGATCGTCGCCGAGGTGCCCGAGAAGGAAGCCGCGGGCGCCGGCGGCGGCATGCCGGACATGAGCGGGATGATGTAGAGCAGCCTCGCCTGCAGCGCTTCAGCGCAGGCGGCGTTTCATCCGATGAGTGGGATGAGGGCCTGGCATGGACGCCAGGCCCTCATGCTTTGAGGAGCGGCGAGCCTCCGCGTCAGGGCAGGCTGGGCAGACGGCGCGGGCGGCCAGGCAGGCTATGGGTCAGGCGACCGCGCTCGCCGGCCGCGGCGGCTCGCCGACGTACTTTGCGGTCGGCCTGATCAGCCTCTTCTCGCGCTTCTGCTCGAGGATGTGCGCCGACCAGCCCGCGACGCGCGCGCAGGTGAACATCGAGGTGAAGAGCTCCGCGGGCACCGCGGCGAGGTCGAGGATCACCGCCGACCAGAACTCGACGTTCGTCGCGAGCACGCGGTCGGGCTTGCGCGCCTGCAGCTCCGAAAGCGCCGCCTTCTCCAGCGCCTCGGCGACCTCGAAGCGGGGAGAGCGAAGCTCGCGGCAGGTGCGCAGCAGCACATGCGCGCGGGGGTCTTCGGCGCGGTAGACGCGGTGGCCGAAGCCCATCAGGCGCTCGCCGCGGTCGAGCGCCCGCTTCACCCATGCCTCGGCGTCGCCGGTCGCCTCGACTTCGTCGAGCATCTTCAGCACGCGCGAGGGGGCGCCGCCGTGCAGCGGCCCGGAGAGCGCGCCGACCGCCGCGGAGAGCGCCGCAGCGCAGTCGGCGCCGGTCGAGGCGACGATCCTCGCAGTGAACGTCGAGGCGTTGATGCCATGCTCGGCGGCGGAGGTCCAGTAGGCGTCGATCGCGCGCACGTGGCGAGGGTCCGCCTCCCCGCGCCAGCGGATGAGGAAGCGCTCGGGGATCGAGGAGGCCTTGTCGACCTCGCTCTGGGAGACCGGCGGCTGGCCGCCGCCACGCGCCGACTGGGCGACGAAGGAGAGCGCCATCACCGACGCCCGCGCGAGATCCGTGCGCGCCTGCTCGTCGGAGATGTCTATGAGCTGGCCGAAGCCCCACTCCGGCGCGAGCATCGCGAGCGCTGACTGCACGTCTACGCGCGGGTCGCCCGAGCGCACCGTGAGCGGATGCGGTTCGGCCGGCGGCAGCCCCGGCTCGAAGCGGCCGTCGACGAGCAGCCCCCAGACCTTCTCGTATCCCACTTTGCCGACGAGGTCCTCGATGTCGACGCCGCGGTAGCGAAGCGAGCCGCCCGCCTTGTCAGGCTCGGCGATCTGCGTCGCGAAGGCGATCACGCCCTCGAGGCCGGACTGCACCTCGGGGTGCTCGCCGCCTGCGCTCGCGCTGGAGACAGACGGCTCAGGAGGGGACTGGACCTCGCTCATTGGACTCGCTTTCTCGCTGATCACCGGTGGAGAGCCGGTCCTGCTGGATCTCAGCGAGGCCGACCCGGCTGCCTTCTGGGCAGGTGCATATCGTCGCAAGAACTGGGCCGCTAGGCTCCGCCGACGATGCCGGACGGCGATCTGATGCTGAGACCTGCGCTGCAGCTCGCCCAGCTCGTGCGAGACGGCGAGCTCTCGGCGCGTGAGCTCGTCGAGGTCTGCCTGCGCAGGATCGAGGAGCTCGATCCCGAGATCAACGCCTTCGCGCAGGTCGACGGCGAACGCGCGCTCGCGGCCGCGAGCGAGATCGCGCGAGGCGATCCGCGGCCGTTCGCGGGGGTTCCGATCGCGGTGAAGAGCAACCGGCCGGTGCAGGGCCTGTGCTTCACGCTCGGCTGCAAGCTGATGTCGGAGCACGTCGCGGCCTACGACCATTCGGTGACGCGGCGCCTGAAGGACGCGGGGTTCGTGATCGTCGGCACGACGACGATGCCCGAGTACGGGATCCTGCCGACGACCGAGGCGCGCCTGTACGGCCCCACCCGCAACCCCTGGGACCGCGAGCGGACGCCCGGCGGCTCCTCCGGCGGGGCGGCGGCTGCGGTCGCGGCGGGCATGCTGCCGGTCGCGCACGGCAACGACGGCGGCGGCTCGATCCGGATCCCGGCCGCCTGCTGCGGCCTCGTCGGCCTGAAGCCGCAGCGCGGCCGCGTCTCCTGCGCCCCCGAACTGGGCGACTCGCTGCTCGTCGCCGACGGGGTGCTGACGCGCACCGTCTCCGACACCGCCGCGATCCTCGACGTGCTCGCCGGCTATGAGGTCGGCGACGCGACCTGGGCGCCGCCGCCGGCGCGGCCGTTCGCGCGCATGGCCGCGCGCGCGCCGGAGCCGCTGCGGATCGCCGCGACGACGCTGCCGCCGATCGCCGAGGCCGCGATCGACCCGATCTGCGCACAGGCGGTCTCCGACGCAGCGGAGCTGCTGCGCTCGCTCGGGCACGTGGTCGAGGAGATCGACCCGCCGTGGCAGGTGCCGGGCATCAGAGAGCTCTTCGGGTCGGTCTTCAGCGTCCACGTCGCGCTGTCGATCGCCTTCTCCGCCTCGGTTGCGGGGCGCGAGCCGGCGGCGCAGGAGATGGAGCCGCTCAGCTTCGCGATCTACTCGATGGTGCAGCAGATGGGCGCGGTGCAGGGCCTCGCCGCCACCGTCCAGCTGCAGGCGTTCGCGCGTGGGCTGATCTCGTTCCTGGAGCCATATGACGCGCTGCTCACGCCCGCGCTCGCGGAGCGCCCGCTGCCGCTCGGGGTCCTCGACAGCGCCGCCGAGCAGCCGATGGAGACCTTCACGCGCTCGGCGCTCTTCACGCCCTTCACGCCGGTCTTCAACGCGACCGGCCAGCCTGGCATATCGCTGCCGCTGTTCGAGGGCGAGGACGGGTTGCCGCTCGCGGTCCAGCTCGTCGGCCGGCCCGCGGCCGAGGGAGAGCTGCTCTCGCTCGCGGCGCAGGTCGAAGGGGCGTGCCCGTGGAGCGAGCGGCGGCCTTCGCTTCGCTGAGGCTCGGAAGCGACTCACTGGGGGCGGAGGCGCGAGCGACCCGCCCGGAAGCCGAGCGCAGGAAAGCGCTCAGCTGGGCGCTGCTCAGCCCGCGCCGAGCACCGCCGCCATTCGCTGCGGGCGCACGCCGAGAGCTTCGGCGTCCGCCTGCCCCCGCGCCGCGACCATCGGCACCTGCAGCAGCTCCGCCTCGTCCCAGGTGAGGGGCGCCTTCGTGCCCATCGCGCGCTCGAGCGCCCGCAGCGCGGCCGCGACGACCGAGGCCGGCAGGTGCACGAGCGCGGGACGGCGTCCGAGCGAGCGCAGCGCGATCCTCACCGCCTCGTCATGGCTGAGCGTGTCCGGGCCCGCGAGCTCGTAGCGCCGGGACCGCGCCGCGCCTTCGCCCTGGTCTCGGTCTGAGGCAGGCGGGCGGCCCTCCACTTGGTCCGCGACGAGCGTGCGGCCCTCGCTTCGATCAGGCGCGAGCGTGCGGTCCTCGCCTCGATCAGCCGCGGGCGAGCCGCTCTCGCCTCGGTCCGCGGCGAGCGCCGCGGCGACGCAGTCGGCGACGTCCTCGGCCCAGATCGGCTGGAAGGCGGCCCTGCCACGCCCGGGGACGGGCGTGAGGCCGAGCAGCGAGAGCCGCTCGAGCAGCGTGAGCCAGTGGTCGTGGGGGGCATACACGAGCGAGGGCGCGAACACGACGTGGTCGATGCCGGCGTCGATCACCGCCTGCTCGGCGAGCGCCTTCGCCCTGAAGAAGCGACATCTGTGGTGGGCGGAGGCGCCGAGTGCCGAGAAGAACACGAAGCGCCTCACCCCTGCCTGACGCGCCGCCTGAACCATGCGCCAGGTCGCGATCGCGTTCAGCTCCTCGATCGATCCCCGCGGCTGGTCCCTGATCGCGCCGGCGAGGTGCACGACCGTCTGCACGCCCCTCATCGCGTTGCGGAAGGACGGCGGGTCGGCGAGGTCTCCGAGCGCGATCTGGACCCTCACCCGCTGCGGGCCGAGGCGGCGAGGGTCGCGCACGAGGCAGCGCACGCTGAAGCCCGCGGAGAGCAGGCGCGGCAGCAGGGCGGACCCGACCTCCCCGGTCGCGCCGGTGAGCAGCAGCATCGCCTCAACCTACCGGAGCGGCGGAGCGTCTCACAGGCCCCTAGAATTAGCGCTTCTCCCCGCGCGAAGCGGCCGTACGAATCGAGAACAGGAACCAGGAAGAACCGAATGGCCTACGTGATAGCTGAGCCCTGCATCGGCACGAAGGACAACTCTTGTGTCGAGGTCTGCCCCGTCGACTGCATCCATCCGACCCCGGACGAGCCAGGCTACGACGCCGCCGAGCAGCTCTACATCGACCCCGAGGAGTGCATCGACTGCGACGCCTGCGTCGAGGCCTGCCCGGTCGACGCCTGCTTCGCCGAGGACCAGCTCCCAGACGAGTGGCAGCGGTTCGCCGCGATCAACGCGGAGTACTTCGCGAACTCTCGCTAGTCCGCCGGGGCGTGGCTCGGCGTCGCGAGGAGGCCTTCGAGCTCGCGCAGCGTCGCGAGGAAGATGTCGATGCCCGAGAGCATCAGGCGGCGCGTGATCACGAGCGGGGGCAGGAAGCGCGCGACGTTGCGGTAGTGGCCGCCGACCTCGATGATCAGGCCCTTCTCGCAGCAGGCCCTGCGCAGGCTCGCGGCCAGCTCCGGCCAGGGCGCCTTGCTCTCGCGGTCTGAGACGAGCTCGACGCCGATCATCAGCCCCCTGCCGCGCACGTCGCCGATCGCGGGCATCTCGGTCGCGGCCTCGCGCAACAGCTGCAGCGACAGCTCGCCGAGGCTCGCGGCGTGGGCGACGAGCTCGGTCTGCTCGATGAAGTCGATCGCGGCCGATCCCGCCGCCATCGCGACTTGGTGGCCGCGGAAGGTGCCGATGTGCGCGCCAGGCTCCCAGGTGTCGAGCTCGACGTCGTAGGCGATGCAGGAGAGCGGGAAGCCGACGCCGCCAAGCGCCTTCGAGAGCGTGATCACGTCAGGGTCGACGCCGTCGTGTTCGCAGGCGAACATCTTTCCCGTGCGTCCGAACCCTGACTGGATCTCGTCGACGATGAGGGGCACGGCCTGCTCGCGCGTGATCCTGCGCACCTCCGAGAGGTAGCCGTCAGGTGGGACGATCGTGCCGCCCTCGCCCTGGATCGGCTCGACGATCACCGCCGCCGGCTTCGGGATGCCGCTGTGGGGGTCCTGCAGGCTCGTCTCCAGCAGCTTCGCGCACGCGAGCCCGCAGGAGTCGGGCTGCAGGCCGAGCGGGCAGCGGTAGCAGTAGGGGTAGGGCATGAAGTGCACCGGGCTGCTGATCGGCCCGCCGCAGTCGACGTCGCTCGTGACCGCGAGCGCTTCGGAGGTCATGCCGTGGTAGGAGCCCTGGAAGGCGATCACCGACGAGCGGCCGGTGTGCGCTCTGACGAGCTTGAGCGACGCCTCGACCGCGTCCGAGCCGGTCGGCCCGCCGAAGTGGAAGCGCGCGGTCTCGCGCAGGCGCCCAGGCAGCAGGCGCTTCAACTTGCCGAGCAGGTCGAGCTTCGTCCTCGTCGGGAAGTCGAGCGCGTGCACGAGCCGCTGCTGCTGCTCCGCCGCGGCGGCGAGCACCGCGGGGTTGCCATGCCCGACGTTGAGCACGCCCGCGCCGCCGAAGAAGTCGACGAACGTGTTGCCGTCGACGTCCTTCATCGTCGCGCCGCGTCCCTCCTCGATTGCGATCGGGACGCTGCGAGGATATGAGCGCGCGTTGCTCTCGAGCTCGCTCTGGCGCTGCAGCAGCTCGCGCGAGCGCGGCCCCGGCACCGGACCGGCGACCGCTGGGGCGGGATCGAAGTGCAGGCCCTCGAAGGCGCGTTCGCGCTCGGCTCCCTCGCCGGCGACGGCGGTGCGGTCCTCGGTCGCGCTCACCGCAGCTCCCTCATCGTCGGGAACGGCAGCACCTCGCGCAGCGTCTCGCGTTCGCTGAGGATCATGATGAGGCGGTCGACGCCCATGCCGCCGCTCGCGGAGGGCGCGAGCCCGTGTTCGAGCGCCCTCACGTACTCCTCGTCGTGGGGGTGCGCCTCGTCGGCCTGCTCGCCGCGTCCGCGCCGCTGCTCGACGAAGCGGCGGTGCTGCTCGACCGGGTCGGTGAGCTCGCTGTCGCCGCTGACGAGCTCGATCCCGCCGATCACCGCGTCGAAGTGCTCGGCGAGCTGCGGATGTCTCGCGTGGCGCTTCGTGATCGGGAAGGGCTCGACCGGGAAGTCGAAGACGAGCGTCGGCTCGAGGATCGTCTGCTCGACGAGCTTCGTGTAGAGGACGTGGACCGCCTGCGCCCAGCTCGCCTCAGGATCGACCCGCTCGCCGTGGTCCCGCAGCAGCTCGATCAGCCTGCTCGCGTCGCTGTCGAGCATGTCGAGGCCGGTGACGCGCAGAACCTCCTGCTGCATCGTCGTGCGCTTCCACTTCGACAGGTCGATCTCGCGTCCGTCGCGTTTCACCGTCGTGCCGCCGAGCACGCGGCGCGCGACGTCGGCGACCATCTCTTCGGTGAGGCGCGCGACGTCGTCGTAGTCGGAGTAGCTCTGCAGCCACTCGAGCATCGTGAACTCAGGGCTGTGCCTGTAGGAGATGCCCTCGTTGCGGAAGCACTTGCCGAGGTCGTAGACGTTCTCGAGGCCGCCGATGAGGCAGCGGTTGAGGTAGAGCTCGACCGAGATCCGCAGCGAGAGCTCGCTGTCGAGGGCGTTGTGATGCGTCGTGAACGGCCGCGCGGAGGCGCCGCCCGCGAGCGTCTGCAGCACCGGCGTTTCGACCTCGATGAACCCCTGCTCGGCGAGGAACGCGCGCAGCGCCTCGATCGTGCGGGTGCGGAGCATGAAGAGGTCGCGGGTCTCCTCGTTCGCCATCAGGTCGAGCTCGCGGTAGCGGTGCCTCGTGCCCGCGTCCTCGACGCCGTGGTAGCGGGCCGGCGGCGTGCGCAGCGACTTCGTCAGCAGCGTGAGCTGGTGCACGCTGAGCGCGAGCTGCTGTCGCTGCGTGACGTAGAGGCAGCCGCTCGCGGTGACGATGTCGCCGATGTCGAGGTCGAGGATGCGCTGATACGACTCCTGCCCGAGCGCGTCGCGCTGCACGTAGAGCTGGATCGAGCCCGAGCCGTCGCGCAGGTCGAAGAAGGCGGTCTTGCCGTGCCCGCGCCTGCCGACGACGCGGCCGGCGACCGTGTAGGCGACCTCGCGATGCTCGCCGTGAGGCAGCTGGGCGGCGTCGTGGGCGGCATGGATCGCCTGCACCGGGGTGCGCTCGGAGACCTCCGCGTAGGGGAAGGGCTCGATCCCTTCGGCGCGCAGCTTCTGCATCTTCGCGAGCCGTTCGTCGGTGCCGAGCGCGAGCGCCTCCTCCGCGGCCTGCGCTCGCGCGGCGGCGTCCTGGGCGATCGTCTCGGTCTCCTCGGTCGCGGCCGTGGCATCCTGCGCGACGCGCTCCTCCGTCGCGCGCGTCGTGCCGGGGCCTGCCTCGTCGGTCTTCATGGATGTGCCTGGCATGTCCATTCCGGTCACACGTTATCGCCGCTCCAGCCGCCGCGAGCGCCGCAACGGGCGAGGCGCCTCGCAGCCATGAGCGCCGCGACAGGCGAGGAGCTTCGCAGCTCCCGCGACCGTGCGACCGGAACGCGGGCGGCGGCGCCTGCCCGCAAGGCGCGCCGCCAGGCTGCTTGTTTCCGTCTGACCGGGCCGGTGAAGCAGGCGCATGATGCCGCGAGGCGGGAGCTGCGCGAGTCTCGAGGAGATGCGCGCCGAGGCGCTCAGGCCATCGGCAGCGACGCCCCGACGGGTTTGGGGGCCGCCGGCGCCGCCGGCGCCTGCTGCACCGGAAGCACCGGCAGGGTTGCCGGGGCGAGCGCGATCAGCCCTCTGGCCGCGTGGCGGATCGCCTGCGCGGCGGGGTCGTCAGGGTCCTCGACCACGAGCGGCACGCCGCCGTCAGCGTGCTCGCGCAGCGGCATCGTGAGCGGCACCTTGCCAAGCAGCGGCACGTCGAGCTCGTCGGCGAGCTCCTGGCCGCCGCCCTCGCCGAAGATCTGGAAGCGCTCGCCGGAGGGGGTGAGAAAGCCGGACATGTTCTCGATCACGCCCGCGATCTCCAGCGAGAGCTTGCGCGCCATCTCGGCCGCGCGGCGTGCGACCTTCTGGGCGGTCGGCTGCGGCGTCGTGACGATCGCGAAGGTCGCCTGCGGCAACAGCTGGGCGAGCGTCATCGAGACGTCGCCAGTGCCCGGCGGGAGGTCTATCAGCAGGTGGTCGAGCACGCCCCAGTCGACGTCCTGCAGGAACTGCGTGAGCGCCTTGTGCAGCATCGGCCCGCGCCAGACGACGGCGGAGTCCTCCTCGACGAAGAAGCCGATCGACATCACCTTCACGCCGTACGACTCCAATGGCACGATCTTGCGCTCGGCCGAGACGGGCGGCCGCGTCGCGCCGAGCCCGTACATGCGCGGGATCGAGTAGCCCCACACGTCCGCGTCGAGCACGCCGACGCGCCTGCCCTCCGCCGCGAGCGCCGCCGCGAGGTTCGCGGTCAGCGTCGACTTGCCGACGCCGCCCTTGCCGGAGCCGACGCATACGACCGAGGAGACCTGGGCGAGCGCGCCGTCTGGCAGGCTGCCGCGGCCGAGCTTCTGGCGCAGCGCCGCCTTCTGCGACTCGTCGAGGACGTCGAAGTAGACGTTGACGTGGCTTACGCCCTCGAGCGCGGCGACGGCCTCCGTCACGGCAGTCTGGAAGTGCCCCCGGATCGGGCACCCGGCGGTCGTCAGCGACACCGTGACGTCGACGATCCCGCCGGGGTTGAGCTTGATCTCGCGCACCATGCCGAGCTCGACGATCGACTGGCGCAGCTCTGGGTCGATCACCGCCCGCAGGGCGTCTCTGACTGCTGCCTCGCTGCTCATCGGCCCATTCTGGCAGACGAGCTGTGCGCTCAGACGAGCTCCTTGAAGCGATCCTGGACCTTGCCCGCGAGCGAGGTGACGTCTTTCACGCGCGCCTGCACCGTTCGTTCGAGCTGGGTCGAGGCTTCTTCCACGTGTCCCGTGACGTTGCGCGAGAGCGAGCTGCGACGCCTGCCGAGGTCGCCTGCGGCGCGATCGAGGGATCGCCGGCGCCTGCGCAGCTCGCGCTCGAGCCGGACCCGCGTCCTGCGCGCCTCGCGCTCGAGGCCGTTGCGGGCGCTCGTGCCGCGGCGCTCGAACCTGCGCAGCTGCGCCTGGGCTCTCGAGCTCGCGTGCGAGGGGTCGCGCGGCAGCTCTCTCACCCGCGCGATCAGTCGGTCGCGCGCGATCAGGGCCGCGCCGACCGGAATCAGGACGGCTCGTTCGGCGTAGCTGCCCACCGTCCCGATCGTGGTCGACGGCGCCGGCCGCCGGGTGCGCGTCGTCGTGGTGCGCCTCTGCGTCGTTCGCGCCCGCGCGCGGTTGGAGCTGGAGCGGTTGGAGCGGCTGGCCGAGGCGGTGGCCTTCGTCGTTCGCGTGCGCCTCGCCGTCGCGCGCTTTGCGTCAGCCGCTCCATTCGCCGCTGCGGAGGGGCTGGAGGAAGTGTTCTCAGGCGTGCTCATGGCTTTTCGTCTTCTCCTCTGTTCTTCTGTTCGCGTTGCGTTCGGCTCCGAGGTTAGCACCGAACACTTGTTTGTACACTACGGGCGCGGGATCGTTACGTCGCAAACATGTGTTCGATCAGCGCTCAGGCAGTCCGCTCTAGCCAGGACAGCGGCGCCTCGAGCTCAGCGCTGCTCGGCAGGCCCTCCGCCGAACGCCAGGCGGGGGCGAGCGCGGCGGGGCCGGCCTCGCTCGTCACCACGTCGCAGAAGCGCCTGCCCACCTCGTACTGGCGCAGCTTCAGCTCGAGCCCGAGCAGGCGCTCGAACACCCTCCAGGGCAGCGGACGCATCTGCCGGCGGCGGTTCATCGCCGCGCGCAGGCGCGGAAGCGAGGGCAGCAGCTCGGCGCCGACGACGTCCATCACGTGCTCGGCGTGCCCCTCGATCAACGACATCGTCGCCTGCATGCGGTCGACCATGCGCCAGCGGTCCTCTCCGAGCGTTATGCGCAACAGCTCTCCGCTGCGAGCCTTCGCGACGATCTCGGCAAGCCGGTCCCGAGCAGCCGCGACGTCGGCCCTCTGAGGCAGGTCGCGAGCGGAGAACAGGTCGCGCAAGGAGAAGCCCTGCTGCTTCGAGACGCTCACCTGCATGCTCTCCATCAGCTGCCGCAGCAGCTCCGCGAGATGGTCGCGCAGCCACGGCGCGGCGCCGAACTGGACCGCGTGCGTGATCTCGTGGATCGTCACCCACCGCGTGAGCTCCTCGCGGTCGACGTCGAGGTTGTGAGCCGCCTGGGCGAGGTTCGGCGCGACCAGCAGCAGGCGCGGACTGCTGCTCACGTCGAGCAGCGCGATGTCGTACTGGCCGAGCACCCGCTGGGAGAGCATGCCCGTGAGCGCGCCGACCTGCACGCCGATCATCGCGCCTGAGGCGGAGCGCGCCATCCCGGCAAGCGGCCCGAGGCCGCTGCCCATGCGGTCGGTGAGCGGCTCGAGCAGCGGCTTCGCGCTCTTCAGGTTCGCAGCGATCCAGCGCGGCCGATCGATCAGCTCGAGCGAAGGCAGGCGATCGTGCGGCTGAAGGCCCGTATATGCGGTGATCCTGCTCTCGAGCTCCTGCGCGTGCAGGGATTCGAGGGGGATGTCGAATCCGGCGTCGGCTCTCGCCGGCGGCGTGGAGGAGCCGCCAGAGGGGCGGATCGAGGCGCCTGCGACCATCTCTCCCACCCGCTGCGCAAGGCGCCAGTCGATCGTGCCCATACACAGAGCGTAGGACGGTCGTATCTTAGGCTTGTGTCCACTGTGACATCTGTGCTCGACGGTCTCTGCGCGGCCGGTGGCGAGGTGCGCTTCTGGCGCTGCGCCGACGAGCGCGCGGAGGCGCTCGCCGTCGCCGCGGACATCGAGCGGCTCGTCTTTCGCGAGGCCGTCGCGCCGCGGCGGATCGCGGTGCTGCTGCACAAGGAGGGCGCGGAGGCTCGCGAGCTCGCAGGGGCCCTGCAGGAGCGCGCGATTCCCCATCGCCCCCACGGCGCAGGCGGGATGCTCGCGCGCCAGGAGGTCCGTGACGCGCTTGCATGGATGCGTCTGCTCGTCGATCCAGGCGACGCGAGCGCCGCTGTGCGCGCTCTCATCAGACCTCCCGTCGAGATGCGCCACGTCGATCTCGCCCAGGTCGTCCAGATCGCCCGCCGTCGCCGGCTCGACGTGCTCGCGGCGCTGCCTGCCGCGGTCGAGTCGCCGCAGGTGCCTCCGGAGGCGCGAGAACGGATTCACCGCTTCCTCGATCTGCACCGCGACGTCGCGCTCGCCGTCGCGCAGATGAGTCCCGAGCGCTTCCTCGAGCATCTGTTGGAGCGGATCGGCGCCGCCCGCGGCGGGCCGCTCGCCGCCTCCTCGACTGCCGCCGAGCGCAGCGCGAGCCTCGCCTGGCTGCAGGGACAGGCGCGCGCGTTCGCTTACAGCTTCCCCTGGGCGAACGGCCGCGAGCTGATCGCGCACCTGCTCGGGGCCGACGGCGGCGAGCAGCTTCGCGCCGATGGCGATGAGAGGGCGGCTGCCGATGAGATCGAGGCCGCCGCGCCAGAGCTGGACGAGGGCCTCGTGCAGCTGCTCGATCTCGACTCCGGATCGCTGACCGAGGTCGATCACGCATATATCGTCGGCCTGCGCGCGCTTCAGAACGGCGGAGGCGAGGAGGACGCGGCCGGCGCGGCGCTCGGACGGCTCGCAGAGCTTGGCTGCCGTGACTTCGTGCTGTCCTACGCGGCTCTCCGCGGCGGAGGCGAGGAGTGCGCGCCGGAGCCGACGATCGAGCGGATGCGCGGCGCGATCGGGGCGCCGTGGCAGGAGATGGCGGCGAAGCCCGCCGATCCCGACGAGACGATCGAAGCGGCGCTGAGGGCGATGCGCGCCGAGCTGCTCGACGGGGTCGCGAGCATCGGCGGCCGCCTGCGCGAGCTGCGGCTCGACACGGAGATCGACGTATCGCACGGGATCGTGCGCTACCTCGAGCTCGTAAAGCTCGCGGCGCTGCTCGAACGGCCGGCGGGACAGAGCGTCGCGGAGGCGCTCGCGGACGTGAACGCGCGCCTGCTGCCGGCGGTGACGCCGCTGCAGCGCGAGATCCTCGAAAGCTCGACCCTCGACGAGGAGCTGCTCGCGGGTCGGGGCCTCGCCCAGGCAGGCTCGGCGCTCGGTCGCGCGGAGGCGAGCGAGCCCTCGCTGCAGCGCTTCCTGCCTCGCAAGGGCGGCGGCCTGCTGCTGTCCGCCTCGGACATCGAGACATATCGTCTGTGCCCGCTGCGCTACAAGTTCGCGCGCGTGCTGCGGATACCGGCCCCGATCACGCGCAACCAGCGGTTCGGGATCGCGCTGCACCAGGTGCTCGAGCGCTATCACGCCTCCGGCGCTCGCACGCTGCCCCCGCTGCTGCAGCTCTTCGAGGAATGCTGGCGCCGCGCGGGCTTCGGCGCCGAGGAGCAGGAGCGGGCACTGCGGGAGAAGGCGGTAGCCGCGTTGCGGCGCTATCACGCGCGGCTTTCCGAGCAGCGATCGGAGCCGGTGTGGTTCGAGCGCATGTTCTCCTTTGCGCTCGGGCGCCACCACGTCCGCGGCAGGGTCGACCGAGTCGACAGGCTGCCTGACGGCGGCTACGAGCTGATCGACTACAAGACGGGGCGCCCGAAGAGCGAGCAGCAGCTGCGCGAGGACATCCAGCTCCCGCTGTACGCGATCGCGGCCGCGGAGTCCTGGCAGCTGCAGGCCTCGAGCGAGGCCTACTACTACCTGCTCGACGACGTGAAGGTGCCGCTGCCAAGCGAGCGCCGCGACTCTGGATGGGTACGCGAGACGGCCGTCTCGATCGCGGAGGCGATCCTGCGTGAGCGCTTCGAGCCGACTCCCTCGCCTTCTGCCTGCAACATGTGCGACTATCGCGTCGTCTGCCCTGTCGCCGAAGGCTGATGATGCCGATCGCACACGTCGACTACGACCCGTTCAGCGGCGAGATGCACGCCGACCCCTACCCGACGTACAGGTGGCTGCGCGAGCACGCGCCGGTCTACCACAACGCCGAGCGTGACCTGTGGGTGATCTCCCGTCACGACGACGCGGTCACGATCACGAGCGACTGGAAGACCTACTCGAGCGCGGGCGGAGCGGACACCGACAACGTCGGCTCGCACTTCACGACGCCCGGGAACTTCCTCGACAGCGACCCGCCGCTGCACAGCACGCTGCGGCGGGTCCTGCATCAGCACTTCGTGCCGAAGGTGCTGCGCCCCCGCGTCGAGCCGATCGTGCGCGCGGCGATCGACGAGCTGCTCGCCGAGTTCGCCGACCGGGACGTCGTCGACTTCGCCGACGAGTTCGCCTGGGTGCTCCCGACCCGCGTGATCGCGCAGCTGCTCGGGCTGCCGCGCGAGGACCTGCCGCTGCTGAGGCGTTGGGGCCAGGAGATCCCGCGCCGGATCGCGGGCGTGCCCGAACCGCCGCAGGCCGCGCGCGAGGCGCTCGCCGAGGTGGTCGAGTACATGCAGGCGAAGCTCGCCGAGCGGCGCGGGGCGCCGCCGAGCGATGAGCTGCTGACGGTGATCGCGAACGCGACCATCGACGGCGCGCCGATCGGGGAGGAGTCGGCCGGCATCGCGACGCTCGTCTTCCTCGGCGGGATCGAGACCCCCTCGAGCCTGATCGGCAACTCGCTGCTGCTGCTCGCGCAGCACTCCGAGCAGCGTGCATACCTCGCGCAGAGCCCTGAGGCGATTCCGAACGCGCTCGAGGAGATCCTGCGCTTCGAGTGCCCCGCCCAGCACGTCCGCCGACTGACGACGAAGGCGGTGAAGCTGCACGGGACGCAGATACCGGAGGCCGCCTACGTCGTCGTCCTCTACGGATCGGCGAACCGCGACGAGCGCCGCTACGAGCACGCCGAGCGCTTCGACGTCCGCCGCGAGCACAAGCGCAACCTCGCGTTCGGAAACGGCGTCCACCACTGCATCGGCGCGCCGCTTGCGCGGCTGCAGGGAACGGCTGTGATCGAGGCGATCCTGCGCGAGCTTCCCGACTACGAGGTGCTCGGCCCGGTCGAGCGCTTCT
>JBAIYK010000008.1:0-35535 GCA_037915935.1 Solirubrobacterales bacterium | reverse complement strand
GACGTCGAGGATCCGGTCCAGCTCCGCCGCGCTCGACAGCGGCTCCATCAGGTACCCCGCCGGCATCTGCAGTCCGCGGCTCCGAAGCGCCTCACGCAGCTCCTGCCCGCTCGGCAGGTAGCCGGGCGGCCCGAGCTCGGTGCCGTCGTATCCGGCGGCGGCCATCTCGTCCAGGACGCGCGTCCAGGGCGGATAGCCATCGTGGGCGGGCGGCTCGATCCCCCAGCTGCCGGGGGCGGAGGCGAGCTTGATCTTCGTCGCCTGCTCTGCCTGCGCGCTCACGTCGATCTCCTATCCCGCTGCCGGCGCCGGGGTCGTCGCCTGCCGGGAGCGCTCGAAGCGCCTCAGGTCCTCGAGCCCCTCCTCGACCTTCACGAACGCGCCTGCGATGCTCGCCATCAGCCCCTCGTCCTCGCGGAAGTAGTTCCAGGGGATCTCGATCGAGCGTGCGATCTTCTGCTCGCAGCCGGGCAGCTCCGCCTTCGTCGGGTCGGTGCCCGACCTGCGGATCGTCTCGGTCCACATCACCCGCGGCCCGTCCCAGTCGGGGCTGAGGCGAGGCGAGCGGTTCAGCGCCCGCTCGACGTAGAGCAGCGCGGGCACCCCCTCGGCGTTCAGCGCCGCGAGGTAGGTGTCGCGGCAGACGCCGGCGTGCTCGGCGTCGAAGTTCAGCGTCAGCATGTGGTGCACGCACTCGTCGGCGGGGTCGTGCCGCGGCAGGGTCACCGAGCGCACCCCGGCGAGGTGGCGTTGCAGCAGCTGCACGTTTCGGCGGCGGGCGGCGTTCTCCTCATCTACCTTCGGCAGCCGCTCGAGCGTCAGCAGCGCGGTCACGAGGTTCGGGCGGTAGGTGTAGACGAGCGAGTCGATGAACGGGCGCAGCGGGTCCGGGAAGCCGGGCTCGCTCGCGCGGCCGACGAGCTCGCTGCGGCCGGCGTGCTGGCAGCTGATCGTCGCCTTCCAGTAGACGTCGGGCTCCTTCGTCACCATGTAGCCGCCCTCGGTCGTCGCGAGCGGCTTCACGCCGTTGGTCGAGAACCCGCTCGCGTGCCCGAAGCCGCCGACGCGCACCCCGCGGTGGCGGGCGCCGTGCGCCTGGCTGCCGTCCTCGATCACCTTCAGGCCGTGGCGGTCGGCGAACGCCATCACCTGCGTCATGTTCGCCGGCTGTCCGAAGATGTGGGTGACGAGGATCGCGCGCGTGCGCGGCGTCAGCGCCCGCTCCAGCGCGTCCGGGTCGATGAGGCCCGTGTCCGGCAGCACGTCGACGAACGCGGGGACGGCGTTGTTGTGCAGGATGCAGGACACCGAGGCGCCCCAGGAGTAAGGGGAGGTGAGGATCTCGTCGCCGCCCGTCAGTTCGAGCCCGATCAGCGCCGACTGCAGCGCGCCGTGCCCGGAGCTCGCGCACAGCGCCATCTCGACGCCGTGGAACTGCGCGAGCTCCTGCTCCAGCTCGGCGATGATCGGGTGCCCCTTGCTCAGACCCTGCATCGGGCCCTCGCTCAGCGTCTGCCGGATGCGCTCGTAGACCGCCGGATCGAAGTCCGGGTACTTCGGCGGGCGTCCGGCGTGGGCCGGCTCGCCGCCGAGAATCGCAAGGTTGCTCGACATCTAGCTCGCTCCTTCAGACGGATTCGTTTGACGTGCGGCCCGGCTCGCCGCCTAGCTCGGCACCTCGCCGCCGGTCACCGCGAGCACCACCGGCCGCGGCGCCGACGTCGGCGCCGCGAGGAACAGCGCCGCGGAGGCGATCTCCTGCACGGATGCGAACCGTCGCAGCGGCATCTCGGCGAAGATGCGCTGCTCGTAGTCCGCGAGCGCGACGCCCTCGGCCGCCGCGATCCGGCGGTTCGCCTCGTGCAGCATCGGCGCGTCGGTTCGTCCTGGGCAGAGCACGCGGATCGCGTAGCCGCGCCGCTCCTGCTCGTGCTGCGCCTGCCTCGCCCACGCCACGAGCGGCCACTTCGAGGCGCAGTAGAGGCAGTTGCCCGCCTCGGCGCGCAGCGCGGCCTGCGATGCGGTCGCGACGAACGCTCCGCCCGTCCGGCGCAGCGGCGGCGCGCACAGCTTCGCGAGCTCGATCGTCGAGATCGTGTTGATCTCGATGATCCGCCTCGCCGCCTCCGCAGTGATCTGATCGAAGGCGACCGCGCCGGTCACGCCGTGGGTCGCGATCACCGCCTCCGCGGAGGCGGCGGCGACCAGCTCGGCGAGCTCGCGGCGGTGCTCGGCGTCGGTCATGTCCCCCGCGAGCGCGGTGACGCCGGGGCCGGCGAGCGGCTGCAGCGTCTCGGCGCGCCGGCCGTGCGCGATCACCTCGTGCCCGGCGGCGAGCGCCGCCTTCACGACGCCTGCGCCGATGCCGCCGCCGGCGCCGGTCACGAGGATCGTGCTCATGCCTGCAGATCTCCGACCACGAGCGTCGCCGCGTGCACATAGGCGCTCAGCGGATCGGCGAGCTGGTCGAGCGTCGGCTCGAGGTCGTCCGCGCCCTCGCGGTGCACGACGAGGTTCAGTTTCAGGCGCGTGCCGAGCTCCTGCGCCGCCGAGAGCACGAACCCGCGCACCGCCGCGAGCGCGAGCTCCGCGTCCGGCTCCTCGCGCAGCCCGAAGATCACCGCCGCGCCGGCGTGCTCGGGGCCGCGATCGCCGCCCTCGATCAGCTGCAGGCAGCGGGCGAGCTCGCCGATCCCGTCGCGCAGCAGCTCATGCGTCGGCGGCCGCTCGGCGAGCACTACGCAGTCGAGGACGCGGCCGGACGGCGGCCTGCGCCGCCAGACGCTGAACCACTCGCCGTCCGCGCGCGCGTCGCCGAGCTCTCGCGCCATCACGCTCACGAGCTCATCGCCTTTCGCGAGGTCATCGCCGTCCACCGAGCGCCCTCCATCACCAGGGCACCTCGGCGACCTTCACCGCGGCGCGCCGCTCGTGCGAGATCGCGGCGGCCTCGGCGACGCGCATGCTCGCAAGGCCGTCCGCCCCGGTCGCGGCGCTCGGCTCCCCCGCGCCCGCGAGCAGCATCGCGAACGCGTCGAGCTCGCTCTCGTAGGCCTGCTCGAAGCGCTCGAGGAAGTCGCTCACGTGCGTGAAGCTCACGCCGCCTGCGCGCCAGTGCTCGAGGCCGTCGGCCCTGCCGCCCGGCACGCGGATCGCGCCGCGCTCGCCGAGGATCTCGACCGCCGTGTCGAAGCCGTACCCGTCGACGCGGCTGAGGTTGATCGTGCCGAGCGCGCCGGCCGCGTAGCGCAGCACGATCGTCGCGTTGTCGACGTCGCCGAGCTCCTCGTACACCGGGTCCGAGAGCGCGACGCCGGCGGCCAGCACCTCGTCGACCTCGCCGAGCAGCCAGCGGCCGTAGTCGACGCAGTGCGGCGAGGTGTCGCGGTAGTAGCCGCCGGAGCGCTGCAGGTACTCGCGCGTCGGGCTCACCGCGTCGCGCACGGTGCCGCGCAGCTGGTAGATCCGGCCGAGATCGCCGGCGTGCACCTGCGCCGCCGCCTTGCGCAGGTCCGCGTCGAAGCGCATCTGGAAGCCGAGCTGCACGTGTATGCCCGTCTCCTGCGCGAGCGCGAGCACGCGCGCGGCCTGCGGGCCGTCGAAGGCGAGCGGCTTCTCGCAGAAGACGTGAATCCCCCGCCGCGCGGCGGTCTCGATCGCCTCCGCGTGGTTCGAGGCGTGCGTGGCGATCACGACGCCGTCGGGGGAAAGCCGCTCGAGCATCTCCTCGAGGTCCTCGAAGCTCGGGACCGCGAGGCCGCTCGCCGCGAGACCCGTGCGCTCGGGATCGATGTCCGCGACGCCCGCGAGCTGCACGCGCGCGCAGCGCTGCGCGTTCTCGGCGTGGCGCAGGCCCATCCGCCCCAGCCCCCACACGACGATGCGTGGCAGCCCGTCGTCTGCGCTTCTCGCGTTCATACGAGCAGCTGGCCTCCGTCGATCACGATCGTCTGACCGGTGATGTAGGAGGCCTCGTCGGAGGCGAGGAAGGCGATCAGGTCGGCGACGTCCTGCGCGCTGCCGAGCCGGCCGGCGGGGATGCGCTCGGAGAGCATCCGCTGCAGCCAATCCTCGGTCGTGCGCTCTTCGCTCTCGGCCATCAGGGCGCGAGCGCCGCGGTTCATGTCGGTGTCGATCTCGCCGGGAGCGACGGCGTTCACGCGGATCCCGCGGTCCGCGTAGCGGATCGCGAGCGACTGCACGAGCCCCGTCAGCGCCGCCTTGCTCGCGCAGTAGGCGGGTATCGTCGACTGGGCGCGCACGCCCGCGGCGGACGAGTTCGCGATCAGGCGCCCGCCGCGACCGTCCCTGCCCATGTGCGGCAGCACCGCCTGCCAGGTGCGCATCACGCCGAGCAGGTTGACGTCGAGGATCCGGCTCCACTCCGCGGGATCGGTCTCGGCGAAGTTCTCGACCATGCAGACGCCCGCGTTCGCGATGCAGACGTCGATCTCGCCTTCGTCGGCCACGATCTGCTGCACGGCCGCAGCGAGGTCGTCGGCGGCGCCTACGTCGCAGGCGACCGTCTCCACGTCGCCGCTCAGATCGCCGTCCGGTTGCGACCGCGACAGCGCGTACACTTTCGCGCCGGCCTGCGCGAACAGGTTCGCCGTCGCAAGGCCGATGCCGCGGCTGCCGCCGGTGATCAGGACGGTGCGCCCCTCGAACGACCATTCGACGTTGCTCATGTGTGGCTGCCTCCGGCGCGTAGAGATGAGATTGAATCACTCTATCACGGTCGCCGGAACGGGCGTGCCCGCCAGGCTTGCCATCCGCGCGAGGCGTGCGCTCAGCAGACGGGCTGTGGTGCGGGCGTCTCGTGCGCGTGGATGCCGGCGTTCGTGGCGAGGTCGTCGCGTTGGGGCAGGACGTGGCAGCTGGCGTGGTGGTCGGTGTTGATCTTCGTGGTTGGCGGTGTGGTGTGGGTGCAGATCTCGGCGACGAACGCGCAACGATGTTGGAAGGGGCAGCCGGGCTGCTCCATCGGCGGCGGCGGGGGTGGCGCGGTGTCTTCTTGTGGTTTGGCACGGGCGCGCAAGCGCCGGCCGCCGGGGTGGGCGTTTATCAGCGCGGCGGTGTAGCCGTGGCGCGGCTGGGCGAACACCTCTCTGGTGGGGCCGAGCTCGACGAGCTGTCCGCGGTACATGATCGCTACCCGCTCGCACAGCTGCGCGACCGTCGCCAGCTGATGTGAGACGAAGATCAGCGTCAGTCCGAGCTCTTGTCGTAGGCGGGCGAAGAGCCTTATCACCTGCGCTTGGACGGAGACGTCGAGCGCGCTCACGGCCTCGTCTGCGATCAAGATCTCCGGCTCCGCGGCGAGCGCACGGGCGATCGCGACGCGCTGGCGCTGCCCGCCGGAGAGCGCCCGCGGCCGGTGCCCGATGATCGTCGCCGAGAGCCCCACCTGGTCCATCAGCTCGACCGTGCGCCGCCTCGCGTGCTGCTTGTCGATCAGACCATGCACGAGCGCCGGTTCGATGATCGCCTCCCCAATCGAGAGCGCGGAGTTCAGCGAGCTGTAGGGGTCCTGGTAGACCAGCTGGATGCGCCGCCTGATCGCCGGCAGATCACGACGGCCCGCTTTCACGATGTCCCGGCCGGCGAAGACGATCTTGCCGGCGTCGGGGTCCACCAGCCGCACGATGCTCTGCGCAAGCGTCGTCTTGCCACTGCCGGACTCGCCCACGATCGCGATCGCATCCCCCGCAAACACCGACAGCGACACATCGTCCAACGCCAACGTCCGCACCCCCGCACGCCCCCGCACACGATCCGAAAGCGAACGCCGCGCAAACTCCTTGCGCACGTGCTCGATCCGCAGAATCGCCTCCCGCTCGCCTGGGGCGTCGATCGATGCGACCGAGGCAGTTGGCGCCCCGCTCATGTCGGTGATCCCTCCGCTTGCAGGGCGATGTTCGGGCCGCTCGCGGGCTGCTCGTGTTGGATTCCGGCGGCGTCCTGGTTCTCGGGCGCGTTGAATGGGCAGGCGCAGCCGGTGAGGGTCAGGCTTTGCATGTCGATGCTCGTGCACTGCTCTCTGACCTCGGGGCAGCGGGGTGCGAAGGGGCAGCCGGGTGGCAGCTCGGCCAGGCTCGGCGGCTGCCCGAGGATCGCGGTCGGCATGCTCTGCGCGTCGATCTGCGGCATCGCGGCGATCAGGCCGCGCGTATAAGGATGCCGTGCGCCGGCGAGCTCGTCCACGCTCATCCGCTCCACCACATACCCCGCGTACATCACCACGACCTCGTCGCACACTTCTTCGACGACGCCGAGATCGTGCGTCACGAGGATGATCGCCATCCCCGACTCCGCCTGCAACCGCAGCAGCAGCTTCAGGATCTGCTCCTGAGTCGTCACATCCAAAGCGGTCGTCGGCTCATCCGCGAGCAGCACCTGCGGCCTTGCGGCGATCGCCATCGCGATCATCACCCGCTGGCGCATCCCCCCCGACAGCTCATGCGGATAGGAAGACAAACGTTTCGCCGGGTCCGGGATACCCACATGCCCAAGCAGCTCGATCGCCTCCGCCCGCGCAGCCTTGTGCGAATACCCGAGCTTCACCCGCAGCACCTCCCCCAGATGCGTGCCGACCGACAGCACCGGATTCAGGCTGCTCGCCGGGTCCTGGAAGATCATCGAAACCTTCTCCCCCCGCAACCCGGCAAGCCCCTCCCCCGCGGCCTCGTACTCCACGCCGTCGAAGCAAACCTTCCCCGCTCGCACCCTGCCCGGCTCCGGCACAAGCCCACAGAGAGCACGCAGCGTCACGCTCTTCCCGCACCCCGATTCACCCACGACCCCAAGCGTCTGCCCACGATCCACGCTGAAGCACACGTTGCTCGCCGCCCGCACCCGCGCCTGCTCACCCGGAAACTCCACATGCAAACCCTGCACCCGCAGCAAGCTCATCCGGTGCGGCTCCTCAGGCGCTCGGCCAGCCCGTCGCCGATCAGGCTCAGGCCGATTCCGACGACGACGACGAACAGGCCGGGCAGCGTCGCGATCCACCACGCGTTCAGCAGGTAGGACTGGCCTTCGCTGATGATCGCGCCCCACTCCGGCGTCGGCGGCTGCGCACCAAGCCCCAGATACGACAGCGCGGCCACGGCGAGGATGTTCGCGAGCATGTTCGACGGGGCGAACACGAGATTCGAGCGCACCAGGTGCGGCAGCGCGTGCTTGAAGATGATCCTCCGGTTCGAGTATCCGAGCGTGCGGGCGGCCATCATGAACTGCTGCTCGCGCAACACCAGCATCTCGCCCCGCGTCAACCTTGCGAACGTCGGCACGCTGCCCACGATCAAACCCACATACACGCCGGTCAACCCGACGCCGAAGATCGTCACGAAGGAGATGATCAACACGATGAACGGGAACGCCAGGACCACGTCGATCACCCGCATCAGCGACGAATCGACCCAGCCGCCGAAGAACCCCGCGACCACACCCATCGCCATCCCCAGCAGGAACGGCACGATCGTCGTCACCAGACCAACCTCGACATCGATCCCGCCGCCATAGATCGTGCGCAGGAACACATCGCGCCCAAGGTTGTCGGTCCCGAACAGATGCGCGCCCGAAGGACCCAAAAGAGTGTTCAACAGGTCCACCCGGTCAGGGCTGCCGACCCCGAACACGTTCACCACCAGCGTCGAGACCAGCACCAGCCCCAGGATCCCGCAGCCCACCCACAGGCCGATTCCGCCTCTCCGCCTCGTCCCCGTCTGCTCGTCGGCGAGCGCGACTCCGGCGACCCCGACCTGCCCGGCGGCCTCTGTGACAGCCGTCGCGCTCACAGCCGCACCCGCGGATCGATCGCGGCGTAGGCGAGGTCGGTCAGCAGGTTGATCGCGACGACCGCGACCGACAGCACCACCACCAAGCCCTGGATCGCCGGGAAGTCTCTCGCGGAGACCGAGGAGACCAGCAGCGCGCCGAGACCGGGCACCGCGAACGCGTTTTCGATCACGACCGTCCAGCTCAAAAGGCCGCTGATCGTCACGCCCACGAGCGTCACCGTCGAGATAGACGCGTTCCTGAGCACATGCCGGAAGAGCACCCGCCGCTCTGAGAAGCCACGCGCCCTGGCCGCCTCCACGAACCCCGAATCCAAGGTATGAATGATGCTTGCCCGCAAAGAGCGCACGAACAACGGCGCCATCGAGAGACCCAACGTCACCGCCGGCAACGTCAAGCTTTCCACGACCCCCACGAACCCATGCCCATACCCACCCGGCGGAAACAGACGCAGCTCCAAACCGAACAGCAGGATGAACAACAGGCCCAGCCAGAAGATCGGCATCCCGAAGAACACCATCCCGAAGATCCGGATCCCGTGATCCGCCAGCCGATCCCGCCTCACCGCCGCGATCACCCCCAACGGCACCGTCACCACAACACTCACCAGCAAGCTGTACAGGACCAGCAGCGCCGTCGCGCCGACCCGCGAAGCGATCAAACCCCCCACCGGCTGATGCAACGACAACGATTCACCAAAATGCAACCGCACAGCCCCCGACAAAAACGACCAGTACTGCGACGCCAACGGCTTGTCCAACCCCATCAGATGCCTCAGAGCCGCCACCTGCGCAGTCGTCGCATGCGGACCCAGCTGGATCCGAGCGGGATCGCCGGGCACCAGATGGATCAAGAAGAAACTGCCAACCGTGATCGCGACCAAGATCGGAACGGTCTGAGCCACCCTCGCACCAACGTATTTCAACACTGCTCCGTGCTCCCTTGCGCCACTGCGGGCCAGGCGCTCACGGTAGAGCGCCTGCGCCCGCGATCGGCCCGTTGCGGCTGGTCTATTTCGCCAGCCACGCCTGCCATAGGGGCATCCCGTTTCCTGGCAGCACTTGGAACCCGCGCAGGGAGGCGCTGACCAACGTTCGCGACGGCAGCTCGGCAATCGCGATGTCCGCAGCTTCCTTGATCACCAGTTCCTGAGCTTCACGGAACAACCTGGGCCTCTCAGCTGGTTTGGGCGTGAACAGCGCCTCTTTGAGCAGCGCATCGACGCGCGGGGAGTGGAAGCCGGTGCCATTTGAACTATTGTTCCCTTCTGAGAAATCGAAGTTGTAGAACATCGCGAGATCGGGCGGGTACTGTTCGGTGAGGAACCCTTCGTCGCTCCAGACGCCGATCTGGTACTTCCCCGCGAAGATGTTCGAGAAGAAGCTCGTCGGGTCGAGCGTGTGGATCGTCAGATGCACGCCGATCTTCGCCCAGGTGCTCTGCAGGATCGAGGCGATCAACGACGCGTCCGGTTCGCCGCTGGGCACGATCATGTCCGCGCTGAAGCCGTGCGGCGCAGAAGATCCCTTCAGCAGCTGCCTCGCCTTGGCAAGCGAGAACGGATACGCACGCACTTTCGCGTCCCAGTACTGGAGCCTGCCCACCGGGTCGTTGGACGGTTCGCCCATGCCCTTGAAGACGGCCTTGATGATTTCTTCGCGCGGCGTCGCGTAGTTCAGCGCCCGGCGCACGCTCACGTCGTTCAACGGATGGAAGCTGTTGTTCAGGAACACCGGCACCGCGTCCTGCAGCGGCTCGACGAGCACCCTCACGCCCGGCGTCGATCGCAGCGCCGGCACCTGCGAGAAGCTGATGCCGGTCGCAGCCGTCGCCGTCCCGCTGCGCACCGCCAATATGCGCGCGCCGGTTTCGAGCACTTCGTTGAACACCAAGCCATCGAGATAGGGCTGGCCCTTGCGCCAGTAGCGAGGATTGCGCACGAGCCTCACCGTCGTGAACGTCGGCGTCGCGCTCTGCAACATGAACGGCCCCGTGCCGACAGGATGCTGCGCAAAAGCTTTCAACCCCACCCGTTCGACCACTTTCTTCGGCACGATCGAGGTCTGCACCAGCCCCAGGTTGCCGACCAGGCCAGGCGCGGGACGCTTCAACTGCAGCCGCACGGTGTACGGGCTCGGCAACGAATACTTCGCACCCACGAGGCCAAGACCGGGAGCCAGACCGGCTTCGGGGAGCGACAGGCTCTTCAACGAGAACACGACGTCCTCGCCCGTCAACGGTTCCCCATTGGAGAAGGCCACGTGCTGCCGGATGTGGAAGACGTACACGAGGCCGTCTTTGCTGACCGAATACGATTCCGCCAGCCCGGGCTGTGCGGACCGGCTCCCCGGCATGTACTCGAACAGCTGATCGAATATCTGCCGCGCGACCTGGATTTCGCTCGGCTGCACTTGGAAGAACGGAACCAGCGTCTTCACCGATTCGCCCTGGTCGATCGTCACGGTCCCGCCCCGCACGGGCGTGCCGCCCGGCGTGCCGCCCGTGTAGAAGCTCCCCGTCCCACCGCGTTCAGCCGCCTGCCTCGAAGGCGACGAGGACCCGCAGCCGGCGGCCAGCGCAATCGTCGCAGCCGCGCCCATCGCGAGCACGCCGTGTCGACATCGAGCGGCGATCGAACCGGCACCTGCACAGCTGGACTCTCTGACTCTCATCCCACCCTCACAGTCGTGTTGCGGCCGGTGTCGCCCGGACCGCGCGCGTCCGCCCGGACCACGCGCGTCCGGCCGGCAAGCTCGAGCGAGATCGATGCGAGCGACCACGGCCTACCCTCTTCTCTTCCAGTGATCTAATCATACGATGGCTGGGGTGTCAAGAGGCCCGCGGGAGCGGAGGGGCGAGCCTCGACGCCTCAGGCTTGGCATATGCTCAGAATCCACCTTGACAACAGGGATCGGGCCCGTCCCCGGCCGCGACGGTCGGTCCCGGCGCACCCGCTAGGATCCGACACAGAGATCAGGTCATTGGATGACTATGGCCCGTCTGCCGTCGAGCAAGGGCCGGGAAAGGAGCGAAGGAGACCGATGAACGTTGTGCAGATGGGCGGAGACGTCGAGGCGGGCTTCGAGGCGGTCGCGGACGCCTTCGCGGAGAACTTTCGCGAGCGGGGCGAGGTTGGCGCCGCGTTCGCGGCCTATCGGGAAGGCCGCAAGCTCGTGGACCTGTGGGGAGGCGTCGCGGACGAGAAGACCGGCGCCCCGTGGCAGGAGGACACGCTGCAGCTCGTCTTCTCCGGCACGAAGGGACTGGTCGCGATCTGCCTGCTGATGCTGATCGACAGGGGCGAGCTCGCGCTCGAGGACCCGGTCTGCAGGCACTGGCCCGAGTTCGCCGCCAACGGCAAGCAGGAGATCACCGTCGCGGACGTCGTCTCCCATCACGCGCGCCTGCCAGGGATTCACGAGCCGCTGCGCGAGATCGACCTCACGAACGATGTCCTAATCGCGCGGCTGCTCGCCGAGCAGGCGCCCGAGACCGACCCCCGCGCGCAGTACGCCTACCACGGCCTCACCTACGGCTGGCTCTGCGGAGAGCTGATCCGCCGCGTGACCGGCAGCAGCGTCGGGCGCTTCTTCGCCGAGGAGATCGCGACCCCGCTCGAGCTCGAGCTTTGGATCGGGCTGCCCGAGGAGCAAGAGTCGCGCGTGTCGACGCTCGTCTACGCGCCGGACTGGAGCGCGGAGGCGACCTACGACAGGGAGGAGGCTGCCGAGGACCCGCTGCTCGTAGCGCTCGAGAACCCGCCCGTGCTCACCGAAGGACGCATGCCCTGGAACACCCGCGCCTTCCATGCCGCCGAGATCCCCGCGGTCAACGCGATCGGCACCGCGCGCTCGATCGCACGGCTCTACGACTGCATCGCCTGTGGAGGAGAGCTCGACGGCGTGCGGCTGATGGCGCCCGAGACGATCGAGCTCGGCCGCCGAGAGCTCAGCCGCTTCGTCGACCAGTTCATAGGCCAGGAATTCGCCTTCGCCACCGGCTTCGAGCTGCAGACCGAGCTCCAGGAGCTCGGGCCGCCGGCGCACGCCTTCGGGCACGCCGGCGCCGGCGGCTCGATCCACGCCGCCTGGCCGGACCAGCGACTCGGCGTCTCCTACGCGATGAACGAGCTCCGCAGCGGCGGCGGCCAGGGCGACCCGCGCTCGCAGACGCTGCTCCGCACCCTCTACGAGGCGCTGTGAAAACGCTCGGGTTGGGGCCCTCCCGCGCCGCGGTCAGAAGTAGATGCCCGACAGCAGCCACGGGCCCGGCGGCTCGAGGCCGGGCGTCAGGCACAGCGGCGAGCCGGGGGCGACGGACAGGCGCGCTTCGAAAGCGACCTGGATCGCCCAGTTCTGGCGCCTCGTCAGGCCGAAGATTTCCACCGGCTCCTCCTCGGCCTGCGCCAGCACCTCGCGCAGGAGCTTCGCGGCCGCCTCCTCGCTCGTCGCGCTCAGCATCATCGGGTGGCCGCCGACGATCGGCAGGCCGGGCTCGTGGACCGCATAGCCGCGGCCGCTCGCGTCGTCGACCACGGTGATCGCCGCCCCCTCGCCGAGCAGGAACTCGACGTCGACCGCGCGCGAGGAGCCGCGCACGGCCATGTCGACCTCCTCGACGAGCGGGAGGTCGGCGAGCGAGCCTGCGCGACCGGCGGCCTGCGCCTGCAGCCGCGAGCGCTCGACGCGGCCGGTCGCGGTCATCGCGGGGTGCACGTCGAGGCCGTGGGCGGCGTAGGTGCGCACCGCCCGCGGATCGGTCGAGGCCATGATCATCTTCACGCTCGCGCCCGCGGCATGGCGGGCGGTCGCGTCGAGCAGCATCCGCCCGATCCCCATGCGCTGCGCCTGCGGCGCGATGAACAGCAGCCCGAGCCCCCAGAGCCGCCCGCGGCGGATCGCGACCGCCATCCCCAACATCTGCTCGTCGCGCTCGGCGACCCAGCAGCCCTCCGGATCGGTCGCGACGAAGTGCCGCAGGACCGCGAGCGCGCGCTCGCGGCGGCCCGGTTCGGGTGGCCGCTGCTGCTCGCCGCGGCTACGCGCGCCGTCGGTCAGCGCCGTCTGCATCACCTCGTCGGCCGCCGCCGCGTCCTGCGCCCGCATCGGCCGCAGCCTCACGCCGGCGCTCGCCGCGGCCGCGCTCTCCGCGGGACGCTCCTCAGCGCTCATCGCGGCCTCTCATCGCGGCCTCTCATCGCAGCCTCCGCTCCGCGCAGCTCGCGTCGATCGGCGCATCGCCTCAGACCAGCACTCCGCCGCCGTCGACGACGAGCACCTGGCCGGTCACGTAGGCGGCGTCCTCTGAGAGCAGCCAGGCGAACGCGCCCGCGATCTCCTCCGGCTTCGCGAGCCGCGAGAGCGGCCGCCCTTCGGTGCGGAAGCGCTCGAAGCGCTCGGATGCCGTCTCCTGCGCCGCCGGCTTCGCGCTCTGCTTGCGGCTTTCGATCACGCGCATCTGCGCCTCCGTGCCGACCGGCCCCGGCGCGACGGCGTTCACGGTGACGCCCGCCGCCCCGAGCTCGAGCGCGAGCGACTGCACGACCGAGATCACGGCCGCCTTGCTCGCGCAGTAGGCGGGCAGGGTCGGCTCGGCGCGCAGGCCCGAGACCGACGCGGTCGCGGCCATGCGGCCGCCGCCCTCGGCAACGAGCGCGCGCGCGGTCGCCTGGAAGGTGTTCAGCACGCCGATCAGGTTGATCTCGAAGGTGCTCCTCCAGGCCTCCTGCGAGGAGTCCACGAAGCTCGAGAAGTCCTCCGTCAGCACGCCCGCGTTCGCGATGCAGCCGCGCAGCGATCCGAGCTCCTGCGCCGCGGCGACGACCGCGCTCATCTGCTCGGCGTCGGCGACGTCGGCGGGCACGTAGCGCACGCGATCGTCTGCGGTCCCGAAATCGCTCGCGGCGACGATGTCGGTCGCAAGCACCCTCCAGCCGTCCGCGGCGAACCTCGCAACGATCGCGCCGCCGATGCCTCCCGCCGCTCCCGTCACCAGCACGACGCGCTCGTCAGCCATTCTCGACCTCCGTTGATCCACTTTCAGAAGATGCGCCGGCTCCTGGGCCGGCACCCGTTTGCGCGTCGGCGGCAGCTCGCGCCTCGGCGCCCACCTGATGCGTGCGCACCTCGACCCACGCGCCGCTCTCCCAGGAGGCGATCGCGGCCTCGGCGACGGCCGCCGCGTGCAGGCCCGCGTCGAAGTCGGGATAGCGGACCCGCTCGCCTTCGACCGCGGCAGCGAGCGTCTTCGCCTGCGCGACGAAGAGCCCGTCGAGGCCGAAGCCCGCCCCGTTGAACATCGCAAGCGGCGGCGGGTCCTGCCCTGCGATCGTCACGCGCTGCGCCCCGGCGAGCGCTCCCTCCTGCTCGTCGAGGACCACCTCGAGCTCCTCGCGCCGTTTCCAGCCGATCGTGACGCTGCCGTGGGCGCATTCGACCGTCAGCCCGATGTCCATCACCCGCCCGCGCGCCTCGCGGTCCAGTTCGAGGCTGCCGAGGCAGCCCGACTCGAATCGGAGCAGGCCGAGCACGGCCGCGTCGATCGAGGGCTGCTCCGCGACCGGGCGCGAGACCGCGCAGACGGCGCTCACCGGCCCGACGAGGAAGCTCGCCGCGTCGAGCACGTGCGAGCCGAGCCCGCGCAGGCTGCTCTCGAGCAGCGTGCGCCCGTCGATCAGGTACCGCGCGCGCACCCGCTGCGCCGGGCCGAGGCGGCCGCTCTCCAGCAGCTCGCGCGCCCGCTGCAGCGCCGGCCAGCAGCGCAGCACGAACCCGGTCATGTTCACCCTGCCGCTCGCCTGCGCCGCGTGCGCCATCTCTCTCGCCTCCGCCTCGGAGGCCGCGAGCGGCTTCTCGCAGAAGACGTGCTTGCCGTGCGCGAGCGCGTCGAGCGCGACCTCGCGATGAGAGTCCTCGGGCGTGCAGATGTCGACGAGGTCGACGTCCTCTGAGCGCGTCACCGCGCGCCAGTCGGCCACGGCCTCCTGCCAGCCGAAGCGGCTCGCGAGCGCGTCCCGCGTGCGCTCGTTGCGGCTCGCGACCCGCTGCAGGGCGAAGGGCGGCGTCTGCGAGAGCAGCTCGAGGCGGCGGTAGGCTTCGCCGTGCATCGCCCCCATCAGGCCCGAGCCGACGAGGCCGATTCGGATCGGGCGCGCCGGTCGCTCGGAGGCCGGCTGCCTGCTCCGCTGCGCCGGCTGCTCACCTCGCTGCGTCATGCAGCGCCCCTCTCCGCGCTCGTCCCCGTCCTCTCCGCGTTCGCCCCCGTCCTCTCCGCGCTCGCGCCTGCCTTCTCCGCACTCGCCCTCGCCCGGTCCGTCGCCGCCCTCGCGAGGAAGTCCCGCATCACGTTCGCGGTGATTCGGGACACGTCGTTCACGTAGTCGTTCTCGGCCAGCGCCGCGCACCAGCTCACCGAGCCGACGGAGAAGACTGACCCGCCGCGCCCGGTCTCGAAGAGCACGAGCTCCGAGCGGATGCGGTCGTTGTGCTCGCCGGTGCGGTTCGGCCGGTACCAGAGCTCGTCCTCGAGCATCGGCACGTAGCCGGGCAGCGGCTCCGAGCGCGCGAGCACGACCGCGTGCGCGGGCGTGCCGAGCGAGCAATCGCTCGCGTCGACCTCGTCGCCGGCGGCGCCGCCGAGCGCGAGCCCGAAGTCGCCGAAGCGCTCCCCCTCCACGCCCTCGAAGGCGAAGCTCACCCGCTCCTCGTAGGAGGCTGGCAGCCGCCGGTAGGCGGCCGCTCTCGCGGCGGCGTGGCCGGTCGTGCCGACTCCGGCGAGACGGTGCGCCGAGCGCCCGCGGTGCCGCCAGAGCCCGCCCCGCTCGCCGCTCGTGCTGTGGTGCTCCTCGCCGGGGCTCACCTGCCAGTTGCGCGTGCCCGAGAAGCACTTGCGCACCTCGATCACGTGCGGCAGCTCGCGGTGCCGGCTCGTCACCCAGTAGAAGCCGTTGCCGCCGAGGTACATCAGGTTGCCGCCGCCCTCCAGATACCCCTCGACCGCGTCGAGCATCGCGCCGCTGCAGTACTCGGGGTGGCTGCCCGTCATCACGACGTCGTAGGGCGCCAGCAGCGCCGCCCCCTCGCGGTGCAGGTCCTCGTCGGTCGCGACGTCGAACGCCTGCCCCTCGGCGGCGAGCCAGGCGATCAGGTGCAGGTCCGCGGCGAAGTGCCGCGGCGCTTCGAGCAGCGGGTCGACATAGGAGGGGTCGATGCTCGGGATCGGGCGCAGACGCGAGGCGTAGCAGACGCCTGAGCCGTCGCGGTGGGTGTCGTAGAGCGAGCCGCCGAGCTCTCGGTGGCTGCTGAGGAACTGATCGATCGGACGCAACGGCACATCGAGCGGCACGGGCCGCTCGCTCAGGTCGAGGCCGAACCGGTTCGCGTAGGCGAGGTAGGTGTTCGTCGGCGCGATCAGCAGCACCGGGGCGGTCGGCTCGCCGAGCGCCGGGCGCACGTAGAAGGGCACGTAGGCGGCAGCCTGCTCGTTGCTCAGCTTCGCCGCGTAGACGCCGCTTGGAAGCTCGGGATCGATCGGCAGCGTGAGGTCCGGCGACCAGCGGGCGTCGGCGAGGTCGTCCTCGTGGAAGTGGATCGCCGCGTAGAGCGAGGAGTCCTCCGCGGCGCGCAGCGTCTGGCCGCGCCAGCGATGCCCCGTCACCGCGCGGGTCGGCAGGTTGACGCAGCGTCCGTGCGCGCCCGCCGGCGAGCGGTCGGGGACCGTCAGCGAGTCGATGCCGGCGCCGAAGTCCCATGCGCCGAGCACGGCGCCGGGAGCGACGGCCTGCGGCTGCTCGCCGTCGAGCAGCCGCCGCAGCTGCTCCTCCCCCAGCGCGGCCGCGAACAGGCGCGGCGACTCGATCTTGCCGTTGAAGGCCGCTACCGCCTCGACCTCCTGCTCGCCGGCGCAGGCGGCGATCCGCACCGCCGCCTGCGCCTCGCCGGCCGCCGGCACGTGATCGAAGGCATGCGCCACCTCGCAGATCGAGAGCGATCCGTCCATCCACGGCGAGACGCCCGCGCTCGCGATCCTCACGAGCGAGTGCGCGCGATCGACGACGACGGCGACGAAGTACCAGCTGTGGTTGGATAGCCGAGCCTCGCCTCGCACGGGCGCGGCCTCGGCGCCGCCTGACCACTCCCTCAGCATCAGGCGCGCGTCGTCGTCGATTCCGAGCGACCAGCCGGCCTTCCCCACACGGCCCTGGGAGACGATCGTCTGCGCGCCCTCGCCGGCGAGCGTCGGGCAGACCCACGCCTGCACGGTGTAGCTGCCCCCGAGCGTCGTTGCAAGCGGCGCGGTCTCGACGTAGGAGCCCGCGTACAGGGGCTGCAGCCGGCCTAGGTGGCTGCCCTCGATCGAGCTGTCGAGGCGTTCCTCGAGACCGGGACGACCAGGAACGCCGAGGCGCGCGAGCTGCGCCTCGAAGCGCTCGGACGCGCTGCTCACCATCACCTGCAGCACGTCGCCGCCACAGACGCTGAGCTTGTCGGCGTAGGCGAGCAGCGGCCACGTGCCCGCGGCGCCCGAGGTGGGAGAGCTGTCGGTCATTTCGCCATGCGCGTCAGAAAGGAGATCTAATCATATAATCATCTGCCTGGCCAGCACTCAGCTGGCATGCTCTGGCTCGGTGAGCGCAGCGATGTCGGCGAGATCGACCGGTCTCGCGCTCGCCCGCTTCATGCTGATCAGGTCGTCGCGGCCCGCGATCGGAATTGGACGGCCTGAGAGCGCGATCACGAGCGCACGCTCACGCAGTTGCGCGAAGGGCGCCGTCCCCGGGGCGTCGTGCAGGACGTCGACGTCGCCGTGAGCGGTGGCGAACTGCCACAGCGTCGCGCGCGGCAGCATCCCCGCGTCGATTTTGAGATGCTCGGCGCCAGGGTTGAGAACGCGGGCCTGCAGCTCGTTCAGCGCCGCCGCGAGGCGTTCGAGGTTCTGCGGCCTCGGCGAGGGAATCAGGTCGAGGTCGTTCGTCATGCGCACGTGGCCGTGCGCCTGCACCGCGATGCCGCCGACGACCACATAGTCCACCGCGTGGGCGTCGAGCGCCGCGAAGATGCGCTCGGCGTCGAGCGGCTCGCTATCCATCTGCGCGCGCACGCCGCCCCGCCTCGGCGATCCGTCCCGCCATCCTGTTCCACGAAAGCGCGAGCTGCAGTCGTTCCTCGGGAGTGCGGGCGAGGGTGCTCGTGAGATGCGCAGGATCTCCCGGGACGGGCAGTCTGCGAGCAGCCAGCTCCGGCTGCTCGCCCATCGCGAGCATGAGCTGACGCAGCGTCGCAAACGTCGGCGAGACGGCGCCGCGCTCGATGCGGCTGACAGCCGCCTGCGTCGTGCCGGCGCGCAGCGCGAGAGTGCGCTGGCTGAGCCGCAGCCGCTGGCGCGTGGATCGCACGAGCTCTCCCGGCTCCATGACATCATAAATGATATCATGGACATGGCTCGCTATGCCGCCGCCAATGCAATGCTCGGGCGCGACCGCGGCGCGGCTACGCCGCGGCGAGCGCCCGCTCGGGCGCGACCGCGGCTTCGCCGAACGCCTCCGCGACGGGGCCGTAGGTGATCGAGCCGGCACACACGTTCATCCCCGCCCTGAAGCCAGGATCGCCGGCGGTCGCCTTCAGCGGATCGGCCTCGGCGAGCTTCACCACGTAGGGCATCGTCGCGTTCGTCAGCGCCCAGGTCGAGGTGATCGGCACCGCGCCTGGCATGTTCGCGACGCAGTAGTGCACGATCCCGTCGACGACGTAGGTCGGGTCCGTGTGCGTCGTCGGCTTCGAGGTCTCGAAGCAGCCGCCCTGGTCGATGCTCACGTCGACGAGCACGGAGCCGCGCTTCATCAGACGCAGCTGCTCCCTGCTCACGACGTGGGGCGCCTTCGCGCCGTGGACCAGGACCGCGCCGATCACGAGGTCGGCCTCGCGCAGGCCCTCTTCGATCGCGAGCGTCGTCGAATAGCAGGTCGAGCACCGTCCCTGAAGCTCGACCTCGAGCTCGCGCAGGCGGTCGATCGAGCGGTCGTAGACGTAGACCTCGGCGCCGAGTCCGATCGCGATCGCGGCCGCGTTCATGCCCACGGTGCCGCCGCCGATCACCATCACCTTGCCGGCGGCGACGCCGGGCACGCCGCCGAGCAGCAGGCCGCGGCCGCCGAGCGGCCTGTGCAGCATGTAGGCGCCGGCCTGGGAAGCGATCTTGCCCGCGACCTCGCTCATCGGCGCAAGCAGCGGCAGGCGCCCCTCGCGATCCTCGATCGTCTCGTAGGCGATGCAGGTCGCGCCGGAGGCCATCAGCCCGCGCGTCAGCTGCTCGTTCGCGGCGAGGTGCAGGTAGGTGAAGAGCGTGTGACGCGGCTGCAAGAGCGCCACCTCCTGCGGCTGGGGCTCCTTCACCTTCACGATCAGATCCGCCTCGCCGAACACCGTCTCGGCGTCGGGGACGATGCTCGCGCCCTGGGCGGCGTAGGCGTCGTCGGCGATCGCCGAGCCCTCGCCGGCTTTCGATTGGATCAGGACGCGATGCCCGCGGTCGGTCAGCTCGCGCACGCCCGCGGGCGTGATCGCGACGCGGTACTCGTCCTGCTTGATCTCGGTCGGAACGCCTATCGTCGTCATGTGCGTCATCATTGCCCAGAGCAGTGCGATCGTGGGCGATAGAAGGGAAGGAACGTGACTTCCACTGCCATTGACGATATAGACAGAGAGATCCTCAACTCGCTCATCCGAAACGGACGCGCGACGTACAAGCAGCTCGGCGAGCGCACGAAGCTCAGCCCCCACGCGGTCGCGCCGCGGGTGCGAAGGCTCGTGCAGGCGGGAATCATCACCGGCTTCACGACGAGCATCGACTACGGTGCGGTCGGCCGCGGCCTCGACGCGCTCGTCGACGTCCGCCTGCTCTCGACCGTCTCCCCCGACAGCTTCGAGGCGGCCGTCGCGGAGCTGCCCGCCGCGCGCGAGCTCATCTTCCTCACCGGCCGCTTCGACTACCAGCTGCGCGCCGCCTGCATCGACGCCGACGACCTCGACCACACCGTGCGCGACCTGCGCAAGGCCGGCGCCGCCGTCACCGAGACGCGGATCGTGCTGCGGACGAGGCCCTTCCAGCACGAGGTGCGCAGGCCAAGCGAGCCATAGCTGTCGAGCATCTCAATACTCGACGGCAACCGTGCCTCGCGTCGTCGTCGCCCGTTGGATCGCCGCCGCAACCGCCAATGACCGCAGACCATCCTCGCCGGAGGCCGCCGGCGAGCCGACGCCGGCGACCGCTTTAGCGAACCGCCGCAGCCCGTACTCGTAGAGGTCGATTGGCTCGCCGGCATCGAGCGTGCGCTGCTCGCCGTCCTTGCGCAGCCGTCCACGGGCGATCAGCCGCTCGTCCAGCGCTTCTTCGATCACGATCGACCCCGCGCTGCCATGAACCTCCAGCGAGCTGCCGGCGTCGGCGACGTTGTAGGCGTCGTAGAAGGAGGCGAGCAGGCCGCCTTCGAACGCCATCACGCCGAGCGCCGCATCCTCCACCTTGCCTTCTCCGAACACCTGGGACGCCTTGCAGGCGAGCACCTCGGAGACCTCGTCCCCCAGCACGAATCTCAGTGTGTCGACATCGTGCACGGTGAGATCGAAGATCACGCCGGCGCCCGGCTCGCCGCCGCTGAGGCGCCATCTGCGCAGGCGAGCGGGCAGCAGAACCGCCTGCGAGATACGGGCCGCAAGCGGACGGCCGATCGCTCCTTCGGCGACCAGCTCGCGGGCGGCGCGCACATGGGAGTCGTTGCGGAAATGATGGTTTGCCCCCAGCACCACTTTCGCCTCCTCGCAGGCAGCAAGCGAGGCGTGCGCGTCCGCGACGCTCAAGGCCAGCGGCTTCTCGCAAAACACGTGCTTGCCCGCCTTCGCGGCGGCGATCGTCTGGCCCGCATGCAGCTCGCTCGTGGTGCTTATGTAGACCGCCTCGATCCGCTCGTCTGCCAGCAACGCGTCGACACCCTCGTATGCGTGCGAAATGCCGTTCTCGCACGCGAATCGCGACCCGCGGCTCGGATCGCTGCTCGCAACGCCCACCAGCTCGTGACCGGTCGATGCCTTCATCGCCGGGATCACCCATTCCCGCGCGATCGCACTGGCGCCTATCAACCCCCATCGCAACCCGCCCATTACGCCATCGCTTCGAGCTCTGCTGTCCAAGCCATCTGGTCAAAGTTGCTTCGTGCTGTGACTGGCGTGGCCTTCAGGCCCCTCACGCGCGCATGGCTCTGACTGAGGCGGCTACCGCTCCCGTTCGACTTCCTCGATCGCCTGATCGAGGATCTCGATCCCCTCGTCGATCTCCTCGAGCGGAATGTCGTACGGCGGCGCAAGCTCTATCGCCGAGCCGGTCGGCCCCACGATCAACCCGCGCTCGCGCGCGCGAAGCATCACCTGCCGCACCAGCTCCGGCGCAACTGGCGCGCGCATCGAGCGATCGCTCGTGAGGTCGACGGCCGCCCACATGCCGACGCCGCGCGCTTCCCCCACGAGCTCGTGGCGCTCCAGCGCGCGCAGCCGCTTCAGGAGATGCTCGCCGGAGACGCGCGCGCGCTCGATCAGGCCATGCTGCTCATACTCCTCGATCACGGCCAGCGCCGCCGCGGCTGCGGCCGGATGGCCGGCATAGGTGTGCAGATCGAAGAACACCGGCAGCGCGTCCCAGATCTCCCGGCGCGTGGTAACGGCTCCGAGCGGCGCATAGCCGGCCGTCATCGCCTTGCCCATCGTGACTATGTCCGGCTCCACGGACCAGTGGCTCATCGCAAACCACTCGCCGGTGCGGCCGAAGCCCGTGATCACCTCATCGGCGATGAAGAGCACGTCGTACCGGCTGCAGATCTCGCGTACTTGCGGGAAGTAGTCATCCGGCGGTATCTGGACGCCACCCGCCTGCATCACCGGCTCCGCGATGAAGGCGGCGACGAGCTCAGGACCCTCGTGCAGTATCTGTCGCTCGAGGCAGTCGAGATACGTCGCTGTGTCAGCCGGCGCTCCGGGCCGCAGCTGCGAGCGGTAGCGCGTCGGCGCGGGCACGAGCGAGATGCCGGGCGTTCCCGGCTCTGAGGGCGCGCGCAGCCCGTTCCAGTCGGTGGCGGCCAACGGGCCGCCGGCCGATCCGTGGTACGCGTTCCAACGCGAGATGACCTTGTAGGCGCGTGGCTTGCGGCCGGTCGCCTGGAGGTGGGCGCGCGCGAGCTTGAAGGCGGCTTCGTTCGCAGTCGTGCCGCTTTCGGTGAAGGATGTCACCTCCAGCTCGCCCGGCGTGAGGTCGGCGAGCTTGGCGGCGAGCTCGAACACCACGTCGGCCTGGTACTCGCCCTGACCCGCATAGTGCAACCGCTGCAGCTGCCCGTACACAGCCTGGGCGATCGACTCCCTTCCCCAGCCAAGCGAGGAGACGCGGCTGATATTCCCGGTGAGATCGAGGTAGCTCTTCCCCCGCACGTCTCTCACCCTCGCGCCGCTGCCGCTCACCAGTATCATCGGGCCGTCCGCGGCGATCCGATCCTTCGGCACCGCCGGCCAGATGTAGGACCTCGTCAGCCGTCCTACATCGACTGGCGCCGCAACGCGCCTGTTGGTGGTCTCACTCATCGTTTGCCTTTCACTTTCGGAGCTTCCGCTGGGACAGCCAGACACAGCTGCTCCATCGCCCGCCGGACATGAGCGCGACCCGCCGTCGCCGGCGTCGACTGTCACGGCCGCCTGCAAGCGAAGTCTCGGTCATGCCGTGCCAAAGATATTGCCGCACATCGATGCAATCGTTCGCATGATATCTCGCCCTGGCCGTTGCGTCAACCCTCGTGCCCATCCGCCCGAGTCTGGGCGCGATGCCGGCGAGCGCCGGCGGCGGCGGCCAGGTCGTCCGCGTGGGGCAGGACGTGACAGCTCGCAGCGTGTCCGGGCCCGACCGATAGCATCGACGGCGTGTGCGTCGAGCAGATATCGGTTGCATAAGCACAGCGATGCCTGAAGGGGCAGCCCGGCTGATCCATCGAGGGCGGGGGCGGGGGAGCGCTCGTGCCGCCGGCGCGGTCTCGCAGGCGTCGGCCGCCGGGATGGGCCGCGATCAACGTGGCCGTGTAGCCGTGGCGTGGAGCTGAGAACACCTCGCGGGTGGGGCCGATCTCCACCAGCCGTCCGCGGTACATGATCGCGACGCGCTCGCACAGCTGCGCGACGGTCGCAAGCTGATGAGAGACGAAGATGAGAGTCAGGCCAAGCTCCCGCCGCAGCGTGGCGAAGAGCCGGATCACCTGTCCCTGGACCGATACGTCGAGCGCGCTCACGGCCTCGTCGGCGATCAGGATCTCGGGCTCCGCCGCCAATGCGCGCGCAATCGCGACCCGCTGACGCTGCCCGCCGGAGAGCGCCCGTGGCCGCCGCTCGGCGAGGCTTGCGCTGAGGCCGACGTAGCCCATCAGCTCACCCAGCCGCGATTGCGTCTCCGACCTGTCGATCAGGCGATGCACGAGGGCCGGTTCGATGATCGCCCGGCCGATCGACAGGGCGGGATTCAGCGACGTGTAGGGGTCCTGATAGATCAACTGCATGCGGCGGCGCAGAGCCACCAGCTCGCTGCCTGACGCCTTCAGGACGTCACGTCCGAGCAGCTCGATGCGACCCGCATCAGGCTCGACGAGGCGAACGAGGCTGTGCGCGAGCGTCGTCTTGCCGCTGCCCGACTCCCCCACGAGCGCAAGCGCCTCCTGCGGCGCGACGGACAGCGAGACATCGTCGAGGGCGAGCGTGCGCACGCCGGGCTGCCGCCGCAGCCGATCGCTCAGCGACCGCTTCGCGAACTCCTTGCGCACGCCTTCGAGCCGCAGGATCGGCTCCTGTGCATCAGCCTCTTGCGGGCGGTCGATGGGAATCGCCTCACTGGCGCAGCGCGGAGGATCCATGATCTCGCTCACCTCGGGGCTCAACTGTCGGGGGACGACGCGCCACCGGCGGCCGTGAGGAGGCGTTCGGTGGCAAACGGACAGGCGCAGGCGGTAGTGGTCAGCGTCTGCATGTCGATCTGCGCGCATCCGCTTCTGGCCTTTGGGCAGCGCGGCATGAACGGGCACCCTGGCTCCAGGGTCGAGAGGTCGGGCGGCTGACCGTGCATCAGGAGCGGCTCGTGCGCCGCGTCGAGCTGCGGCATCGCGGCGATCAGCCCTTGGGTGTAGGGATGCATCGGCGAGCGCGTGATCTCCTCGACGCTGCCACGCTCGACCACATAGCCCGCGTACATCACCACGACCTCGTCGCAGACCTCTTCGATCACGCCGAGGTCGTGGGTGACGAGGATGATCGCCATCCCCGACTCCTCCTGAAGTCGCGCCAGCAGTTGCAGGATCTGCTCCTGCGTCGTCACGTCCAGCGCGGTCGTGGGCTCGTCCGCGAGCAGCACCTGCGGACGGCTGGCGATCGCCATCGCGATCATCACACGCTGGCGCATGCCGCCGCTCAGCTCGTGTGGATAGGCCGACATCCGCTGTGCGGGATGGGGTATCCCGACGTGGTCGAGCAGCTCGATCGCCTCTGATCTTGCCGCCGCATGCGGGCGGTCGAGACTCACCCGCAGCACCTCGCTCACCTGCGAGCCGATCGAACGCACCGGGTTGAGGCTGCTTGCAGGATCCTGGAAGATCATCGACAGCTTCCTGCCGCGCAACGTCTCGAGCGCCTTCGCAGTGCGGTGGGGCCTGCCTTCGACGCACACCGTCCCTGCGACCATCCGGCCCGGCTCCGGGACCAAGCCGCACAGCGCCCGCAGCGTCACGCTCTTGCCACACCCGGATTCACCGACGATTCCAAGCGTCCGGCCGTGACCGACCTCGAAGCGAACGTTCGTCGCCGCCCTCACGAGACCCTGCTCGCTGGGAAACTCGACTCGCAGGCCGTCGACTGACAGCACAGGCGGTCGCCCGTCCTCGCCCTCGCGCCGAGCGTCGGCGCTCGGTCGAGTCGCAATGTCAGGCTCCACGCTCACCCTGTGCGCAACCTCAGTCGCTCTGCGAGTCCCTCGCCGGTGAGGCTGAAGCCGATGCCGACGAGCACGACGAACAGACCGGGCAGCGTCGAGACCCACCAGGCGGTCAGCAGGTACTGCTGTCCTTCGCCGATGATCGCTCCCCACTCCGGCTGGGGCGGTTGCACCCCGAGACCGAGATAGGAAAGCGCGGCGACCGTCAGGATGTTCAGCAGAATGTTCGACGGCACGAAGACGAGGTTCGGCCGTATCAGGTGCGGCAACGCATGCTTGAAGACGATCCGGCGGCTCGAGTAGCCGAGCGTGCGCGCCGCCATCATGAACTGTTGCTCACGGAGCACGAGCATCTCGCCGCGGGTGAGCCGCGCGAAATAGGGGACCGTGGCAACGGTCAATCCGACGTATATCCCCGTCAGCCCGACGCCGAAGATCGTCACGAAGGAGATGATCAACACTATGAACGGGAACGCCAGCAGCGCATCCATCGCGCGCATCACGATCGCATCGACCCATCCGCCGAAGAACCCGCTGAGCAGGCCCAGCATCATCCCGATGACGAGCGGCAGCGCCGTCGTGATCACGCCCACCTCAAGATCGAGCCCGCTCGCGTAGATCGTCCGCAAGAACAGATCTCGGCCGAGGCCGTCGGTGCCGAACGGATGCGCGAGGGAAGGCGCGGCCAGCGGATTCAACAGGTCGATCCGATCTGGCTGGCCGATGCTCGCCACGTGCGCCACCAGCGTCGAGAGCGCGACCAGCGCGATGATCGTGACACCGGCCCAGAGGGCGATCCTCGAACGCGTGATCGCGCCACGCGGCTTCGCCGCCACGTCGACGCCGGCGCGGTCCAGCGCCGGTGCTGCGAGCGCCGTGCTCACAGCCGTACCCGCGGGTCGATCACCGCATAGGCGAGGTCGGTCAGCAGGTTGACCAGCACGACCGCCGTCGCGAGCAGCAGCACCAATCCCTGCACCATCGTGAAGTCGCGCGAGGAGACCGAGCTCACCAACTGCGTGCCGATGCCTGGCAGCGCGAAGACGTTTTCGATCAGCACCGTCCAGCTCAGCATCGCGCCGATCGTCAGGCCCATCAGGGTGACCGTCGAGATCGACGCACTGCGCAAGACGTGACGAAACAGGATCCGCGGCTGCGAGAAGCCACGCGCGCGAGCGGCCTCGACGAAGCCGCTGTCCAGCGTCTGGATCACGCTCGCGCGCAGCGAACGCACGAACATCGGCACCATCCCCAGGCTCAACGTCAAGGCGGGCAGCGTGAGGCTGCGCAGCGCGCCGATCACGCCGCTCTGGTAGCCCCCGACGGGGAACCAGCCCAGATTCAGGCCGAATATCAGGATCAGGATCAAGCCCAGCCAGAACATCGGCATGACGAACAGCACCATCCCCACGCCACGGATCACGTGGTCGACCGTCCGCTCGCGCTTCATCGCAGCGAGCGTTCCGAGCAGCATCGTCAGCGCGACGCTCAGCACCAGGCTGTAGAGCATCAACAGCGCCGTCACGCCAAGCTTCGAACGAATCACATAGCCGACAGGCTCGTGCAGCGACAACGATTCGCCGAAGCTCAACCGCGCCGCGCCGCCCAAGAACGTCAAGTACTGCGCCATCAACGGACGATCCAAGCCGAGCTCATGTTTCAATGCCGCCACCTGCGCCGCGGTCGCGTGAGGACCCAGCTCGATGCGCGCCGGGTCCCCAGGAACCAAATGAATCAGCAAAAAGCTCGCAACGGTGACACCGATCAAGACCGGTATCGCTTGCAACAACCGCAATCCAACATACCTCACCATCCAGCTTCACCGACCCGCTCGCACCGCGTCAAATGCACGTCTCATTCTGACGGCCCCACTTCGACTCACTTTTCAATCCATGCCTGCTCCATGTGGATATAGCCCGTGGGCGGCACGGAGAAGCCACGCAAAGAGTCGTCGACGAGCGTCAGCGTCGGCACGAAGGCGATCGACAGGAAGCCCGCTTCCTGGAAACTCACCAAATTCTGTATTTCACTAAAGAGCTTCCTCCTTTCCGATTCGCTCTGCGAGCTGGCGGCCTTGCGAAGCAACGCTATGACCTTCGGAGAGTCATAGTTGGTGAAGATGGCTTTGGTTCCATCGTCGGCATAGTCCATATCCGTGAACAGGTTCGGATCGGGCTCATATGCTTCGCTCACGCTCAATTCCGGCGCCGTGAGGAAGATCTGGTATGCGCTCTTGATCCAGTTGGAGAAGGCGGAAGCGGGCGTGATCGATTCGATCTTCGCATGCACGCCTATCTTGGCCCATGCGCTCTGCTCTATCGCGGCTGTGAGCGCCACTTCAGGTTCGCCGCTCGGGATCATGATCGTCACGTCGAAGCCGTTTGGCACTGAGGAATGCCTGAGCAGCTCCTTCGCCTTTGCGATGTCGTAAGGAAACGTCGGCACATGCGGGTCCCAGTACTTGAGCTGATTGCCGAGCACGTCGTTGGACGGTTCGCCCAAACCTCCGTAGACCGCATGGATGATCGCCTGTCGAGGTATCGCGTAGGCGAGCGCTCGGCGTACGTTGATCTCGTCGAGCGGCTTCGCCGCGTTGTTCACCAACTCCCACGCGGAGCCCGAGAACGGCTCGACGAGCAGGCGCACTCCCGAGGTTTTCTTCAGGGAGGCCGCCTGGGAGAAGGGCACGCCGGTGGCTATCGTGGCGGCGCCGGAGCGCACCGCGAGCATGCGCGCGTTGGCTTCGGTGACCTGGTTCCAGACGAGGCCGTTGAGATACGGCTGGCCATGACGCCAATAGCGGGGGTTGCGCACCATCTTCACGGTTGTGTTGCCAGGCGTCGTGGCCGTGATCATGAACGGGCCCGTGCCGATCGGATGCAGGCCGAACTTCTTCAGACCCTCACGTTCGACGACTTTCTTGGGCACGATCGACGTTGGCGCCAGCGTCAGGTCGTCGATCAGAGCCGGCGTCGGCCTCTTCAGGTGGATCTGCACCGTCAGCGGCCCGGTGAGCGACACCTCGTTCCACAAGGTGGAGAGGTAGTGCGCCGTAGCTTCGGGCTTCGCGAGACTGTCCAGCGTGTAGACGACGTCTTCGCCCGTCAGCGGTTCGCCGTTGGTGAAATGCACTCCTGGGCGTATGTGGAAGGTGACGGTCAAGCCGTCGGAGCTGACCGACCACGATTGTGCGAGGCCGGGCTGAGGTTCTTTGTCTGCCCCGGGGAGCGTCTCGGCGAGCTGGTCGAAGACCGCGAGCGCGATCACGGTCTGCGAAGGCGGCCCCGCTTCCAGCGGATCCATGGTTTCCGGGGCTTCGGCGCGGTCTATGACCGCGGTCCCGCCCCGCGTCGGCGTGCCTCCGGGCGTGCCGCCCGTATAGAAGCCCGCGCTCGAGGCCGGCGGCGAACCGACTCCGCTGCCCGAGCCGCTGCAAGCGGCTGCCGCCAGAAGCGCGAAGCCGACGCACGCCAGCGCCAACGCGCATCGGCAGACGCGCGTCGACGCGGCGCATTTCCGCCGTGGGGCGGCACATCGTGGGCTGGGCGTGTTCTCGGTGCCGGTCGAACCAGCATGCGCTGTGAATGCCATCAGGTGCGTCTCCTCGCCTCTAGACCTGCCGTCTGCCGCGTCGTCGCACGCCGGACGCGACCCGATCTGCGTACCGATCGGTCCGCCCTGCCCTCGAAGCCTTGGTCATGCCTGCCGTGGACCGGCGCAGCGCCTTTGTTATGCAATCGTTCGCATAATAACCGGCGCCGCTTGCCCTGTCAACCCTCCGCGTGCGCCCTGTCCGTCGCCGGCGCCTACTCGTCGTAAACGCGGAGGGGCAGGGGCCGAGACAGTCGATCGTGCGGAGCAGGCGGTCGTGCTCGACGCTTACCACGGCACCTCGCCGCCGTCTATCGCGAGCACGTTCGGTCGAGGTGCCGGCGCGACGAGGAAGCGCACGGCCGCCGCGATCTCCTCCGGCTTCCCGAATCGTCGCGCCGGTATCAACGAGAAGCAGCGCTGTTCGTACTCTTCCCGCGTGATGCCCTCGACGCGCGCGAAGTTGTCCAGCGCGTCGTTCAGCAGCGGACTGAGGGTGCGGCCGGGGCAGATCGTACGCACGCGAACGCCGCTCTGCTCGCGCAGCCTCGCGTCCATCGCTTCGGCCCATGCCCTCAGCGCCCACTTCGAGGCGCTGTACACCGAGTTGCTCGGCTCTCCCCTCAGAGCGGCCTGAGATGCGATCACGACCACGACGCCTCGCCGGCGGCCGAGCGGCTCCAGCAACGCGTCCAGCAGCCGGGGGATCACCGAGAAGTTGATCTCCATCAGGCGTTGCGTCGACTCCCGCTCCAGCTTTTCCAGCGGCCCTGAGCCCGCGAAGGTGCCGTGCGCCGCGATCACCGCTTCCAGGCCGGATGTCTCGACCTCGCCGCGCAGACGCTCCAGGCACAGGCGATCGCGCAGGTCGCCTTCGACGGCGACCACGCCTTCGCCGATCGCCCCGATCTCCCGTACGTCCTGAGCTATGACGCGCTTGCCCTGCTCGACGAAATCGCGCACGATCGCCGCGCCCATCGCGCCGGCGGCGCCTGTGACGATCACTGACATCCGGCCTCCCGCAGATCGAGCGTAGCCCCCTGCACCCAGCTCGCATCGTCTGATGCCAGATACTCCAGCGTCTCTCGCAGCTCGGCACGCTGGTGCCGCTTGCAGACCACCAGGTTGAGCGTCACGTGCTCACCGACCTCGAGCGCAAGCGAATGAAGCAGTCCGCGCAGACCGGCGATCGCGGCGCTGAGCATCGGCGCGCTCGAGCCCGGCTCGGCGTCGGGAACGACGAGGACGACCGCGACGGAAGAGCCCGCCTCCAGCCGCTGTGCATGCTGCACTCGCTCCACTACCTCCCACACCGGCGCCTCCACCCACGCACGCCCTCGGTCTGCGACTTCCTCTTCGAGCTGCACCGTCACCAGCTCGATGCCGGCAGGAGCCCGCGCCTGTTGGGCGTTCACGATGTCCGCTCCCAAAGCTCGAACTGAATGCCGTCGGCATCGCGGAAGTAGCAGCAGCTCTGACCGTCGAGCACGCCAGTCAGCGCCATCGGGCCGGTGCTGAACTCGATTCCGCGCTCTCTCAGCAGGCGGTGCACTCGCTCGATGTCGTCGACCTCGAGGCAGACGTGAATCGCCCCGACGTCGCAGTTGCGACGATCGAAGTCCGCACCGACCGGGCGCTCGTACTCGAGCAGCTCCACCATCGCGTTCGGCAGCCGCAGGAACGCGAACCGCAGGCGCACGTCCTCGACCTGCACGATCCTGCTCGTGTCAGGCCCCTCGGAGATCTCGACGAAGTCCGGCGTCACGCCGAACAGTTCCGCCCACCATGCGAGCGAGCGCTCGATGCTGCGAACGGGAACGCCTATGTGATGGACGCCGACGAGGTGCGCTCCGGCGACTCCCTCTCGGTCCCTGCTCTCGGTCGCTTCCATCGCTCCTCCACTCCTTGCTCAGATGAGCTCCGACTGCTTTGCGATCGATTGCATCGTTTCACGTATCGCCCACGGTTGTCAAGCCTTTCCGGAACGAACGCGACGGCCAACGCCTGCGCACATGGACGCGGAGTTGATTGTGCAAAACGTATGCAGGCCATGGTCCCGGAGAAGATGAAGGCGGCGGTATGGCACGGCCATCGCGACATGCGCCTCGCATCTGTGTGAGCGTGACTGGTCGGTGAGCGAACAGCGCCTCGACGACGTCAACGGCGGGCAGCTGATGGACTGACGCGTTCGCCGACACGACGATCTCTCCGCGCCCCGATCTGGAGCGCGACCGCGACGAGCACAATTGCGCCGCCGAGCAGCGTCGTCGCGCTCGGGCTCTCCCCCACCCCGAGCCACGTCCACAGCGGGCCGAGCACGACCTCGAGCAGGAAGATCAGCGCGAGCTCGGCGGCGGGGACGCGGCGAGCGGCCTGCGCGAACAGCAGAGTTCCGAGCGCCACCTGGCAGACGCCGAGCAGCGCGAGCCAGCCCCACTGGCCGACGTCGACATGTGCGGGCCGCGAGAGCGGCGCGAACGCGACCACGACGAGCAGCTGCGAGAGGCAGATCGCCGCCGGCGTCGAGACGCGAGGGTAGCCGCGGGCGGCGACGATCACGACCGCGAAGGCGACCGCGGTCAGCAGCGCGAGGCCGTTGCCGAGGGCGCTTCCACCGCCGGGGCCGCCGACCATCACGACCACGCCGCCAAGCGCGAGCAGCATCGCCGCCACCGTGACGGGGCGGGGCCGCTCGCCGACGAGCTTCGCGCCGAGCAGGGCCGCGACGAGCGGCGCGAGCGCCTGGAAGAAGAGCACGTGCGCGACGCTCGCGTGGTTGAGCGAGAGCATGAACGACGCGTTCGCGACCGCCATGCTCGCCGCTACGACGAGCCCGCCGACCGTCGCGATCGTCCTCGCCTCGCCGCGCTGGAAGGCGAGCACGTAGATGCCGAGGGCGAGGAAGGCGAACGTGCTGCGGCCGGCGATCTGGGTCGCGGCGCTCACGGAGAGCTGGCGCTGCAGGATGCCGGCCGAGGACCAGACCGCGGCCGCGAGCACGGCGTAGAGCTCGCCGCGCCGCCGTTCGCTCAGCGCGACGCCGCGGCGGGCACGCACACCGACGTCGAGCACGCTCATCGCGGCGAGCTGATCTCTGAACACGGACGCATCAAGAGTTCAATAGCACGCGAGGCTCTGCAGCATGCCTCACTGGAGCATAAGGTCGGGCAGGTCGGCCCAGCCGACGAGCTCGCCGGCGCTGCGGCGCTGGGACTCGTCTCCGCCGTAGACGACCGCTTGGCGTGCGATCTGCCAGCGGGCATCGCCGCGTGCCTGGATCAGCTCAGCGAAGTGCGGGAAGGCGATGAAGTAGTCGCCGGTCGGGGTACGGCCGGCCTTGGCCTCGATCGCAGTGAGCCGACCACCGCGGTCTACCAGCAGGTCGATCTCGTGTCGGTCTCGCTCACGGTAGAAGGAGAGCTCGGGGCGTTGTGCCTGGTGGCGGTGCATCTTGAGGATCTCCGAGATCACCCAGTTCTCGAAGAGAGCGCCACGCAGCGGGTGGGTCTCCAGTTGGCGGGGATCCTCGATACCGATCAGGTTGGCTGCAAGGCCGGAGTCGTGGAAGTAGAGCTTGGGGTGCTTGGTCAGGCGCTTGCCGAGGTTCGCGTGGAATGGAGGAAGACGGAAGAGGATGAAGCTTGCCTCGAGTGTCGAGATCCAGCTGCGGGCAGTCGGCTGGGAAATACCGCAATCAGCGGCCAGTGAGACGAGGTTGAGCAGCTGTCCCACTCGGCCGGCGCAGAGGCGCAAGAAGGTGTGGAACGCCTCGAGGTCGCCAACTCGGAGCAGGCTGCGGACGTCTCGCTCCAGGTAGGTGGCGGTGTAGTCGGCCAGCCACTCGTTCGCTCGCAGGCCGCGGTCATGGATGCGCGGGTAGCCGCCCTGCCACAGAAGGGTGTCGAGGTCTTCGGGTGGCTGAGGGAAGCGGCGAACCTCCGCGAGGTCCAGCGGCAAGAGCTCGAGCAGAGCTGTCCGGCCGGCGAGCGATTGGCTCACTCCTGCAAGCAGGGTGAGGCTCTGCGAGCCGGTGAGCAGAAACCGCCCGGGGGCCGGGTCCTCGTCGACGATGCTCTGCAAATAAGAGGGAAGCTCCGGCGCACGCTGGATCTCGTCGAGGATTGCGCCCCTTTGGGCGAAGCGGGCCAGGAACGCGAGCGGGTCCTCGCGTGCGAGCTCGCGCTCCGACGGGGTCTCCAACGAAACGTAGGCGTAGTCAGGAAATGCGGCTCGAGCAAGGGTGGTCTTGCCCGACTGCCGCGGCCCCGTCACCGTGACGACCGGGTATTGGGTGGCCAGCCGCTCGAGCTGGTCTTGGAGCGTCCTCCGGATCACATCTGGACAATATCAAGATTAAATCTTCATTTTGCCCACATCGCCATCACGCACGGCCAAGGAGGCAGCGACAGCTTCAACCGACGAGCGCCGCCAGCGGCCGCTCCAGCCGCTCCCGCACCCGCACGAGGAACTGCGCGGCGTCGGCGCCGTAGAGCAGTCGGTGGTCGGCGGCGAGGCTGAGCGTCATGCAGCGGCGGGCGACGATCTTGCCCTCATCGACGACCGCGCGCTGCTGCACCGCGCCGACCGCGAGGATCGCCGCCTGCGGCGGGTTGATCACGGCGCTGAAGCGGCTGACGCCGAACATGCCGAGGTTCGAGACCGTGAAGGTCGCGCCGGCGAGCGCCGGCGGCGGAATCGTGCCGTCGCGCACCTGCGCTGCGAGGCGGCGCGTCGTGTGCGCGATCTCGCCGAGCGAGAGGCGGTCGGCGTCGAAGACGGTCGCGACGACGAGCGAGTCCGGCGCCGCGATCGCGACGCCAACGTTCACGCGCGCGAAGCGCTCGGCTTGGCCATCGCGGTAGGCGGCGTTGACCTGCGGGTGCTCGCGCAGCGCCTTCGCGCAGGCGAGCACGACGAGGTCGTTGAGCGAGGGCACGACCGCGTCGGGGGCGGCGTCGCGCTTCAGCTGCTCGCGCAGTGCCCACGCCGCCTCCATGTCGACGTCTACGGAGACCTCGAAGTCCGGCACGGTCGCGCGCGACTCCGCCATCCGCCGCGCGATCAGCTGCTGGGTGCGCGAGAGCTCGACGAGCGTCACCTCGCCCTTCGCGGTGGCCCGCTCCTCAGGCGGCGCGGAAAAGGCAGCGACGGGAGCAGTCGGCGCCGGTGCGGGCCCCGCAGCCGGCGCGGATGCAGCCCCCGGAGCCGTGGTCGAGACCGAGGTGGCGGCGCGCTCGACGTCGCCGCGCACGATCCGCCCGCGCGGCCCGCTGCCGGCGAGCGCCCGCAGGTTCACCCCGAGCGAGGCGGCGAGACGGCGCGCGAGCGGCGAGGCGGTCGGCCTGTCGGGGCCACGCCCGGCCGCGCTGTCGCCTGTCGCCGCGTGCCCGTTCGACGTCGTCGCAACGGCGTGCGCCGAAGACTCCTCGGCGCTTGCGGCCTGCGCTGCTGTGCCCTTTCCGGCAGTCTGGGAGGTTGGCGCCTCGTTCCCGCCGCCGATGCGCGCGATCACGGCACCGAGCGGCACCGTCTCGCCGGCTGGCACGAGCAGCTCGATCACTCCGTCGGCTTCGGCCTCGAAGGACACGGTCGCCTTGTCGGTCTCGATCTCGGCGAGCTCCTCGCCCGCCTTCACCTCGGCGCCGTCGTTCACGTGCCAGGTCACGATCGTGCCCTCCTCCATCGAGTCGGAGAGCCTTGGCATCGTCACGTCGGGCATTGCGCTCCTCGCTCTGGCGTGGACTGTGGGGCGCCGGCCGCGGACGGAGTGGCGCTGGTCGCAGCCGCGGACGCGCCGGCCGACGTCGAGCTGCCGACGGCTGCTGGGAGGACCGCGTGCGGCAGCGGCTCGCCGGTCAGGCCGGCGCGCAGGTTCTCGACCGCGAGCTCCGCCATCCGCTCGCGCGTGCGGTGCGTCGCGGAGCCGAGGTGCGGCAGCACGAGCAGCCGCGGCGCGCTCATCAGCGGATGGTCCGGCGGCAGCGGCTCGGGGTCGGTGACGTCGAGCGCCGCGGCGCCGAGATGCCCTTCGCGCAGCGCGCGGCCGAGCGCATCCTGGTCCACGATCGCGCCGCGAGCGGTGTTGATCAGGATCGCCCCCCGCTTCATCGTCGCGAGCGCGCGATCTTCGATCAGCCCGCGCGTCTGCGGGGTCAGCGGGCAGTGCAGCGAGACGACGTCGGCGCTGACGAGCGCCTGCTCGAACTGCGGCGTGTGCGGTCGTCCCATCGGCAGGATCTCCATCCCGAACGCCTGCGCGCGCTCGGCGACCGCCCTGCCGATGCGCCCCATGCCGAGGATCGCGAGCTTCGCCCCGCGCAGCTCGAGGCCGAGCAGCCAGTCCGGCCGCCAGGGCCCCCACGTCCCCTCGCGCACGGCCGCGATGCCCTCCGGCAGCCGCCGCGCCGCCGCGAGCAGCAGCGCCATCGTCAGGTCCGCGGTCGCATCGGTCAGCACGTCGGGCGTGTTGCCGACCGCGACCCGCAGGCGGGCCGCCGCGTCGAGGTCGACGTTGTCGACGCCGACCGCCATGTTCGAGACGACGCGCAGCCGCGGGCAGCGCTCGAGCAGGTCGGCGTCGATCCGGTCGGTGAGCATGCAGAGCAGGCCGTCGACCTCGGAGGCGCGCTGCAGCAGCGTCGCGTACGGTGGCGGGTCCTGATCGGGCCAGACCTCGACCTCGCAGAGGCCGCTCAGGCGCTGCAGCGCCTGGCCGGGAAGCTGTCGTGTCACGAAAACGCGCATCGCTCAGTGTGCCCGCGCGAGGATACGCTCCGCCTGCGCGAGCACGGGCGCGTCGACCATCTTGCCGTCGATCACGTGCACGCCTACCTCCTCCCGCTCGTGCGCGCGCGTGCTCAGCACCCGCCGCGCCCAATCGAGCTCGTCCTCGGAGGGCCTGAACACGCGCCGCACCGGCTCGATCTGGGCGGGGTGGATCAGCAGCTTGCCCGCGAACCCGAGCTGGCGGGCAGTCCGCGCCTCGCGCAGCAGCCCTTCCTCGTCGGCGAGCGCGGTCCAGACGGTGTCGATCGCGGGCAGGCGCGCGGCGCAGGCGTGCAGCGCGAGCAGCGCCCGCGGCGCGAGCAGCTCGAGGCTGTCCTCGCTGCGCGAGACGCCGAGGTCGACGCAGAAGTCCTCGCC
>JBAIYK010000042.1:0-39981 GCA_037915935.1 Solirubrobacterales bacterium | reverse complement strand
GCGATCACGCGGCCGAGCGGGTCGCGCGCCGCCGTCTGCACGACCCGGCCGCCGAGCGCGGAGACGAGCACGCGCATCGTGCCCTCGCCGCCGTCGCCGAGCGGGCAGAGGTCGGCCTCTCCGCCGGCGTCGCGCACGCCCTCCGCGAGCGCCTCAGCCACCTCCTCCGCCGTGAACGTGCCCTTGAACGAGTCGGGGGCGAGCAGCCAGCGACGGGCGGGCGCCTCAGCTCGCATACCAGTCGGGGATGCGATCCTGCATGTCCACCCACACCGACTTCGTCTGCGTGTAGTGCTCCATCACCTCGACCCCGTTCTCGCGGCCGTATCCCGACTGCTTGTAGCCGCCGAACGGGGTGATCGGGCTCCAGGTGCGGTAGCTGTTCACCCATACCATGCCGCAGCGCAGCCCGGCCGCGACGCGATGGGCGCGCTTCACGTCGCTGGTCCAGACCGCCCCCGAGAGACCGTAGTCGGAGTCGTTCGCGAGCGCCAGCGCCTCCTGCTCGTCCTCGAAGGACATCACCGCCGTCACGGGGCCGAAGATCTCCTCGCGGCAGATGCGCATCGTGTTCTCCGCCTGGTCGAAGACCGTCGGCGTGTAGAAGAAGCCGCCCGCCAGCTCTCCCTCCAACCCTGGACGCACGCCGCCGGTGCAAAGCTGCGCCCCTTCCTCCACGCCCAACGCGACGTAGCGCTCGATCTGCTCGAGCTGGCGCTTCGACACCTGGGCTCCCATCTGCGTTCGCACGTCCAGCGCGCCTCCGACCCTGATCGACTCCGCCTTTGCGATCAGGCGACTCACGAACTCCTCCTTCACCGATCGCTCCACGAGCATCCGCGACGCTGCCTGGCAGGACTGGCCGGCCGCAGAGAATATACCAAAGGCCGACCGGTCGACCGCTGCGTCGAGATCCGCGTCCCCGAAGACGATGTTCGCCGACTTGCCACCGAGCTCGAAGGTGACGAGCTTCAGCGTCTGCGCCGCGGTGGCCGCGAGCTCGCGTCCCACGGCGGTCGAGCCCGTGAAGGCGATCTTGTCGACGCCGGGATGCTCGGCGAGCGCCGCGCCCGCACGCGGCCCGAGCCCGGGCAGGACGTTGACCGTGCCGGCGGGCAGCTCCAGCTCCCGCATCAGCCCTGCGAGCGCGAGCGCGCTCACGGACGTCTGCTCTGCGGGCTTCACCACGATCGCGTTGCCGCCCGCAAGCGCAGGGCAGACCTTCCAGGCGAACATCACGAGCGGCGAGTTCCAGGGCGTGATCGCGCCCACCACCCCGACCGGCTCGCGCAGGGTGTAGACGAAGGCGGGGCCGGTCCGCGGCAGCGTCGCGCCGCGTACGCCCTGGCACACGCCGGCGAAGAACTCGAAGCATCGCACGACGCCTGCGATCTCCGCGCGCGTCTCGCGGATCGCCTTGCCGTTGTCGCGCGACTCGAGCTGCGCGAGCGCGTCCCGATGACGGTCGACGAGCTCCGCCGTGCGCCACAGGATGCGCGCCCGATCGGCCGCGTTCACGCTGCCCCACGCCCCCTCGAACGCTCGCCGCGCGGCCTGCACCGCGCGATCGACGTCGACCGGCCCGGCCTCGGCGACGCTCGCCCAGGGCATGCCCGTGCTCGGATCCTCGCTGGCGAAGCTCGCGCCGTCGGCGGCAGGCGCCCATCCTCCGTCGAGGAAGAGCTGCAGCACCTCGCCGTCGCCGAGCGGCGCTGCGAGCAGTGGGTCGGCTGCGGCGGTGGCGGACATCGGCCTCCTTCGGGATTCTCGACGCTTCGAGGTTGATGGGATCGATGGGGAAGCGCCTTATGCGAACGATTGCATACCCCGTCGGCAATTGTCAAGGCGGCGCTTCCATCACGGCGATGTTCGGCGATCGACGATCGAGCCGAGGCAGGCGCGCGCTCTTCCCCTCAAGACAGCGCCTCGTAGAGCGCGCCCAGCAGCGACTCCGAGCGCGGGTCCCCGCGCAGGCCGTCGCGCATCTCGTTCATCGCGTAGGAGAAGCCGACGCGCAGCTGCGGCCATGCTCCGTGCACCGATCCTCCCGCTCCCCCGTGCCCAAACACCCGCGCCGGCGGTCCGAGCCCGCTGTGCTTCGACTGCAACGCGAAGCCGGTGCCGAAGGCTACTTCCTCGTCGGAGAATGCATCGTTGAAGCGGCTCAGCTCCTGCTCGCCGAGCGCGATCGTCTCGGGGCGCAGCAGGCGCACGCCGTCCAGCTCTCCTCCGCGCGCGAGGCAGCCGTAGAGGCGCGCGATCGAGCGCGCGGTCCCGATCGCGCCCGCGCCTGGGATCTCCGCCGCGTGGAACGCACGCGTGTTCTCGGGCATCGGCTGCTCGTCTGGCGGGTTGCTCCAGATGCGCGCGAGCAGCTCGTCGCGCCGCTGCGCCTCCTCGTCGAGGAGCGGACTCGAGCCCCAGTCGGGGCCGTGGACGAGCGTCGAGACGCGGCCCTCGAGCTCCTGCGGCAGCCCGATCCAGACTTCGAGGCCAAGCGGCGCAGCGACCTCCTCGGCGAAGAAGCGGCCGACGCTGCGACCGTCGATCCGCCGGATCAGCTCGCCGCACAGCCAGCCATAGGTGAGCGGGTGGTATGTCGCCCGCGCGCGCGGGTCCTCCTCGGGCGCCTGCTCGGCGAGCAGCGCGGCCATCCGCCGATCGTCGTAGATGTCCGCCGCTGCGAGCGGCACGCGAATCCCCGGCAGCCGCCCGCGATGGGACACCACCTCCGCGACGGTGATCTCCCGCTTGCCGTTCGCGGCGAACTCCGGCCAGTGCTCGCAGACACGATCCTCCAGCCTCAGCCGGCCGCGCTCGATCAGCAGCAGCAGGCAGGTCGCGACGAGGCCCTTCGTGCCCGAGAAGATCAGCTGCAGCGTGTCCGCCGCCCACGGGCGACCCGTCGCCGGATCCGCGCAGCCGCCCCACAGATCGATCACCAGCTCGCCGTCGCAGTACACGGCGAATGCCGCGCCGAGCTCTCCCCGCTCGACGAAATTGCGCTCGAACTCCTCGCGCACCCGCTCGAGCCCCGGCGCGACGAAGCCGTCGCCGCGACGCTCATCGGTCGCCTCTGCACACATCACGCAACTCCCTTCGAGATCAGTTGGCCGTGCAGGAGGACAGCGCCGAAGCGGTCTCCTGGGCAGCCGCAGACCCCTCGCCCGCGTGATGGCAGGCGGCGTACTGCTCTGAGCCGACGCTCACCGTCGGCGGTTGCGTATCGTGACAGATCTGGGTGGCGAGGGGGCATCGGTCGCGGTAGCTGCAGCCGCGGCCGGTGAGCTCGGCGGTGGGGATGTCGCTGTGCCGGCGCGTGGCCGGCTTGCTGTTGCGACGGTGCCGTCCCGGCTGGGCTTGGATCAGCCCGGCGGTGTAGGGGTGGGCCGGATGCGTGAAGAGGTCCTCCGGGGCGCCGAGCTCGACGATCCGCCCGAGGTACATCACCGCGACGCGGTCGGCGACGTGCGCGACGACGGGCAGCTGGTGGGAGATGAAGAGCATCGTCAGGTGCAGCTCGTCACGGAGCGTTTCGAACAGGTTGAGGATCTGTGCTTGGACTGAGACGTCGAGCGCGCTCACCGCCTCGTCTGCGACGAGCACCTCGGGCTTGACGGCGAGCGCGCGCGCGATCGCGACGCGTTGGCGCTGGCCGCCTGAGAGCTCCCTCGGCAGGCGTCCCGCAAGCCGTCCCGGCAGGCCGACGCGCTCCAGCAGCTGCTGCACGTAGGTCGCCTGCTCGCGCTTGGAGACGAGCCTGTGCACGCGGGCCGGCTCGGCGATCGCGTAGCCGACGGTGCGGCGCGGGTTCAGCGAGGAGTAGGGGTCCTGGAAGACCATCTGGATACGCCGCCGCGCCGCGATCAGGCTCGGCCGGTCCATCGCCAGCAGGTCCTGTCCGTCCAGCAGCACGCGTCCCTCGTCCGGCTCGACGAGCCGCATCGCCACGCGCGCGAGCGTGCTCTTGCCGCTGCCCGACTCTCCGACGAGCGCGACCGTCTCATGGCGCGCGACCGTCAGCGAGACGTCGTCGAGCGCTCGCACCTGCTCGCGGTCGCCCCGCTTCGCGCTCCGCAGCCCTGATGCGGCGATGAAGGTCTTCGAGACCCCCTCGATCCGCAGCAGCGCATCCTCTCCGCCGCCGACGCCCGCCGCCGCGGAGGTCCCACCGCCAACGGCGCGGCCGCTCACAGCACGGCCTCCCGCTCGTCGCCGACGCCCGCGCGCGGCCGTGGCTGCCTTTGACGTATCAGGCAGGCGGTCAGCTGCGTGGCGGTGGAGCGCTGCAGGTGCATGTCGAACTGCTCGCACTCGGGCTGGCGATAGCGGCAGCGTGGCGCGAAGGAGCAGCCGGGGGGCAGGTCGCTGAGCGAGGGCGGTTGGCCGCCGAGCGTCTTCAGCGCGCGTCTGCCGTTGGCGTGCGCTCCCTGCAGCTGGGCGACGGCTTCGGCGAGGCCCTCGGTGTATGGGTGCTGCGGGTTCTCGAGCACGTCGTCGACGGGGCCGCGCTCGACGACGCGGCCGGCGTACATCACCGCGATCTCGTCGCAAACCTGGGCGACGACAGAGAGGTCGTGGGAGACGAGGATCGTGCCCATGTTCATCTGCTGCCGCAGCTCGGCGATCAGCGCGAGGATCTGGTCCTGCACCGTCACGTCGAGCGCCGTCGTCGGCTCGTCGGCGAGCAGCAGGCGCGGCCGCGCGGCGATCGCGATCGCGATCATCACCCGCTGGCGCATCCCGCCGCTCAGCTGGTGGGGATAGTCGCGCAACCTGCTTGCCGCAGCACGGATGCCGACGTGATCGAGCAGCCTCACGGCCTCGGAGCGCGCCTCCTCACGGCGCAGCCCGCGCTTCAAGCGCAGGACCTCGCAAAGCTGATTACCGACCGTGTAGATCGGGTTCAGCGAGCTCATCGGGTCCTGGAAGATCATCGCGACCTTGCTGCCGCGTACGCGCTCCCACTCATGCTGGCTGAGGCCAAGCAGCTCCCGCCCTTCGAGCTTCGCGCTGCCGCCGACGACCTGGCCCGGATAGGCGACGAGGCCGATCAGCGCGCGCAGGGTGACGCTCTTGCCGCACCCGGACTCCCCCACCAGACCCAGAGTGTGACCGGCCTGCACCTCGAAGCTCACTTCGTCGGCCGCCATCGCGACGGCCTCCGAGCGCGTCGGGAAGCCGATCGAGAGGCCCTGCACCGACAGCAGCGGCTGCTCGGCCGGCGAGCTCTCCGAAGCGGGCCGCCCGATCATCAGCTCGCCGCCAGCGTCAGGTCGCGTCCGAGGATGTCCGCCGCCGCGTCGCCGACGAGGCTGAATCCGAGCCCGACGATCACGATCACGCTCCCTGGCAGCGTCGAGATCCACCAGGCGGTGAGGATGTACTGCTGGCCTTCGGCGATGATCCCGCCCCACTCCGGCGTCGGCGGCTGCACGCCGAGACCGAGGTAGGAAAGCGAGGCGACGAGCACGATGTTCAGCACCACTTCGACCATGCTGAAGGCGAGCGCCGGACGCCAGATGTTCGGCAAAGCGTGCTTGAACAGCGCACGCCGTCGCGAGAGGCCGAGCACCTCGGCGGCGAGCATGTACTCCTGCTCGCGCACGACGAGCATCTCCGAGCGCGTCAGGCGCGCATAGACAGACCAGCCGACCAGGGGCACGCCGACGATCACGCCCTTCACGCCCGGCCCGAAGATCGCGATCACCGCGATCACGAGGATCATGAAGGGGAACGCGATCGCGATGTCCACCAACCGCATGATCAGCGCGTCGACCCAGCCGCCGATGAAGCCCGCGAGCGCGCCGAGGCAGACGCCCGCCAGTACCGACATCGACGTGATCAAGAGCGCGATCGGCAGGTCGATGCGGCCGCCCGCGAGCGTGCGGCTGAAGACGTCCCGTCCCACGTTGTCGGTGCCGAACGGGTGCGAGAACGACGGCGGCTGCAACACCGCCGCATAGTTCTGCGTGTTGGGAGAGGGCAGCGGCAGCAGCGGCTGGATCACCGTCGCCAGCACGACGAGCGCGATCATCGCGACCCCGAGGCCGAGGCTCAGGTGCATCCAGCGCCGCTCGCGGATCCCGCGCCGCCGCACGCGCGCAAGCCGCCGCAGCGCGAGATCGTGCATCGAGGCGCCGACCGCGCTCACAGCCTGATCCTCGGATCGACCACGACGTAGAGCAGATCCGTGATCAGGTTCGAGATCACGACCGCGGCGGCGAACAGCACCACCAGCGCCTGGATCATCGGATAGTCGCGAGAGTTGACCGATGAAACCAGCAGCGTCCCGAGCCCCGGGATCGAGAACACGTTTTCGACGATCACGTTCGCGCTCAACAGCGCGCCGAGGCTGATGCCGAGGATCGTCAGCGTCGGCAGCACGGAGTTGCGCATCGTGTGCTTCATCAGCACCCTGCGCGCGCTCAGCCCGCGTGCGCGCGCCGCCTCGATGAACTCCTGCCCCAGCGTGTCGAGCAGACCCGACCGCAGCGTCCGCAACAGGAACGGCGCGAACGACAACGCGATCGTCAACGCCGGCAGCGTGAGACTGCGCAGGTGCCCGCCGATGCCGGTGCCGTAGCCCTCGACCGGCAGCCATTCAAGTCCCACGCCGAAGATCAGGATCAGCACCAGCCCGATCAGGAACGCCGGCGCCGCATAGCCGAGCGTGCTCGCGAACCTGATCGCGTGGTCGGCGATCCGGTTGCGGTGCGTTGCCGCGATCAGCGCGAGCGGCACGACCATCGCAACCGACAACAGGCAGGAGTAGAGCACGAGCCAGAGGGTCGGCCACATGTCGGGAACCAGCACGCTCGACACCGGCTGTCGGTAGTGGATCGATTCCCCGAAGTGGAACTGCACCGCCCCGAGCATGAAGTCGCCGTACTGCGTGAGCACCGGCTTGTCCAAGCCCAGCTCGTGACGCAGCGCGGCAAGGCCGGCGGCGTTCACGTGCTTGGGCCCCAGGATCAGGCGGGCGGGTTCACCGGGGATCAGACGGGTGAGCGCGAAGGCGATGGTCGTGATCACGACCAGCGTCAGCAACGCCTGCAGCAAGCGTCCCAACACGTATCGAGTCACCGTGCGATCCCTCGCCTTCGCAGAGCCCGCCCCACCTACCGCTTCAGCCAGGTCCGATCGAGATAGAGCCAGTTCATCGCGACGTAGCCGAAGCCCTGGACGTCGTCACGCAGAGCGGTCCGTGCATCCGCCACGACGATCGGGATCGCAACCGGGTTGTTCATCTGCTCCTGCTGGTACTCCGCGAACAGCTTGTGCCGCGTCGCTTCGTTCCACGTGCCCTCGATCCCCCTGAGCAGCCTTCTCAGCGTCGCGTCCGGCGCGGAGAATATCTCTCCCACTTCCGTCTGCGAATGGACGATGTTGATCGCGTACTCATCCTCTGACGGGATGTCGCTCGACCAGCTGGTCGGGGGGAACAGCAGGATCTGGGACCTTGCTTCAGACGACCTCGTGGCAATCGTCGTTTCGTCCACCACTTCGACTTTCAGCTTCACGCCGATCTTCGCCCATGCGTTCTGCAGGATCGTCGCGGTCTGACGCGAGACTTCGTCGCCGCTCGTGATCACGAGCGGGACCGAGAAGCCGTCCGGGTAGCCCGCCTGGCTCAGCAGCTGCTTCGCCTTCGCGGGGTCGTAGGAGTACGGCTTCACGCGCGAATCCCAATATTTCATCGGCGGGATGATGCTGTTCGCGATCGCCCCCCGATTCGCGAACACGATCTTCTTGATCACCTCCGTCGGCGTCGCGTAGTTCAACGCCTGGCGTATGGCCTGAGAGCGCAGCGGGCCCGAGATGCTGAAGACCGGCATGTCGACAGCGGCTATCTGAGCAAGGTGCAGCTTCACGCCCGGCGAGGCGGCGATCGAGTTGAGCTGGGAGTACGGGATTTCGTCGGCGACGTCCACCTGGCCCGAGCGCACGTCGAGCAGGCGTGTGTTGTCGTCCGGCACCCTGATCAGGTTCACCCGGTTGAGGTACGGCAGTCCCGTGCGCCAGTAGTAGGGGTTGCGGGCGAGTTCGAGGCTCTGGCCCTTGTTCCATTTCACCAGCTCGAATGGCCCTGAGCCGGCGCCGCGCGGTTCCACCGCGAAGCGCTTCGCGCCCAGCCGATCGAACACGCGCTTCGACACCACTCCGAAGGGCGTGAAGGCAAGGTAGTAGAAGACCGCCGGACGAGGGCCCGCGAAATGCAGCACGACCGTACGCGCGTTCGGCGTGCTGATCGACTGGATCAGCTTCGTGAGCGATTCACCGAAGTTCGGGTCGATCTTCACCTGCATCGCCCGTTCGAGGGAGAACTTCACGTCTTCGGACGTCACCGGAGCGCCGTCGGAGAACCGCGCGGAGCGGAGATGGAAGGTCGCGCTGCGACGATCTGCGCTCAGCCCCCAGGATTCCGCCAGGCCGGGGACGAGGTCGATCGAGCCCGGCTGCACTTCCAGGAGCCGGCTGTAGAGCAGGGTCTGCGCATGCTGGGAGCCCGGATCGGTCGCGCCGACGGCAGGATCGAGCGAGACCGGTTCGACCGGGGTGGCAATCGTGAGCGTGCCGCCGCGCTGCGGCGGCCCGCTCGCTTCGGACGACGAGGAGCCGGCGCTCCCACATCCGGCGAGGGCAGCCACGGAGCCCCCGACCGCAACCGCAAGACCGATCGTCCGCCACATCCGGCCCACCGCCGGACCCCGCCCGCTCCGCGTCGAGTCCTGCACCGTCTTCACGTCCATTTCATTCGCTCCTTCCCTCGCAAACTCACCTGCGTTCGCCGAATCGAGCGAAGACAGCCAGGCGAAGGCCGAGTGTCAGCACGATCGGATCTCTTTGACCGTCGCGTCACTGGCCCCCAGAGCACAGTATTGGTTGACCGGTCAATGTCTGCTCACTGTAGCGGCACTGCGGGACTGTTGTCAACCCGGCCATAGACTCTAGCATGTAGGTTGACCGGTCGACCTTTCTTCGCTACGCTGGTCGCAGGCGCCCGCAGAGCGCACGCATCTATCGCCGGGGCACCGCCTGCGGCAGATTGGAGAAACGCCATGGCTACGACGCCGATCCACACGACGAAGAGCAGCGCGACCGGATCGGCCGGTGACGCATCAGAGCTCGCCCTCCTCGGCGGAGCGCCCGTCGGCGCGCCAAAGCCGCCGAGCTTTCCCACCTTCACGGCGAAGGCGCGGGAGCGCGTGGACGCGCTGCTCGCCGCGGGCGACGTCGTCGGCCTCAGCAAGGCCCACCCCGCCATCTATGAGGCCGAGACGACGATCGCGGAGTGGCAGGGCGTCCCGCACTGCCTCGCGACCTCGACCGGGCACGCCTCGCTGCACGCCGCGCTGATCGGCCTCGAGATCACGGGCGGCGACGAGGTGATCACCTCGCCCTACACCTGGGGGGCGACCGTCTCTTGCATCCTCCACAACGGCGCCGTTCCCACGTTCGCCGACGTTCTCCCTGACACCGGCCTGCTCGACCCCGCGGCGATCGAGGCCGCGATCACGCCGCGCACGCGCGCGATCATGGTCCCGCACCTCTACGGCCAGCCGGCGGACATGACGCGGATCTGCGAGATCGCGCAGCGCCATTCGCTGGTCGTGATCGAGGACGGCAGCCAAGCTCACGGCGCGCTGCACCGCGGCCGGCGCGTCGGGTCGTTCGGCGACGCCGCCGGCTTCTCCTGCATGGGTAAGAAGCCGCTGGCGGCGTTCGAATCGGGCTACATGGTCACCAAGCACAGCGACGTGTACTGGAAGGCGGCGATCGCCTGCCAGCACCCGCAGGCCAGCGACGCGCCGGGCCGCACCTCCGAGCCCGGCTTCCCCGAGGAGCTGCGGCCGTTGGTCGACACGCTGCTCTACACCTACCGCCCAAGCACCGTCAACGCGGTGCTGCTCGTCGAGCAGCTGAAGAAGCTCGATGCCGAAATCGACGGGCGACGCGCCAATCGACAGCTGCTGCTCGACGAGATGAGCGGCATCGGCAGCGTGCGCTTCCCGGAGTACTCGAGCGAGGACTCGCCGGCGTTCCACATGGTCACGATGAACTTCGACCCGCAGCACGCGGGCGTCGGGAAGGATCTCTACCTGCAGGCGCTCGTCGCCGAGGGCGCGCCCGTGTTCAGCTACATCCACGCCGCCGTGCCTCGCTTTCCCAGGCTCGCCGCCGACTACGCCGGCCCGCGAGTGATGTGGAGCGAGCACCTGCGACGCGCGGGAGTCGACTACACCGGCCTGCAGCTGCCGGGCTGCGACCGGAAGATCGCGCGCTCGATCGAGATCAACTGGAACTGGGTGCAGCCGGCGCCCGAGGAGGTGCGCACGATCGCGAGCGCCTTTCACAAGGTGGAGGAGCGCCTCGACGACCTCCGCCGTCACGCGTCCCGGTCGGCATGAGCCACCCCGCCGCCACGCTGCTCGAGCGCCTCGGACGCCGCCTGCGACTCGGGATGGTCGGCGGCGGAGTCGACTCGGTCATCGGCGCGACGCACCGCGTCGCGTTTCACGCCGACGGCCTCTACGACCTCGTCGCCGGCGCGATGTCGATCGATCCGGCGCTCGCGATCGCGACCGGGCGTGCCGACCTGCTCGAGCCTGAGCGCATCTATCTCGACTACGCGGACATGGCGCGCCGCGAGTCCGAACGCGAGGACGGCGTCGAGGCGGTGCTGATCGCGACGCCGCCGGCGACGCATCTGGAGATCGCCGAGACGTTCCTTGGCAACGGGATCGACGTGATCTGCGAGAAGCCGATCGCGCGCACGGCCGAGGAGGCCGAGCGCCTGCTCCAGCGCGTCGAGAGCTCTGGGCAGCTTCTGCTGCTCACCCACTGCTACACGGGCTATCCGATGGTGCGCGAGGCGCGTGCGCTCGTGCGCAGCGGGGCGCTCGGCGAGGTCAAGCTCATCGACGGCGAGTTCGCGAGCGGCGAGCGCGGGGTCGCAGTCGAGCCCGAGGACCCGGCGCAACGTCACTGGCGCTTCAGGCGCGACTCGATGGGACCGGCCGTCGTGCTCGGAGAGGTCGGCACCCACGTCCACAACCTCGCAAGCTACGTCTCCGGCGCAGAGGTGCTCAGCGTCTCCGCGCTGCTGCAGACGCTCGCCGCGCGACGAGAGGTGTACGACAACGCGTTCCTCACCGTGCGATTCGACAACGGCGCGAGCGGCCGCCTCTGGAGCAGCTTCGTCGCGGCCGGCAATCAGCACGGCCTCGCGCTGCGCGTGTTCGGCGCCGACGCCGGCCTGCTCTGGCGCCAGGAGGACCCCGAGGTTCTCTGGCTGCGCACGCTCGACGGCGAGACGCGCGTCCTCACCCGCGCTCAGGCGGGGCTGAGCAGCTCCTCGCTGGCCGCGACGCGCTTCCGGGTCGGGCACCCGGAGGGCTATGCGCTCGCGTTCGCGAGCCTCTATCGCGACTTCGCAGCGGCGCTTGCCGCGCGCGCGCTCGGCGAAGATCCCGCCCCGTTCCTCGCCGACCTGCCGGGCGCCGAGGAGGGGCTCGCGACGCTGCGGCTGATGGAGGCGGCGGAGCGATCTCACGAGCGAGGCGGCGCATGGGAGGACGTCTCGCCGCCCGCTCCCGGCTCATGAGGCTCAGCGTCAACGCCCAGCTGCTGTTCACCGAGGCGCCGCTGCTCGAGCGCTTCGACCTCATCGCCGAAGCGGGCTTCGACGCGGTCGAATCGTGGTGGCCCGAGGGAGAGGATCTCGACGCCTTCGGCGACGCCGTGCTCGCCAGCGGCTTGGAGCTCGTGCTGCTCAACTTCGACGGCGGCGAGATGGCCGACGGCGATCGCGGCCTGCTCGGCGATCTCGAGCGATCCGACCGCTTCCGCGAGAACGCGCCGATCGCGCTCGAGCTCGCCTCGCGGCTCGGTTGCAGCCGCCTCAACGCCCTTGCCGGGCTCGAACGGCGCGATCAGCCGCGCGAGCAGCAGCTGCGCGTTGCCGTCGCGAACGCTCGCTGGGCGGCCGACCTCGCCGCGAGGCGGGGCGCGCAGGTGCTGATCGAGCCGATCAACCGCTTCGACAACGGCCCCTACCTGCTCGATCGCCTCGACGCAGCCATCGCCTTCATCGACGAGGTGGACCGCCCGAACGTGCGCCTGCAGTTCGACGTCTACCACGCTGCACGCACCGAGAGCGAGAGCCTCGTCTCGCTCGTCGAGCGCCACGCGCCGCTGATCGCCCACGTCCAACTTGCGGACGCTCCCGGTCGAGGCATGCCAGGCTCCGGCGAGATCGACTTCGAAGCCGTGCTGAGCGCGCTGGAGCGCGCCGGCTACAGCGGCCATCTCGGTCTCGAGTGCCGGCCGCATGGCGCCACGGCCGAGGCGCTCGCATGGCTGCCGGGCCCGTTGAGGTCCGGCTGGCACGATGCAAGCGCCCTCTCCGCGTCATTGGTCGACCGGTCAACCAGATACGTTATGCTGGCCGCCATGAATGAGCCTGAGCCCGCTCCGTTCGACGTCGACCTCCTCGACGCCCTGATGGAGGAGGCGCAGCTCGACGTCCTGCTCATCAGCTCCGAGCACAGCCTCAGCCATGCCCTCGGCGGCTACCGCTTCTTCCTGTACGACAAGCTCGACTCCGTCGGCATCAGCCGCTACGCGCCACTGCTCGGCTATGTCCGCGGTCGCATCGACAAGGCGTTCTACGTAGCCTGGGGCGATGAGGGATGGGGGCTTTCCACCGCGACCCTCTGGGTGCCGCAGTGCGAGACCGTCGCCTGGACGGCGGCGCAGGCGGCACGCCGCGCCGCCGAGCTGATCGCGCAGCGGGTCGGCACGACCGCGCGTGTCGGCGTCGAGATGCCCTTCCTCACCGCCGACGCCTACGCAGAGCTGCGCCAGGGGCTGCCGGAGGCGCACCTCGAAGACGCGGTGCTCGTGCTCGACGAGCTGCGCGCGGTCAAGCGCCCCGCCGAGCTCGCCGCGATGCGCATCGGCGCCGACGCGGTGGTCGACGCGATGCTCGCCGTCTTCGCCGACCTGCAGGCGGGCAGCTCGAAGGCCGAGGTGGCCGAGCGGCTGCGCCAGGAGGAGACCCGGCGCGGCCTCGAGTTCGACTACTGCCTGATCGCGGCGGCGCCGGACCTCAACCGTGCGCCGTCCTCGCAGCGCATATCGCCTGGAGCAGCCGTCTCGCTCGACTCCGGCGCCGGCTACCGGGGATTCGTCGCAGACCTCGCGCGCATGGGAGTGATCGGCGCGCCCTCGACGCTGCAACAGGAGCTGCTCGGGATGGTCGACGAGGTGCAGCAGGCCGCGCGCGCGCAGGTCGCGGCCGGTCGCCGGGGCGGCGAGATGTTCGACGCCGCCGAGGAGCGCATCCAGGCGATGCCCTCGCCGGAGTCCTTCTCGTTCGTCGCTCACGGCATGGGTCGCCGCAGCCACGAGGCGCCGCGCCTCAACATCGGCAAGCCGCCATATCCGGCGAGCCATCGCGAGCGTGCGCTGCAGCCTGGGATGGTGATCTCGATCGAGACCCACGTCACGCATCCTCAGGCGGGCTTCGTGAAGCTCGAGGACGCGGTCGCCGTGACCGCGGACGGCTGCGAGCCGTTGGGCGACGAAGGTCGCGGGTGGAACCGAGCAGGAGGATGACGATGACCTCAGCAGCAGGGCCCGATCGCAGCTCACAGCCCCGCTCGAGCTTGGCCGAGCGCATCAGGCGCGGCGATCAGCTCGCGGGGCTGCTCGTGAAGATGCCCGCCGCAGCGGTGATCGAGATCGCGGCGCACGTCGGCTTCGACTTCGTCGTGCTCGACACCGAGCACGGCGCGCGCGACGCGCACATGCTCGAGATGCACGTCCGCGCGGCCGACGGCGTCGGCATGCCGGCGCTCGTGCGCGTGCCGAGGCACAACGGGCACGAGATGCTCTTCGCGCTCGACGCAGGCGTGACGGGCATCGTCGCTCCCCGCGTCGTCGACGTGTCCGACGTCGAGGCGATCGTGAGCGCCGCGTTCTACCCCCCGGTCGGGCAACGAGGGCTGTCGCTCTCCACGCGCGCCGGCCGCCACGGGCTGCGCGACGTCGGCTCGCACATCGAGGCCGCGCTCCGCGAGACGGTCTTGATCGTGCAGATCGAGGACGCGGCGGCGGTGCCGAACGCCGCCGCGATCGCCGCGCACCCGCGCGTCGACGCCGTGTTCATCGGCCCGAACGACCTTTCCAGCAGCATGGGCTGGCCGGGCGATCGCGAGCGCGCGGAGGTGCGCGCCGCCGTCGATCAGGTGATCGCCGCGGTTGCCGGACAGGCGTCGGCCGCCCTCTGCATGCTCGCCTCCAACGCAGCTGAGGCCCATGCCTGGCGAGCGCGTGGGGCGACGCTCACGGTCCTCACCGCGGAGCTGCTGATCTCCCGCTGCCTCGCCGAGATCGCCGCCGCCCTGCACGCCGATGCTCCCAGCCGGAGGGACGGCGCATGAGCAAGGTCTCCGTCCGCGTCGGCATGCTCGGCGCGGGCTTCATCGGTCAGATGCACTCGCTCGCGATGCGCATGGCCGCCGCCGCGCGCCAGGCGCCGGGCGTCGCGCCCGAGCTCGTCGTGCTCGTCGACCGCGACGCGGAGCTCGCCGCGACGGTCGCCGAGCGCTACGACTGGCAGACGTCGAGCGCGAGCGTCGAGGCGGCCTTCGAGCAGCAGCTCGACCTGTTCGTCAACGCGGGCCCGAACGACACGCACTTCGACGCCACCGTCGCCGCCGCTGAGCGCGGAATCCACGTCTTCTGCGAGAAGCCGCTCGCGCGCACGGCGGACGAGGCGCATGCGCTGTGGAGCAGCGTGCGCGAGACCGGGGTGCAGCACCGCTGCGCCTTCATCCATCGCTTCATCCCCTCGCTGCGGCTCGCCCGCGAGATGATCGCGGCGGGCGAGCTCGGCGAGATCCGTCATCTGCGCGCGCAGTTCCTGCTCGACATGGTCGAGCCGGACGCCGCTCCCAGCTGGCGCTTTCAGCGCGCGCGGGCGGGCGCCGGCGCGCTTGGCGACCTCGGCTCGCACCACCTCGACCTCGCGCGCTTCCTCGTCGGCGAGGTCGTCGAGGTCGACGCGCTCACGCGCACGTGGTCGGGGCAGGCCGGGGGCCGCGCCGCCAACGACGACGGGTTCGCCTGCGTCGCGCTGCTGGAGAACGGGGCGAGCGCGACGTTCGAGGCCTCGCGGGTCGCCGCCGGCCACAGCCTCACGGGCCGGGTCGAAGTCGACGGCACGAAGGGGTCGCTCGGCTTCGACATGGAGCGTCTCAACGAGCTCGTGATCCGCGAGCCGCGTCGCGGCGCGCGCACGCAGACCGTTCCGCGGGCCGGCGACCCCTACGACGGCTTCTGGCTCCCAGGCGGCATCCAGGGCAGCCACCCGGTCGGCTGGCACCAGTGCTTCGCCCACCAGGCCCATGACGTGCTGCTGCTCGCGGGCGGGCAGCTGCAGGACTCCGTCGCGGCCACCTTCGAGGACGGCTATCGCGTCGCCGAGATCGTGCAGGCGATCGAGCAGGCCGCCCTCACCGGCGTCAGGCGGCCCGTCGAGCTCCGAAGCTAGAGCGGTCGCCGTGAGCTCCCTCGAGATCCACTCGCCGCCGTCCGCGCGTGCCGTCGCAGCGGCCAGAGAGCAGGTGCGCGAGCAGCTGCAGGCCGGGCACGTGAAGATCGCGGTGATCGACGACGACCCCACCGGGACGCAGGCGGTGCGCAACGTGCCGCTCATCGCCCGCTGGGAGGAGTCCGAGCTCGAATGGGCGATGCGCAACGCCGCTCCGACCTTCGCGGTGCTCACGAACTCCCGCGCGTTGGACGAGCGGCAGGCGGCGGCGATCAACGTCGAGATCGGCGAGCGGCTGCCGGCGGTCGCGCGGCGCCTCGGTCTCGACGTTCGCGTGATCAGCCGCAGCGACTCGACGCTGCGCGGCCACTTCCCGGCCGAGCCGGAGGCGCTCGCGGAGGGCCTGCGGCGCGCCGGCCGCAACACCGACTGCATCCTGTTGTGCCCGGCCTTCCCCGAGGCCGGACGCGTCACGATCGACGACGTCCACCGGGTGCGCCAGGGAGAGCAGCTCATCCCCGTCGGCGAGACCGAGTACGCGCAGGACGCCGTCTTCGGCTTCAGCTGCTCCAACCTGCTCGACTGGGTGCGCGAGCGCGCAGGCGCGGAGGCGCAGGTCGGATCGGTCACGCTGCACGACGTTCGCGACGGCGGTCCCGCCGCGGTCGCGCAGCGGCTGCTCGACCTGCGCGACCAGGCGCGCTACGTGATCGCCAACGCAGCCGACCCCGCGGACCTCGACGTGCTCGCCTGCGGCCTCGCGCTCGCGGAGCAGCAGGGGCTGCGCGTCGTCTGCCGCACGGGGCCCTCCTTCCTCGCAGCGCGCGCAGGGGTGGCCACGGCGGCGCCGTTGGACGACGCAGATCTCGCGCCGCCCGGCGGCCGCGGCCTGCTCGTCGTCGGCTCCCACACCGCGCTCACGACCGCGCAGCTCGAGATCGCGCAGGAGCAGCATGCGCTCGCGACGGTCATGCTCGACGTCGAAGCGCTGCTCGCCGCAGACGACGACCGTCGAGACGCGATCGTCTCCGAGGCGGCGGCGAGGCTGCGCGCCGCGCTCGCAGACGGCGACGCGGCGCTCGTGACGAGTCGCGCTCGCTCGCGCGCCGAGGATCGGGCGTCCAGCCGGCGGGCCGGCGCCGCGGTCGCCGATGCGCTCGTCACGGTCGTGCGCGCGCTCGTCGATCGGCAGCCGCTCGACTGGCTTCTCGCGAAGGGCGGCATCACCTCTCACGACCTCGCGGTCCGCGCCCTGCACGCGCGGCGCGCGATCGTGCTCGGCCAGCTCTTCCCCGGTCAGGTCTCCGTATGGACGCTCGGATCCGGCAGCTTGCGCCCCGGCCTGCGCTACGTCGTCTTTCCCGGCAACGTCGGCGACGAGAGCGCGCTCGCCCGTACGCTCGATCGTCTGCGAGAGCGGACATGACGCTCTCGCTTCTCAGATGACGCTGCGACTCGGCATCGAGGACCTGCGACGCGCACGCGCGGAGGGCCGCGCGATCGTCGGCTTCAGCATCTACAACCTCGAGCAGGGACTCGGCGTCGTGCGGGCGGCGGAGGCAGAGCAGGCGCCGGTGCTGCTGCAGGCCGGCTCGAGCGCGTTCCGATACGCCGGTCTTGCGCCGCTCGCGCGACTCGCGCTCGGACTCGCGGAGTCGAGCAGCGCGAGCGTCGGGGTGCACCTCGACCATGCGACCGACCGCGCCGAGATCGACGCCTGCCTCGGCGCCGGCTACACCTCCGTGATGTTCGACGGCTCCGCGCTCGCCTTCGCGGAGAACGTGCGCGTCACGAGCGCGGTCGTGCACGCCGCGCATCGGGCAGGCGCCTGGGTGGAGGCGGAGCTCGCCGGCATCGCCGGCGACGAGGACGAATCGAGCGGCGCCCAGGCGAGCGCGTTGACCGATCCGGATCTCGCCCGCCAGTTCGTCGAGGCGACCGGCGTCGACGCACTCGCCGTCGCGGTCGGCAACGTCCACGGCGTGCCCGCGGAGCCCGTCAGGCTCGACCTCGGCCGCCTCGCGCAGATCGCCGAGCGCGTCGGTGCGCCGCTCGTCCTGCACGGCGCCTCCGGCCTGCCCGAGGAGGAGGTGCAGGCCGCGATCGCGCTCGGCGTCGCGAAGCTCAACGTCAACACGGAGCTGCGCCACGCCTTCCGCGATGCGCTGCTCGCCACCGGCGCAGACCCGCCGGCCGGCGACGGCATTCCGGCGCTGCTGAACGGCGCGATCGACGCCGTCGAGGCGGTCGCACGAGAAAAGCTGCGCGCCTGCACGGCGCCCCGCATCTCTTCCGAGCCCGGCGCCTGACGGCGACGCCGGCTTCCCGATCTCCTCCGAGCCGAGCGCCCGACGGCGACGCTGACAGTCAGTGAGCGGCCGCGACCGCCTGCTCGGCTTCCACCGCAGCGCGCAGCCGCCGGTGCGCTCGCTCCATGTGCGCCCTCATCGCCTTCTGCGCCCCCTCGACGTCGCCCCTTGCGATCGCGGCGACGATCGGCTCGTGCATCGCCACCGAGGTGTGCGTCTCGCCGGCGTGGCGCAGCACGCGGTCGGCCCAGACCCGCAGCAGCGACCGCAGGTTGCCGAGCAGGCTCGCGAACACGTCGTTGCCGCTTGCCTGGGCGATCTCGATGTGGAAGGCGATGTCAGCCTCGACGTAGGCGTCGACGTCGTCTCCCGCGACTCGCATCGCCTCCAGGCGCTCCCGCAGGCGCGCGACCTCCCCCTCGCTTGCGCGCGCGGCCGCCAAGCCCGCGACCACGATCTCGATCTCCGCGCGCGCCTCGAGCAGATCCGAGATGCGCGGCTCCTCGAGCAGCAGCCCCCATTCGATCACGCGCGGCAGCAGATCCGAGCCGGAGCGGCTCAGGTAGGTCCCGTCTCCCTGGCGCACGTCCAGCAGTCCGAGCAGGCTGAGCGACTTGATCGCCTCCCGGAGCGCGGAGCGACCGACGCCGAGGGCGGCGGCGAGCTGGCGCTCCGAGGGGATCTTGCTCCCGGCCGGAACCTCGCCCGAGAGCAGGTAGCCGAGCAGCTTGCGGGTGATTTCGGCGAGAGCCCCCTCGCGTGGCTCGACGCGCAGGGTGGCGGGAAGCGACGGCGGAGGCTTTGTGCTCATCGATGTTGCCAAGCGACCGGCAGCTGTCTTGATTGAGGCGGGTGAGCTGTCCTTGATTGGGCGACCGGTCAACCAGCTTACCGTGTTTTGGCCTGGGGAGCGTAATAGTTGACGACGTTGGGGCGCTTTCGGGAAAACCCTATCTGCAATCGATCGCAAAGAGGGTCGCTGCGTTCCATCTCGTATCGCCCGTCTGCCCATCCGCCGTGGGCACCCGATCATGCAATCGATGTCACAAAATCTCTGTATCATCGCGGGCACGATGCGCGCGCACGGGGGACCCTGATGCCGGGCCGCAAGCCGCCGGTCACGGTGCGGGACGTCGCGCGCGAGGCGGGGGTGCACCCTGGCACGGTCTCGCGCGTGCTCAACCCCGAGCGCCGCCACCTCATCAGCGAGCAGACCGCGACGCGCGTCGAGCAGGTCGCGCGCGAGCTCGGCTACGGGGTCAACCACATCGCGCGCGGGCTGCGCACGCGGCAGTCCTCGACCGTCGGCGTGCTCATACCCGACCTCACCAACCCGCTGTTCCCGCCGATGGTGCGCGGGATCGAGGACGAGCTGCACCCCGCCGGCTACACCGCCCTGCTCACGAACACCGACTCCGACCCGCAGCGTGAGCTGAAGGGGATCGAAACGCTCACCGCCAGGCAGGTCGACGGCTTCATCATCGCCCCGACCGAGACGAACGTGCAGCGCGTCAAGGAGATGATCGAGGACGGCGTCCCCGTCGTGCTCGTCAACCGCACCGTGCCGCGCGTCAGCGGCTTCGCGGTCACCCCCGACGACCGCCGCGGCGCGACGATCGCGGTCGAGCACCTCATCTCGCTCGGACATCGCGAGATCGCGCACGTCGGCGGCCCGCAGTCGCTCTCCCCCGGCCAGGACCGCTACCGCGCGTACCTCGACATCATGCGCGAGCACGGGCTCGAGCGCGACGCCGAGCAGCTCGTCGCCTTCGCAGACGCGTTCACCGGCGGCGCCGGCGTCGCGCCGACGCAGGAGCTGCTGCAGCGCGGCAGGCCCTTCACCGCGGTGTTCGCCGCCAACGACCTGCTCGCGCTCGACTGCATCGACGTGCTGCGCGCCGCCGGGCTGCGCTGCCCGCAGGACGTCTCGGTCATCGGCTTCAACGACATGCCGTTCGTCGACCGCTTCGACCCGCCGCTCAGCACGATCCGCTTCTCTCACTACGAGATGGGCCGCAGGGCGGCCGAACTGCTGCTCGGGCAGCTGAGCGGCGACACCTCCGCGCCGCGCACGCTCGTGCTCGCGACCGAGCTCGTGCAGCGCGGCTCGACGGCGCGCCCGCCGCGCCGGCGGCAGACGGCGCCGCGCGGTCGCACCCGCAGCGCGGCCGCGACGTCGCTCGCGCGCGGCTGACCTGACGCGCCACCGCCGCGAACAGGCGCCTCCCAGATGCAGACGGGCTGTCGCGGAAAGGAGTGTGTAGAGGACCAAATCACGTTTACACTGCTCAATCCATGAGCTCCCCACCTGCGACCCCCACGGCCCAGGGCTCCGTCGCACCCGGCTACGAGCGGGTCGCGGCCGCGTTCGAGCGCAACTTCGCAGAGCAGGGCGAGATCGGCGCGGCCTTCGCCGCCTACGTCGACGGAAAGCCCGTCCTCGACCTCTGGGGCGGGACCGCCGATCGCCGCAACGGCGCAGCCTGGAACGAGGACACGCTGGTCGGGATCTTCTCGGGCAGCAAGGGCATCACCGCGATCTGCATGCTGCTGCTGCTAGAGCGCGGCCAGCTCGAGCTCGACGCGCCCGTCTGCCGCTACTGGCCGGAGTTCGCCGCGGAGGGCAAGGAGGGCATCCGCGTGCGCGACGTGCTCTGCCACGAAGCGGGCATGCCAGGCCTGCTCACCGCGGTCAGCATCGAGGAGGCGACGGACGAGCGCCGGATGGCGGCGCTGCTCGCCGTCCAGCCTCCGATCGCGGCTCCGGGCGACGGACCCCGCTATCACGCCGTCACCTTCGGCTGGCTCTGCGGCGAGCTGCTGCGGCGCGTCGACGGTCGCAGCCTCGGCCGCTTCCTGCAGGAGGAGATCGCAGAGCCGCTGCGCCTCGACGTCTGGATCGGGCTTCCCGATCGCTGCGAGCCCCGCGTCGCATACCTCGAGCGCGATGACAGCTTCACGCGCGATCAGCAAGAGCTCGTGGTCGATCGCGAGCAGGATGAGGTGTCGTGGTCGATCTGGTCCAACCCACCGCGCTTCGCCGAGGGCGAGCTCGCCGGCAACCAGCGCATCTGGCATGCGGCCGAGGTGCCCGCGACCAACGGGATCGTCGCCGCCCGCTCGCTCGCGCGCCTCTACGGCTGCCTTGCGCGCGGCGGCGAGATCGACGGCGTGCGGCTGCTGCGCGCTCACACGATCGAGAGCGCGAGGCGCTGCCTCGCGCGCGGCGTCGACCCCTACGACGAGGACGAGCTGCTCGCGTTCGGCACCGGCTTCGCTCTGCAGACCGAGCAGATGGCTTTCGGGCCGGCGGAGGACGCGTTCGGTCACGGCGGCGCTGGCGGGTCCATGCACGGCGCCTGGCCGAGCCTGCGCACTGGCTTCTCCTACGCGCCGAACCTGATGAAGAGCTTCACCGACCTCGATCCGCGCTCGCAGGCACTGCTCGACGCGCTGCACGAAGCGGTCACGAACCGCCCTCTGGCCTGAGGCGCTAGCACACCCTTCGAGCCCGGCGCGAGCGTCCGGCACGTGGCGCATACGTCGCGCTCGCCGCCGGTCCCGTCCAACGAGTTCGCCGGCGAGCAGCGCTCAGCCGAGGGCGCCGCGCACTGAGGCCGCGTCGCGGCGTTCAGGCTCCAGCAGTCCCAACAGCCTCAGGACGCGCGCGTCGTCCAACCTGCCCACGGTCAGGTCCGCATCCAGCCGCATTCCTCGCACCGAGGGCACGGCGACCACGAGCAGCCCCGCCGCCCGGGCCGCCGCCGCTCCCATCTCGGAGTCCTCGAAAGCGACCGCGTCGGAGGGATCGACGTCCAGCCGTCGACACGCCTCCAGATATACGTCTGGGTGCGGCTTCGGGTGGGCGAGTTGATCGGCGCTGACCACGATCGAGAAGAAGCCGTCCAAGCTCGCCTGGCGCAGGCCGGCCTCGACCACTCCTCGCGGAGCGTTGCTCGCTATGGCGAGCGGCATCGCCGCAGCCAGCAGCGTCAGCAGCCGCCTCGCTCCTCGCATCGCGACGATCGGCATCGCCTCGATCGACTCCAGCAGGATGCGCATGATCGTGCTCTGCGCAACCGGGCGTTCGAGCGCTTCCGCAAGCATTCCGGCGGCGAGACTCACCGACGCGCCGTTCAGCAGGTCCAGGTCGATTCGTTCGAGCGAAGCGCCGTGCTCGGCCGCGACGCCCTCGTATGCGGCGCGCCAGCACGCCGCCGTGTCGAGCAGCAGCCCGTCGCAGTCGAAGATCGCGGCCGAGGGCCAGCGGCCAGCCCCGCCGCGCCGGCGCTCCGAGCCTGGTGAAAATTCAGTTACGTGCTCTTCCATTGATATGGAAGGAAGTTACACTGCCCCGCAGCGACATGGAAGACCGCAGCCTTCAAGCAGTCGTCGGCCAGCCCGTCCTCGCGCGGACCCGCTCGCTGCTTCCCTCCCTGCAGGCGAGCGACGCGCGCGTCGCGAAGGTGATCCTCGAGCAGCCTGACGCCGTCGTCTACCGCTCGGTCAGCGAGGTCGCCGCAGCCGCCGAGACCTCCGCCGCGACGGTCGTGCGCTGTGCCCAGAAGCTCGGGTTTCGCGGCTTTCACGACCTGAAGCTCGCGCTCGCGCGTGAGCGCGCCACCTTCCAGGCCGTCCAGCCGCAGCCGGCGGCCGCGGTCGACGAGCGCCTTACGATCCTCGCGCAGGTGACCGAGGCCGGGGCGCAGACGGTGCGGGACGCCGCCGCGCTCGTCGACCCCGCCGCGTTCGAGGCGGCGGTCACCGCCCTCGCCGGCGCCGAAAGGATGCTGTTCGCCGGCGTCGGCACCTCCGCCCCACTCGCCCAGGACGCCGCCTACCGCTTCTCGGCGATCGGCCTGCGCGCCGAGGCTCACGCCGACCCGCATGTCCAGCACCTCCAGGCCCTGCGGCTGCAGGGCGAAGACGTCTGTGTCGCGATCAGCCACACCGGATCGACCAGAGAGACCCTCGAGGTCGTCGAGGCCGCCCGCTCGGGGGGCGCGGTCACCGTCGCGATCACGAGCTTCGCGAGCTCGCCGCTCACCGAGATCGCGGACGAGGTGATACTCGCCGGCACGCGCGAGGTCGCCTTCCAGCTCGAGGCGATGGCGAGTCGGCTCGCGCACCTCGCGCTGCTCGACGCGCTGCTCGTCGCAGTTGCCGCGCGCGACGAAGCGCGCGCGCAGGCCGCGCTCGCGCGCTTCGCAGACATGCTCGGAGCCCACCGCCCCTGATGCGACTCGGGCTCATCAGCGACCTGCACTGGATGCTCGAGCCTCCCGACGCAGGGATCGCTTGGCATGGCGGCAGCGCGGAGTTCACAGCCGTGCTCGACCGGCTGCGCCTCGCGCTCGACCACTTCGCAGAACAGGAGGTCGACCTCGTCGCGCTCACGGGAGACCTCGCCCACTACGGCGACGACGACGCGCTCGCACAGGTGCTGAGCGCCTGCGCACGGGCGAGCGCCCCGGTGCTCGTCGTCGCTGGCAACCACGACCTCGCGGAGGACCCGCTGCGCGTCGAGCGCGCGATCAGCAGCGCCGGCGAGGACGGCGTCTCGCTCGCGAGCCTTGCCGGCGCTCCGCACGCGGACACGCGCGTCGCGGGCGTTCACGTCGGCTCCACGCACGGATGGTTCGGCGCCCGCCTGCAGGCGCTGCCTGACATGGGGACATGGGGCTCCGATCCGGTCGTCCTCATCAGCCACTATCCGCTGCTCTCGCTCGCGAAGCTGCTCTCGGACAACGGATTCCCCTATCCCGGAGACCTGCTCGACCGTCGCGAGATCGCGGCCCTGCTCGGCGCGCGCCCCGCTGCGACGATCGTCGTCGGAGGTCACGTCCACGCGCGCGTGGCGACGACGGCCGGTCCGGTGCTGCAGCTCACCTGCGCGGCGATGGTCGAGCCGCCCTACGAGTGCTACGTGATCGACGTCGAGGAGCGCTCCGAGGGCACGCTCGCGGTCCGGCGCGCGAGCGTGCGGCTGCGCAGCGGCGGGACCGGTCGCGAGCCCGTCTTCTCACCCGCCCGCGAGGAGTGGACCTTCGACGGCGCGCGCTGGAGCGCGACCTCGCCTGCGGCGAGCCTGTCGCCGGCCGCCGCGAGCCGGTGAGAGCTTCCCGAGGCCATCCCTGACAACCCCGTGCGACCGGCCTCTGCGCCGGCGCCCTCCGCCTGAAAGGAGCACCCGATGCAGCAGAGTCATGACAGGATCCTCACGACGCACACGGGCAGCCTGCCGCGGCCTGGCGATCTCGCCCAGCGGCTCACCGCGCTCGACCGCGGCGCCCTTGCGGACGCCGAGTGAGAGGCGCTGGCCGCCGAGGTTCGCGCTGCCGTAGCAGACACCGTCCAACGCCAGGTCGATGCCGGCATCGACGTCGTCGACGACGGCGAGATGAGCAAGTTCGGGTATGCGACCTACGTGAAGCAGCGTCTCAGCGGCTTCGAGGGGGACGACGAGCCACTCGCGCTCTCCGAGTTCGCCGACTTTCCCACCTTCGCGATGAAGACCTCCCTGGAGGTGACGAACCCCGCCTGCACCGGCCCAGTCGAGTTCCACGGCGCCGAGGCGGTCGCGACTGACATCGCCAACCTGCAGGCGGCGCTCGAGGAAAGCCCGGCGACCGAGGCGTTCATGAACGCCGCCTCTCCCGGGATCATCGTCGACTACCTCGCAAACCGCCACTACGAGGACGAAGAGAGCTACCTCTACGCCGTCGCCGATGCGATGAGCAACGAGTACAGGGCGATCGTCGAGGCCGGCTTCGTGCTGCAGCTCGACTGCCCCGACCTCGCGATGGGCCGCCACTTCGCGCCAGCGCCGCTCGCGATCGGCGAGTTCCGCGCGAAGATCAACCGGCGCGTCGAGGCGATCAACCACGCGCTCGCGGGCCTGCCGGCGGATCGGATCAGGATGCACATCTGCTGGGGCAACTACGAATCCCCCCACCACCACGACGTCCCGCTCGCGGAGATCATCGACGTGATCCTCACCGCCCACCCCTGCGGCCTGCTGGTGGAGGCGGCAAACCCGCGGCACGAGCACGAGTGGCGCGTGTTCGAGGACGTCGACCTGCCGGAGGGCAAGGTGCTGATCCCCGGCGTGATCGACACGCTCACCTCATACGTCGAGCATCCGGAGGTGATCGCGCAGCGGATCGTCCGCTATGCCGAGACGGTCGGTCATCAGAACGTGATCGCAGGAACCGACTGCGGCTTTGCGACCTTCGCGAACTTCACGCCGCTGAACCCTGAAATCGCCTGGGCGAAGCTGCATGCGCTCAGCGAGGGGGCGGCACTCGCCTCGCGGGAGCTGTGGAGCTCTGCCTCGAGGAGCGCAGCGCCCTCGGCCGCATCGGCCTAGCGGCCGAGACCGACGGCCATCGCGCCGGCGTACGCGCAAAGGGCGTCCTCCCCGCCGGGGGAGGACGCCCGAGGCGCCGGAGCGTGGCCACTTTCAGACCAATCACTGCCGAAAGGACCCCTGGTCATGGAATCCAGAAGCAACGCTATCGAACGCCGGCCCGCGCTCAGCAGGCAGCCGCTCAAGGGCATCGCCTTCACCCTCTTCTCAGGCGTGTTCGGTGCCGTCCTGTGGTGGCTGCTGCGCGGACCATTCGCGCTCGAATACCCGAGCGCGACACTCGTCTTCACGGTCTGCATCGTCTGGTTCTGGCAGCTCGCCTGGTCGTTCGGCGGCTGGCCCGCGTCGCTTGTCACGGACAGCCGCTGGGTGCGGGGCGCGATCAACTGGGTGCTGCTCATGCTCGTCGCCTGGCTGACGATCAAGTGCTGGGAATGGTGGTTCCAGAAGCCGTTCGCAAGCACGGACATCGGCCTCTGGGGCCTAACCGCGCTCTTCGGCGGCGTGCTCAGCCTCTTCTTCTTCGGCAACCGCCTGCTGCTGCCCGAAGCGGAGGCCGCGCGGCAGCCGCTCGCCGGCCTCACGAATCTCGTCTGGGCGCTCGGGCTGCTGCCGCTGCTGTTCCTGTTCGCGCCGAAGATCGCCGGCGCGCAGCCGATCGGCGTGCCCTACATCTGGTTCCCGATCGCGCTCATCCCGCTCACCTACTTCGGCGGCAAGCCCTTCGACCGCCTCGGCCAGCCTTACGCCGGCCTCGCCTACGCCGCGGTCACGTTCATCGGCACGGTCCTGTTCGCGGGCGTCCTGAAGCGCGCGAGCATCGACTTCTTCGCCGCGAACGTAGGCGGCCTGAAGGGCAACATCCTCGTCGCGACCTGGACCGACGTCGGCCTCGTGTTCGCGTGGCTGTTCAACATGTGGCCGGTGGGCCGCCTGCCGCAGCCATCGAAGGGAATCTTCTCCACCGTCGGCACGCTCGGGATCAGCCTCGGCATCTACGCGATCCTCACGTCCTCGTTCGCCGCGGCTGACTACCCCGCGGTGATGTTCGGGCTGTTCTGCTTCCTGTGGGCACAGGTCTCCTTCGCCGGCATCGGCCTCTTCGACGTCCTCAGCTGGGGATACGAGGAGGATCCCGCAGGCGCCGGGCCGAAGCTGCGCGGCGATCGGACCCACGGCGACGAGGGAGAGGCGTTGAGCGCCGCCGGACTGACAGCATGAACGCGACTGCGAGAGGGATCGCTTCATGTTCGCCGGCCCAGAAGCCGATGTGGACGCATGAGCGTCCCAGAGAGGCCTTCGACGAGGCTCACGGGCAGCCGCTCGCGCTCGGGCGCGCGCCGACGCGCGCTGCACGTGCTGATCGGCCTTGCGAGCTGGATCGCGCTCGGCGCGCTCTGGGCCTGGCAGGTCGTCGTCCACGTGCCCTCGCGCTGGCTCGAGGGGATCGCGCTGATCGCCGCGCTCGCCGTCGTGTGGGCCTGCTTCGCGATCGGCTGGGTCACGTGGTGCCAGAGCATCTACAGACGCCGGCACCGCCGCACGAAAGCGCTGCTCAGGCACGTCGACTTCGAGCGCGACACGCTCGGTCGCGACGTGCTCGCCCCGCCCGGGCTCTCAGAGCTCGCAGGGCAGGTGCTGATCTCCGTGCCAGGGCCCGGGATGAAGCTCTACCAGCTCGGCGAGCGCACCGCCCTGCGCGACACGCAGCCGCTCGGCGAGCTGAGCACTTCGCGCGAGGTGCAGCCGTTCGACGAGGACGTCGACTTCCAGCGCGCGACTGCGGACGAGCGGCGGGAGCGCGAGGACGAGCGCAGGGAAGTCGCATGACCGCCGCGATCAGGGCGATCACCGAGGCGCCCGCGTATCTCGGCCTCATGTTCTTCCTCGGCGTCTACCCGGTGATCAGCGGCCTCTACTGGATCGTCGCGGCGAGCATCTTCGCCGTTCGCCGCGAGCGCCACGATCCTCACTTCTACGAGCTCGACGAGCATCCGCACGTCTCCGTGCTCGTCGCCGCCCACAACGAGGAGGCGGTCATCCTCGAGACCGTCGAGAGGCTGCTGCAGCTCGACTGGCCCGCGTTCGACGTCACCGTCGTCGACGACGGCTCGACCGATCGCACCTCGCAGCTGCTGCTGCCGCTCGTGCGGGCCGGTCGCATCAGGCTGATCACGAAGGAGGTGAACGAAGGCAAGGCGATGGCGCTCAACGACGCGCTGCCGTTGCTCGCGGGCGAGATCGTGCTCGTCGTCGACGCGGACGGCTGCCCGCAGCCGGATGCGCTGCGCTGGATCGTCCCGCACTTCGTGAAGGTGCCGCGCGTCGCCGCCGTCACCGGCAACCCGCGCGTCGTCAACACGGGCACGCTGATCGCGAAGCTGCAGGCGATCGAGTTCTCGGCGACGGTCTCGGTCCTGCGCCGCGCGCAGGCGACCTGGGGACGCCTCATGACCTTCTCCGGCATCTGCACCGCGCTGCGCAAGAGCGCGATCGAGGACGTCGGCCGCTTCCGCGCGACGATGGCGACCGAGGACATCGCGCTCGCCTGGCAGCTGCAGACCGCCTACGCCGACGTGCGCTACGAGCCGCGCGCGCTGTTCGCGATGCAGGTGCCCGAGACCCTGCCCGCCTGGTGGAGGCAGCGCACGCGCTGGGCGCGCGGGCTCGCGCAGGTGCTGCGCCAGAACGCGGGCATCCTGCGCGACGTGCGCAAGCGCCGCATGTGGCCGGTGTGGTTCGAGGGCCTCATCTCGACCGCCTGGACGCACCTGTTCTTCATCGCCGCGACGATCTGGACGCTCGCTTTCGCAAGCGGCGTCTACGGGTTCGCGGGCAACCCGATCCCGAACTTCTGGGGCCTCCTGATCGCAAGCGTGCTCGTCGTGCAGATATCGCTCGGCCTCACGCTCGACGGCCGCTACGACCGCACGGTGCGCCGCTATGCGCTCTGGATTCCCCTCTACCCGATCGCCTACTGGATGCTGAGCGCTGCCGCCGCCGTGCGCGGCACGCTGCCGGCGCTGCTGCGCAGAGACGACGAGATGCCTGTCACCTGGAAGCAGCAGCGCTACAGCGGACGAGAACGCCGCCCGTAAGCGGCGTCAGGTCGAGTCGAATCCCTCGCCCGACGCCGATCCAAACAGGGTCCCCCCCTCCCCCGCTCGAGGACGAGCGCCGCGGCGGGCCGACGCGTTAGGCTGCGTCGGGTTCCCTGACCTGCGAGGAGGAGCGAGATGGCCGAGATCCCGACGCTGTACGTGTGCCACGGCGACGAACGCGGGGCGCCGGTGCACCCCTGCGGCCGCGTGCAGCGGGCGCTGCACGCGAAGGGCATCGAGTACGAGAAAGTGGTCGCCGCCCAGGGCAACCCGATCCCGTTCCTGCGCAAAGGCTCGCGCGAGGAGTTGCGCACGGCGACCGGCGACACGAAGCTGCCCGCGCTGAAGCTCCCGGACGGCACCGTCCTCACCCACTCCAAAGCGATCCTCTCCTGGATCGATCAGCAGCAGGCTCCCTCTGCGCCTGCGCCCTCCGTGCCTCCGCCCTCCGCGCCTCAGAGCCCGGGCTCGTAGCGGCAGTCCGACCGCCGCGCGGCAGCCGGACTGCCGCTCGGTAGAAATCGCGCATCGTCTGCGGAGATGCGCTGATGGCGCAGCGCGCGGGCGGTGAGAGGATCTCGCTCATGGCAGACGAGATCGAGCGTGTGGGCAGCGACCGCGAGCAGGCCCTGCAGCGCATCAAGAAGCGCCGCGACTTCAGCGGCCACCTCGTCGCCTATCTCGTCGTGAACGCAGCGCTGTGGACGATCTGGGCAGTGACCGACGCAGGCTATCCGTGGCCGGCCTGGGTGAGCGGCGGCTGGGGGATCGGCCTCCTGCTCAACGCCTGGGACGTCTACGTGCGGCGGCCGATCACCGACGCGGACGTGCAGCGCGAGATCGACCGGCTGCACCCGCAGCACTGACCCCACGCGGTCAGGGTCCGACGCGCCCGCCTCAGCGCTCGTCGTCGTGCCCAAGGACCGCCCCCAGGCTAGCGCCCCCAGGGCACTCCCTCGCTGAAGCGCTGCAGGCCGTCGTCGGGAAGCGGCTCCCAGGGCGCGGCGTAGGCGACGAACGCGCGCCAGCTCGGCCGCACGCCGGGATCGCGGTCGAACGCGCCCATCCGTACGCTCACCTGCTCGGGGTCGTCCGGGTTGCGGCTGAACAGATGCGAGCCGCACTCGCCGCAGAAGAGCTTCTCGAAGCCGCCCTCGGCAGGACGCCACGCCTTCACCAGCTGCTCGCCTCGCAGCATCCGCAGGCTTGACCCGTCGATCCGCGCCTGCGCCGAGCTCGCCGTGCCCGTGCGCCGCTGGCAGCGCGTGCAGTGGCAGTAGCCGGCGCTCAGCGGCGGAGCGGTCAGCTCGAAGCGCACGCCGCCGCACAGGCAGCCGCCGGTCAGGTTCGCGTCGGTCACGACGTCCCGGCAAGCACAGGGGGCGAGCCGCGGCTGCCGCGCAGGCTGCAGATCGCCTCGGGCGGTCCTGGCCTTGCCATCAGGAAGCCCTGACACATCTCGCAGCCCATCTCTTCGATCGCGAGCAGCTGACCCTGCTCCTCGACGCCCTCGGCGACGACGACGAGCGAGAGGGCGCCCCCGACGCCGAGGATCGCCTGCAGCAGCTGTCTCGCGCGGGGCCCGTCGTTCAAGGCGGCGACGAAGCTCCGGTCGATCTTCAGGATGTCGACGGGCAGGCGCTGCAGCTGCGAGAGGGAGGCGTAGCCGGTGCCGAAGTCGTCGATCGCGATGCTGACGCCGAGCGCCTTGATCTCGGCGAGGTGCTTCGAGGCCGCGTGCGCGTTTCGCATCAGCACCGTCTCGGTGATCTCGAGCGTCAGCAACGACGGGTCGATCGCGTGCTCCTGCAACGTCCGCCTCACGTCCTCGACGAAGCCCTCGCGGCCGAGCTGACAGGCGGACACGTTCACCGAGACGGGGACCGGAGCGCCTTCCTGCGCCCACTGCGCCGCCTGGCGGCAGGCCTCCCCGAGCACCCAGCGACCGATCGGCACGATCAGGCCGCTCTCCTCGGCGAGCGGGATGAACTCGTCCGGCGGCACGACGAAGTCCCCCCGTGGATGGCGCCAGCGAACGAGCGCCTCGACGCCGACGAGCTCCCTGCTCGGCAGCTTGAAGATCGGCTGATAGAGCAGGAAGAACTGGCCCTCCTGCGCCGCGGCGCTCAGATCGGCCTGCAGCTCGACGCGATCCTTCACGGCCGTCTTCGCGCTTGCGTCGAACAGCGCGTAGCGGTCCTTGCCCGCCGCCTTCGCAGCGTAGAGGGCGAGGTCGGCGTCGCGCAGCAGCGCGTCAGGCGTCACATAGCGGCCAACCGCAACGCCGACGCTCGCGGTGATCGAGATCGTGCGCTCGCCCTCGTCGAGCTCGATCGGCTCGCGCAGCACGTCGGTCAGCCGGTCGGCGAGCAGATTGACCGTCGCCTCGCCGGCCGTGAACTCGCCGAGCACGACGAACTCGTCGCCCCCCAGCCGCCCGACGGTGTCGCCGTCGCGGACGGCGCCCTGCAGCCTCTCGCCGACCGTCACGAGCAGCTGGTCTCCGGCCGCGTGGCCGAGGTTGTCGTTCACGTGCTTGAACCCGTCGACGTCGATGAACAGCGCGCCGACGATCGTCACCGGCGGGCGCGCAGCGCGTTTCAGCAGCTGCTCGGTGCGGTCGAGCACGAGCGCGCGGTTCGGAAGCCCCGTCAGCGTGTCGTGCAGCGCCTGATGGGCGAGCTCGCGGTTCTTCTGCGAGAGCTCGCCGGTCTTCTCGCGCACGAGCGCGAGCGCCCTGCTGCGTCCGGTCGAGAGCACGAGCATCAGCAGGCCGAGCATCACGCTCATCAGCACGCCGCCGATCAGCAGCGCGAGCGAGTCCCACCGCGCGAACACGTCGCTTGGGATTCCGGCCGTGAACGTCTTCACGGTCCAGCCTTCGTGCGAGTTGCCAAGCGCGCCCGATCCGACGAGCAGCGGGATCGTCGTGTGCTCCGCGCCGGCAGGGGCGGAGCCGCGTCTGAACGCGATGTGCGAGAAGCGGGAGTCGTAGCCGAAGGCGACGGCGAGGTTCGGATGGCCCTGCAGCGCGTTCCTCAGCACGACGTCCGGCCGCAGCAGCTCGCCGAGCCAGCCGACGAACCTGCGCTCACGGGCCGCGACGGTCGCCGGCATCGTCTTTGCGCGGTAGAGCGGCGTCTCGACTCCGAGCGTCGTCGTCGTCCCGTTGATCACCGGGGCGTAGCCGGTCAGCCCGACTTCCCGATCCGCCATCAGTTGCGGCGAGAGCTTGCAGAAGTCGAGGCCCGCAGGCAGGTAGGTCGCGACGCTGCGCGCCATCCCCGCAACCGCGAAGCAGTAGTAAGGGCGCCTCCCTGCAGGCAGGATCTGGAAGCTCCCGAGCCCAAGCGATCGCGGCCCGAGGGGGCGCACCGGATCTGCGGCGAGGCGCGCCTCGAACGCCTTCAGCTGTGGGGCTCGCACGAGCGCGACGAGGCCGATGTTCTGAAGCTCGGGGTAGCGCGCCATCGCATGCACCGAGGTCATCCACCTGTCGAACGCCGCCGGCGATGCGTCTGGATCGTTCGTGAAGAAGGCGCTCGCGGCGGCGACGAGGTCTTCCTCGTGCTGGATCGTCTGCCTCAGGCTCGAGGCGATCTCCGCGGAGGCGAGGTGGAACGCGAGCCGCGCATGCTCCGCGTCCGAGCGCGCGACCGCGCGCGCGCCGAGCACCGACGCAAGCACGCCGATCAGCACGAGCACAGCCGTGATCGCGGCGCTGCAGCCCTTGCGGCTGCGGCCGAGCTCGATCAGGCGCCGTGCTCCTCCGGAGCGCTGCCCAGGAGGCGGTGCCGCCTCAGGCGGCGACGAAGGCGAGCTCTCGCCTGGCGCAGGTCCCTCGTCTGTATCTTGCGTTTCGAGCTCTGACACGACCGGCCTCGCTCCCCGGACCCTGCGCTTCTTCTAGCTTCCCGTTTCACAGTCGGAATCGGGCCGCAATGCGGGCGGGATGTCGGGACCCGGACACCCCTGGACGGATGATCTAGTCGGGTTTCGAGATGCCTCGTCCCGTCTCCTGCTCGGGCACGGCAGACCCACCCACTTCGGGCCCGCGGCGATCCGCTCCGCTCAGCTGCCAGGCGCCGTCGCGGAGACGATCCACGTCGATGCTCCGGCGCGAATGCTCCCGTTCTCCTCGAACTCGGCGATCCCTGCGCGGAGCGCCTCTTTCACCTGCCCGTGCAGATGCGTCGCGCGGTCGCCCGCGAGCCGCAGGATCTCTCCGGCCGGGCCGAGCGCCATCACCATGTCGATCGCCTCCTCGACGTCGACGCCGATCGTGATCGGCAGGTCGCACCGGTGCAGGCAGACGTCGACATAGCCGGCGCGCAGCAGGATCTCGCTCGTCGTGTCGGCGTCGGCCATCGAAAAGGGCCCCGGACCGCAGGTCGGCTCCTCGTACTCCTCCGGACGCGCGACGATGCCTTCGACGATCGTCTGGGCGCGGTAGAGCCACTCGTTGTCGATCCGCCGACGCCAGACGACCATCACGAGCCGGCCGCGAGGGGCAAGCGCGCCGCGGACGTTGCGCAGCGCCGCGACCGGGTTTGCGAAGAACATCGTGCCGAAGCGGGAGAAGGCCATGTCGTAGGGCCCGCCGAGCGGATCGGTCTGGACGTCGGCAACGAGGAAGCGCGCGTTCGTCACGCCCGCGCCCGCGCTCTCCTCGCGAGCGGTCTCGACGAATCGCGGCGAGACGTCGACGCCGATCACCTCCCCCTCGGGTCCGACCCTGCGCGCGAGCGCCTGCGTCGTATCGCCGAAGCCGCAGCCGACGTCGAGCACGCGCTGACCGCGCTCAGGCGGAAAGAGCGCAAGCGCGGCCTCGCCGTGCATGCCGAGGCCGCTCGTCACGATCTCGCGAAACCGCACGAAGCGGTCGTACAGCGGCCCATCCCAGGCGGCGATCGCCTCCGCGTTCTCGCTCTCCGCCGTGCCCTCCTTCCAGCCTGACGCTGCGCTCATCGCTCCTCCACGCCCGCTTGCAGTGCGATCGATCGAGAGTATCGCAGCGCCGCGAAGCTAGGATTCGGGCCGGGCGTGGTTGACCGCAGGATCGCATCGTCACTCAGATCGCCTGCGGTCGCGCGCGTCCTCGATCGCCTGCATGCGCTCGCGCAGGCGGAGGATCCGATCGCGAGGCGCAAGGTCGAGGCGCGCGAGGCCGAGCTTCGCAGGCGGCTCACCCAGGAGCGGCGGTTCGAGCTCTACGGCGAAGCTCCGCTCGCGATCACGCGCCGCCTCGGTGAGCTGCTGCACCTGCTCGTGCTCGTCAAGCGACCCCGCTGCGCGGTCGAGTTCGGCGCCTCGCTCGGCGTCTCGACCACGTACATAGCGGCGGCGCTCGAGGACTGCGGCGGATCGCTCATCACCAGCGAGAGCCACGCTCGCAAGGCGGCCCGCGCAAAGCGGCACCTCGCCGAAGCGGGCCTTGGCGATCTCGTCCAGCTGCGAGTTGGAGATGCGCTGCAGACGCTCGCTCACCTGCCGCAGCCCGTCGATCTGCTCTTCCTCGACGGCCGCAACGACCTGTATCTGCCGGTCCTCAGGCTCATAGAGCCACGACTCGCCCCATCCGCGCTCGTCATCGCCGACCTCAGCCCTGAGGACCCTGACCTCCGCCCGTATCTCGATCACGTCCGCAGCTCAGACGGCGGCTACCTCTCCGTCACCCTGCCGCTCGAGGCGGGCATCGAGCTCTCCACGCGCCTGCCCGAACGGTGAGGCGGCTCGTGTGCTCTGGGCGCACCCGCGCCGCCTCGTGAGCGGCGCGCTCGCGATTTTCGGTTCGCGACCTCGATCGGCACACGCCTCGTTCGTCCCGATTCGAGGCGACTGGAGCCAGCGGTTCGCGGCGGGCGCCCTGCGAGGCGGGGCGCCCGCCGCGATTCAATCGCGGTCTAGAACGGGAACGATTCCCAGGCCTTGCTCGCGATCAGCGCCTGCCCTTCGATGCTCGGGTGGAAGTAGTCCCGCGTCGAGACATCGTTCGTGTTGAACACGGTTTTGAAGCCGGCGTCTTTGTCGAACTTGCACTGCGTGTATTTCGCGCACACGCTTTCGAGGACGGTGTCGTATTCTTCCTCGCGCGTGCGAACCTGGATGCGCCGTTCTTCGTCCGCTTTCGCGGTCGAGGTCGGATTCGCCAGCAGCGACTGACAGATCTTCAGGGTGTTCCAGGTGTTCACGGCGTTCGTGTTCGTGTGGAAGATTTCCCACAGCCGATAGACGTTCGCGAGCGAGCCGACGTTGATCTGCGCACTTGGCAGGCCTTTCGTCAGCGTGTTCATCCCCTGTTCGAACTCTGACTGGAACGTCGAGACGGACGTCATCGTCGAGATGCTCGACGTACAGGCGTCGTTGTGGCCCATCAGGATGCCGACGAGTTCCACTTTGCGCGAGACGGCTTTTTCGGCCTGGCCGTTCAGTTCTCCCATCTTCGCGCCGCTCACCGCGTCGTTGTAGTTGTGCCCGCTGATGCCAGGGTTCAGGGCGAGCAGCCGCTCGTAGTAGCTGTCGACTTTGCTGTTCGTCCCGGTCGCCCAGGAGTTTTCGGGGCAGTCCGTGAATGCGAGCGGGCAGGTGTTGAACGCGCGCGTGATCGAGTCCCCGAGCGCGTCCATCGAGTTCGGGTACGCCGCCGCCTTCGCCGAAGCGATGCTCAGCGAGAGGATTGCAAGCAGCGCCGCAAGCGCGGCGACGCGCAGGCGGGTGATGATGTGTGACCCAGTCATGCCTGGTCCTCCTGTATTCGTTTCTTGCTTTCGGTTCCGAAATGCGAATCTCGGATCGGGCAGCAATATCACCGGGCCACCGTCGTGGCAAATTGCCGGTCCTCGAAGGACCGCTGCGCGGCAGCGAAGCTCTCATCGCGTCTCTATATATCTCGATCGAGCGCGTCGTCATCCCGCCCGCAGGCAGATGCCGCCCGCGACGATCGCCGGTACGCTCGATCGATCGCCTATCCCAAGAGATAGAAACAATCAGACCAAATCAGGAGGTATCGGCAATGTACCGAGTCAGCTCCATCCTCGTCGTTGCAGTCGTTGCGGCGACCGTCATCATCGCGGCGCCGGTCACGGCATCCGCGCAGTATCACGTGCCTTACGGAAACGAAGCGGCATCTGAAGCCGTCTTCGACGAGACCTGGGCGCCGCAGCATGTCGAAGGTGGAAACAACGGCTGTAAACCCGGCTCGGCGCACCCATACCCCGTCGTGCTCGTGCATGCGACGCTTGCGGACGAGGGCTCGAACTGGGTGACGCTCGCACCGCTGCTCGCAAACGCCGGCTACTGCGTCTATGCATTCAATTACGGCCCGACGGGACTGTCGTTCTGCGACGCGGCGGGGTGTCGCATCGACGGGCTCGGGCACATCGAACAGTCGGCCGAAGAACTCTCCTCATACGTCGACTGGGTGCTCTTCATCACAGGAGCCTCGAAGGTCGACCTCGTCGGCCACTCTCAGGGCGGGATGATGCCGAACTACTACATCAAGTTCCTTGGCGGTGCGAGCAAGGTGAACGAGCTCATCGGTCTCGCCCCGAGCAATCATGGCACGAACCTCAACGGCCTCACGATCCTGCTCGAAAAGTTCCCGTGGGCGAAAGAACTCATCTCCAGCCTCGCCGAATACATCGGTGCGCCTGCGCTCCCCGAACAGGAGGAAGGTTCCGCGTTCATCAAGAAGCTCTTCGGCTCAGGCGAACCGCTCGCCTCGAGCGTGCGCTACGTCGTCATCGAGACGAAGAACGACGAGGTCGTCACCCCGTACACGAACGCGTTCCTCAGCGGATCGAACGTCACGAACATCACGATCCAGAGCCAGTGCCCGGAAGACCCCGTCGCACACATCGGCATGTTCGACGACTCGCCCTCGCTGCAGAACGTGCTCAACCAGCTCAGCTCGAGCCCGAGCGGCTCCTTCACAGCGACCTGCACCAACTACGGCCAGGGCATCTAACCGATTCGGCGCCAGCGTTCCGCCCGCTGCGGGCGGAACGCTGGCCACCGGCGGTAGCGTGCGGTGTGAGCGACCTACCACGGAGCTTGCGCGTGCCGCGGGCCTGCTCGTCCGGATCCCCAGGCTGCGGGCGCGTCCGCCGTCGAGCCGGCCGAGCGTGTATTCCAAAGACGATCCGAGGCCGCTCGCGACCCCCTGCTGCTCGCAGCAGGCGGCCGCAGGTCGCGCCGGCCCATCATCGCCCTCGAGGCGTCCGCGGTGTGGGATACTAGGGACGTCGGGGCGTGGCGCAGCCTGGTAGCGCGCACCGTTCGGGTCGGTGAGGTCCCCAGTTCGAATCTGGGCGCCCCGATTCCTTAGTGTTTGGCGAAGTCCAGCAAACACGGGCGAAAACCCCCGTAAACACGGGGGATCGGCGTCGGCCGTTTCGCCCGTTTTTGCGGGCTTTCGCTGGTCTCGGCCCCCGCAAATCCCCCGCAGAGGGCGCCAATCCCCCCGCAAATCCCCCGCAGGCCGGTACACGGTTTCGCGTGTGACCTCCGCCGACCCAGCGCCCCCAAAGGACGCCGCGCCGCCCGCTCCGGTGCTGGACTCGGCCGCAGAGGAACTTCAAACGCTGGCCTGCCCGAGCTGTAGCTGAGCCCTCCCCGAAGCGTTCGACGGGCGACTCCTTGTAGCCCCACTATCGCGCCGCGTGGCGCTCGGTGAAGGCGCTTGGCTACCGCAAGCTCATCACCTACACGCTGCCCGAGGAGGGCGGCGCCTCACTACGCGCCAGCGGCTTCACGCTCGCCGACGACAAAGCAGGCGGCGGAAAATGGAACCGGCCCGGACGCCCCTCCTACGACACCCACCCACTCGGGAAGAAGCTCCGATGGGAGCTGACATGAGCAGCCCGCGTTCGAGCAAGGCGTGTCCCGTTTCGGGACCATAGGCGACCTTTCTGTAATGCCACGGTTGCCCGCCGGCACCGCACAAGCTGACACAGAAACTCATCCCCCAATCCGTCGAGCGCGAGCCCGAGGAGATCATCCTTCGCGCACACGAAGAACACAAACCCGTCGCAGTCTGGTGCCTGTTCAGCGGCGGCAACGATTCGACCGTGCTCGCGCACCGCTGCCGCGACCACTACGACAGCCTCGCCTTCATCGACACCGGCACGGCCGTTCCCGGCGTCGCCGAGTTCGTCCACGAATACGCACGCTGGCTGGGCAAGCCACTGCGGGGCATGCACGCAGGCAACGCGTACCGCCGGATGGTGCTCGGCGGCGACGTGCTCCGAGACGGCACGGTCAGAAAGGGACTCGGATTCCCCGGCCCGGCAATGCACGGGCGCGCATACATCATGCTCAAGGAACGTCAGATTGCGACCCTCTTGCGCGAGAGCAAGGTTGGGCACTCACGCCGCGCCCGTGTGGTCTTCCTCTCAGGAGTTCGTCGCGCGGAGAGCCGGTGCCGCGCCAACCGCGGACCAATCTCACGCGCGCATCGCTCCTCCGCGGTGTTCGTAAACCCGCTGCTCAACTGGTCATCGTCCGATATGGCGCGATACCGGCAGGCGCACCGCATACCGGAGTCCGACGCCGCCGCGCTTCTCCACCGCAGCGGCGAGTGCAACTGCGGCGCATTCGCATCCGCCGAGCGCGAGCGCGCAATGCTCAACGCGCTCTACCCTGACTTCTTCGCCGAGATCGAAGAACTAGAGGCCGAAGCCGAGGCGATAGGACTGCGCTGGTGCCGATGGGGAGGCTACGACCGCGACGGAAACCGCGCCACACAGACGGCGAAGCAGGCGCCCGGCCCGCTCTGTGAAGCCTGCCATGCCCGCCAAGCAACCGCCTTCGATGTCGGTTGAAAACCGGAGCGGGATGTGATCTAGATGGATCGACCCCCAAGGGGATTGACCGCCCTATGAACTGTCGTCAGGACCACAGCACCGCGCCCGCCGCGTATCGCCGCCAAGCGTGCATTTCGTGTCCCGTTCGCGGAGGTTTCGTGACCTTTCTAGGGTGCCAATGGTCGCCCGCCGGCACCGTCACATTTGATCGACACGAGCACGAGCGCAGAGACGCGCTCTCCTATCGAGGAAAACGAGCGGTGAATCACAAAGCAGCAACTCGCCGATCACCTGCTCGTCACGCCACGCTGGATCGAGCTTCAACAGCACGTCGGACTTCCCCACCTACGCATGGGCGGCCTCGTCCGCTACCGAATCTCCGAGGTCGAGGCATGGCTTCGCGAACGCTACTCGCGGGAGAGAGTGACTGATGCCTCAGAACCGCGGGACGCGACACAAACCCAAGTGGGTCGGGCACGCCGAATACAAGGGACGCAAGAAGTGGGTCGGCACGCACGACAACATGGAGGACTACCGCAAAGCGGAGCGTCGATGTCTGGAGGAACTACAGGCAGAAGTCGATAACCCGTCGCTGCGGACTGTACCTACGGTGCTTGAGTTCGCGGGCGCGACGATTCACGACGACGGCCGGATCACGATGACCTGGCCGGACGGAGAGTTTTGCGAAAAGGCGACGGGGCGGCGCGACTCGACCGTCAGACGCGCGCGCGATGGCCTAAAGCCGTTCATCCGCGAATTTCACGACCGGCTGATTGACAGTTTCACGCGGGATGAGGCGGTCACCTGGGCACGGCCGAAGGGCGCAAACACACAACAGGCCGTGCGCCAGTTCTTCAATCACGCCCTCGACCGTGACTTGATCCCTCGCAATATGTTCACGAAGCTCGGCGCCAGCAAGCGCAAGCGCCGAGTCGATCGACCCGACTTCGAGATACTGAGCGACGAGCAATACCTTCGCCTGCTGCGCTGCGCCCGCGAGAGCCGGACCGACGATTACGGGCTCGTCATCGAGGGCGCAACGCTAGGCGTCGGCGAGGCGGCCATGCGGCCCGGCGAGGTATTCGCTCTGCACCGTCCCGATATCCACTTCGCGAAGAACCTGATCCATGTGCGCTGGCAGATCGACCTCGACACAGGCGAGGTCACCTGGCCCAAGGACGACGACGGGCGCTGGGTCGTAATGAGCCCTCGCTTTCGCGCACACCTGGAAACCATGCCGCGTCGAGGCAAAACGATCGACCGGAAAAAGGGAGAGATTGTCTTTCCCGCCGCGCGCGGCGGCTACATGCTGCGCAGCACATGGTCGACGCTCTGGCACTCGGTACGCGCCTCAGCAGGGATGCCAGGCCAGGAGTTCTATGAGCTAAAGCACCGCGCGATTCAATGGATGGTCGATCCCATCGAGGACGGCGGCCTCGGCCTCGACCCCGCAACGGTCGCAGAGATGATCGGTCATGACGACGGCGGCTATCTCATCGCCACCGTCTACACCAAGCTCGCCCGCCGCCGCGCACTCGCTCGCGCGCAGCGCGCGATGGACGACTACGAGCAGCGCAACACGCCTCCTGCGTCGCCTCGCCGCCTACACGTCGTCAAGTCCGCGTAATGCCTCGGGTCAGATCGCATGAGGACGATGGAGTTTTGCGATGGTCCCCTCGATGCCATCATAGGCATTGCTTCGGAGAACCTGGTCGCGTCTCAGGTTCCGGGTGAAATTGCTTGGGGCGTAGCTCCGCTGGGGTGGATGTTATGCGGCGATTGCTTCCTCGGTGTCGGTGGTGATGGGCGGGGTTTGGGTGTGATGCTGCTCGTGGCG
>JBAIYK010000076.1:0-15303 GCA_037915935.1 Solirubrobacterales bacterium | reverse complement strand
CTGGCGGCGGCGCGACTTCATCACTCCCTCGGGCTGGGCGAGCATCGCGCTGCTAGTCACGCTCGCCTGGGTGCTGCCCTGGTACGTGCTCTGGGCGCTGCCGCTCGTCGCACTGTCGAGCTCTCGCAGGCTGCGGATCGCGCTCGTGGCGATGAGCGTCTACCTGATCGTGGCCTGGGTGCCGATGGCCTCGAAGCTCACCGGCGCGCTTGGCCTTCGTCCTGAGAAGACCTCCGTCGGCCAGCAGCACCAGCGCGTCATCCGCGAACTGATGAACTGATGGCCCCGCCGCGCACGCCGCTCACCTCCGACGAGGAGCTGCTCGCCGCCGAGCACGCCGTCGTCGCGAGCACCTACAGCGACGCGCAGCGGATCGAGCGCGTGCAGCACGAGCTCGAGCGCGGCTTTCAGACGCTCGCGCAGGTGGGGTGCGGCGTCGCGCTGTTCGGCTCCGCGCGCGTGCGCGAAGACGATCCTCATTACGAGCTCGCGCGCGAGATCGCGCTCGTGCTCGGCAGGGCCGGCTTCGCGATCATCACCGGCGGCGGAGCCGGTCTCATGCAGGCCGCGAACGAGGGCGCCCGCGAGGCGGGCGCCGTGTCGGTCGGGCTGAACATCGAGCTGCCCTTCGAGCAGGTGCTCAATCCCTACGTCGACGTGCCGCTGCGCTTCCACTACTTCTTCACCCGCAAGCTGATGTTCGTGCGCTACTCGAGCGCGTTCGTGGTGCTGCCCGGTGGCTACGGCACGATGGACGAGCTCTTCGAGGCGCTCACCCTGATCCAGACGCACAGGATCAAGCACTTCCCGGTGATCCTCGTCGGCGGTGACTACTGGCAGGGGCTGCTCGACTGGATCTCGCTGAAGATGCTCCGCCTCGGCAGCGTCTGCAGCGAGGACATCGCCCTCCTGCAGCTTGCCGAGGGGCCGGCTCAGGTGCTCGCCGCCGTGCAGGAGGCGGCCCGCAAGCAGGGGCGCTGAGCCCTATGCCGCCCCAGGCGGCCCGCTGAAGCGCTGCTCGCCCTCCGGCAGTTTGCCGTCGCGGCCGACGTATCCGCCCTTGCCGCCGGCGCAGAGGTAGATCGCGTCGGTCTGCCCGACGTTGCGCAGCCTGCGCGGCGTGTGCGCCTCGACGTGAGCGAAGGCGCCCTCGGGCAGCGCGTGGACGCTGCCGTCGCCGAGCTCGATCTCCATCTCGCCCCTGTGCACGAAGTAGAGCTCGTCCTGCTCGTCGTGATAGTGGAACCCGGTCGCATAGCCTGGCGGCATCACGATTGCGTTCACGCCGAAGGCGACGACGCCGAGGCCCTTTCGCACCTTGCGAAAGCCGTAGCCCTCGCCGAGATCGTCGAGGTGGCCGACGGCGTAGCCCTCGCCTCGCCGCACCGCCGGATATGTGGATGCCTCCATCTGATCGTCTCCTTCCTCGTTCAAAGCAGGTCCCTCGTTGAAGGGTTCCTCGTAACGCGCCTCGGTGGCGGTGCGGTTCGTCCTCGCCTGGTCCAGACGCCTGGCTGGGTCGCCCTCAATGGTCCGCGACCTGCCCGCCCTCCGGAGTCAGCGGCCTGCCCTCCGCGGCCCAGCGCACGAGGCCGCCGGTGAGCGTGTAGGCGTCGAAGCCCGCCGCCCTGAACGCCTGCGCGGCCATCTGCGAGCGCGCGCCGACGCGACAGTAGAAGACGACTGGCCTGTCCCTTGCGATCGTGTCCGCCGCTGAGGTCAGCTCCACCATCGGCACGTGCCGCGTGTCCGCGATGTGGCCCGCCTCGCGCTCGTAGGGCTCGCGCACGTCGATCACCTGCGGACGCTGCTCGCGCTCGAGCCACGCCGCGAGGTCCGCCGGCTCGATCTCGATCTGCGTCCCCTCGCTCGTCGCGCTCATTCCAGATGAGCGTAGCGATCGCCACGCGAGCATTACGATCAGCACGTCTTCGAGCTGCGTGCGCTATGGATGCCACTGTCACTACCTAAGCGCACGCAGTTCAAAATTGGATGCAACACCACCGCGAGGACATTGGGAAACCCCACGAGCGAGGAGCGAGGACCGGGCCCATGCAACAGACCGCAACCGTCAGCGACATCTACGCGATCCCCCGCGAGCACCTCGACCTCTGCGAGACGATCGGCCAGATCGCGCGCGAGCGGATCGCGCCGCGCGCGGCCGAGATCGACGAGAAGGCCGAATACCCGTGGGACATCAGGAAGGTGCTCGCCGAGCAGGACGTGCTCGGGCTGCCCTTCCCGGCCGAGTACGGGGGCACCGGCACGGGCACGCTGATGCTCAACATGGCGGTCGAGGAGATCGCGAAGGTCGACGCCTCCTGCGCGCTCATCCTGATGGTTCAGGACCTCGGCACCCTGCCGATCCAGCTGTTCGGCTCGCAGGAGCTGAAGCAGCGCTTCCTGCCGAGGTGCGCGAGCGGCGAGTGGTCGCCCGCGTTCGCGCTCTCCGAGCCCGAGGCGGGCTCGGACCCCGCGGGCATGAAGACGACAGCGGTGCTCGACGGCGACGAATGGGTGATCAACGGCACGAAGAACTGGATCTCGAACCTCGGGATCGCCGACTTCTACGTCTGCTTCGCGGTGACGGACCGGGAGAGCAAGAGGATCACGGCCTTCGTCGTCGAGGCGGACAGGCGAGGCTTCGGCGTCGGCAAGCTCGAGCACAAGCTCGGCATCAGGGCCTCGCCGACGGGGCAGCCGATCTTCGAGGACGTGAGGGTGCCCAAGGAGAACGTGATCGGCGAGGTCGGCAGGGGCCTCTCGGTCGCGCTCGCGACGCTCGAGCGCACGCGTCTCGGCGCCGCCGCGCAGGCGGTCGGGATCGCCCAGGGCGCGACCGACTACGCGATCTCCTACGCGCAGGAGCGCGTCCAGTTCGGCCGGCCGATCTTCGACTTCCAGGCGATCCAGTTCAAGCTCGCCGACATGCAGACGCGGACCGCGGCGGCGCGCGAGCTGCTCTACAAGGCCTGCGCGCTCGCCGACCGCCGCGACCCGCAGGCGGCGCGCTACTCCTCGATGGCGAAGGTCTTCTGCTCCGATACCGCGATGGCCGTCACGGTGGATGCGGTGCAGGTGCTAGGCGGCTACGGTTATGTGAAGGAGTACCCGGTCGAGCGAATGATGCGAGACGCGAAGATCACCCAGATCTACGAGGGCACGAACGAGATCCAGCGGCTCGTGATCGCCCGCACCCTGAAGTAGGGCGATGAAGCGCTCGCGCCCGTCACTGCCGAGCGGCCACCTGCGGCGAGTTGGCGTGGCGGCGCTGATCGCGCTCTCGCTCGGCCTCGTCGTGATCGTGCTCGGGCAGGGCTTCAGCGCCGTCGGGGCGGTGAGGGCGCTCGAGGAGGTCGCGCTCGGCGTGCTCGCCGTCGTGCTGATCGCGGGCGGGGCGGCGCTGCTCGCGGTGCGCCTCGGCGGCTGGCGCGAACCGGAGTCGGAGACGGAGTTCGAGGAGATCGTGCGTCACTCCGAGCAGCTCGCGCGCGAAGGTCTGATCCACGACCCGGACGAAGAGGACTTCGAGGAGCTCGATCCCCTCGATGACGAGGACTTCAGGGAGCTCGTGCGCGAAGCGCTCGACGACCTGCCCGAACTGCTGCTCGGCGCGCTGCGCCACGTCGCGGTCGTGATCTCCGACGAGGGCCGCAAGCACCGCGCCTACGGCCTCTACCAGGGCGGCAGCGTGAGCCGCAAGGACACCCACGACCGGATCGTGATCTTCAGGGACACGCTGAGGCGCGACTTCGGGCACGACCCGCGCCTGCTGCGCGACCAGGTGACGCGGACGGTTCGCCACGAGCTCGCCCACCACGTCGGCTTCGACGAGCTCGGCGTGAGCCGGCTCGACCTGTAGCGCGAAGCGACGACAGCGCCGACCTCGAAGTTGGCGTCGAGCGACAGTCCGCGCCGGTCGACGAATCAGCGCCGAGCGCAAGTCGACGCCAAGCGACATGTCGGCGCGAGCGACGGATGGGTGCCGAGCAACAACTTTTCTCCACCTCGCAACACCTTCTTCTCGACCCAAACCTCGCCAGATGTCAACTTCCTGCCCGCAGGGCCGATGGGGCCGGCTCTGCGCGGGATGGGGCCAACGTCGACTGGGAGAGCTGATGGCACCGACATTTACGCAGGGATGTTGCACCGAAGGCGAGACGAGGAGGGAGGAGGCGCAGAGGCCGTGGCCCACGGCGCGCGAGCGTCCGGTGGCGGGTGCGGTGAGAGGGGCGCAGGCGGGGGATCATGACGCGCTCGCGTTTCTCTACGCCCGCTACGCGGACAACGTCCACGGCTACGTTCGCGGCATCGTCCACGACCACCACGAGGCCGAGGACGTCACCCAACAGGTGTTCGCGAAGCTCATGCAGGCGATCGGCAGATACGAGCCGCGCGAGGCGCCCTTCCTCGCCTGGCTGATGCGCCTGGCGCGCAACGCTGCGCTCGACCACCTGCGCCGCCAGCGGCTCGTGCCCGTCGAGGAGGTGAGGATCGCCGACCGCGCACACCGCTCCTCGACTGTCTCTGCGTCGCGTGTGACTTCGGTGTGAAATCGAGGTGAACACCTGCCGTCAAGAAAATGTGAAATCCGTTCCGTCGCAGGCCAATCGTGACATTTCTGTGAAACCGCGCGCAGAACAACACCGCTGGGCGGTTCTTCTGGTTATGTTGCTCCCCACTGGTGAATGCCTCTGCCGGGCGCAAGGCCGCCGCTGACATCGATCGCCCCGCAGCTGTCCCCGTGATGAGATTCGCTACGACGAGTCGGCTTCGACGCGCGATGCGCGGCGACGCCGTGACCACCATCTGCCTCGTCGCGGTGGCCGTAGCGCTCGGCGCAGGACAGGCGCGCGCGGTGATCGAGCCGGCCGTGACGATCGACGGACCGAGCGAGGCCGTCGTCGGCTTCGGCGGCGTCGCGATGGCGCAAGACGGCAGCGGCGGCCTCGCCTACCTGAAGCGTGTCGGCGGCGTCGCGCACGTGTTCGTCTCTCGCTACCTCGACGGCCGTTGGCTGGCGCCGATCCAGGCGGACCTCGGGCAGCCCTACGCGGCGAGCTGGCCGCGGATCGCCGCGGCCGAGGGCGGCGAGCTCGTGGTCGTGTGGGCGACCCCGTTCGCGACCGAAAAGGGCAAGACGATCGACGAGCTGCTGGGCGCGACGCTCGGCCCGGGCGCCTCCTCGTTTGGGCCGGCGATGATCGTCGACCCGGACATCAGGCAGGGCATCGGCACGAGCCCTCAGCTCGCGGTCGACTCCAGCGGCCAGGGCGACGTCGTCTACAGGGTGGTCGAAGAACAGTCCGGCCAGACCTCCTCGGTCCCGCTGCTGAGACCCGGCGACGTCGTCGAGCAGGTGCGCGTCGCTCACTTCGACGGCGAGCTGTGGTCGCAGCTCGGCGCGATCGACCGCGACCCGGGCGTCTCTATGCGCCCGCCGAGCAGGCTGAACGCGCCGCAGATCGCGATCGCGCCAACCGGCAACGGGGTCGTCGTCTGGCAGGAGCCGGAAATCGACGGCGTCGCCCGCATCTGGGCACGGCGCATATACGGACGCACGCTCGGCTACGTGATGCCCGTGAGCGCGAGCGCGCTCGGCGGCGCGCCGCTCACCGGCGACGACGACGCTCCCAGCCTCGCGCTCTCGCGGCTCGGCCAGGCGGAGGTCGCCTATCGCCAGGCGGCCGGCCCCGGCTCGCCGCTGCCAGGGCCGCGCGTGTTCCTCAACACGCTGCCAGACGGGGTCTCCCACCGCGAAAGCGGGAGCGCTTTCCAGGGCGCGATCGTCGCCGACTCGGCGGTCTCGGGCGGCCAGAGCGCGGCCGTCGGTCCGCCGAGCGTCGACGTCGACGAACGACGCCAGGTGCGGCTGCTCTACGACAGCAACGGCCTGCCCCGCGTCGTCGAAGGGGGCGATCGCGGGCTGACGGGGGCGCTCACGCTGGGGCCGGACTTCGCCGGCGCGGCCGACTCCTCGGTGAGCGTGATGAACCCGAACGGAGGCGGCGTCTCGGCGTGGGCGAGCGCGAATGCGCAGGGGCGCCCCGCGGTCGCCGTGCGCGAGGACTTCCCGAGCGGAGCCGTGCAGACCGCGCTTGTCGGGGGCGGCGCCGGCGGCGAAGTGGGCGAAGTCTCGGTGGGACGCTCAGGGCTCGGCGACGGCCTGATCGCCTTCGAGCAGGGACCGCTCGGCAACGCCGCGATCGTCGCGACGGAGGCGACCGCGCCGCCGGCGGGCCTGATCCTCAGCGCTCCCAGCAACTGGGTGAGACGCTCACAGGCGCGCGTGTCCTGGGAACCGGCGAGCAGCGCGGACGGGCCGCTGCGCTACACCGTCGTGCTCGACGGCCGCACGCTGCCCACTCCGGCGGCCGCGCTGCAGATGCGCATTCCTGCGCGCGGCCTCGGCGATGGCGCCCACGAGGTGCAGTTGCTCGCGCGCGACGCCGACGGCGCGGCGACGCTCAGCCAGCCGTCGACGCTGCTGATCGACGACGAGCCGCCGACCGTCACCGTGAGGCGCGCGAGACGGGGGCGCGCCGTGGCCGTGCGCGTGCGCGATCCCGGCTCCGGCGTGGACGTCGTCGCGGTGAGGGTGAGCTTTGGCGACGGGCGCTCCGCGGGCGCTCGCAAGCGGTTCGTGCACCGCTACGCCCATGCGGGCCGCTACGTGGTGCTCGCCCGTGTGCGCGACCGCCTCGGCAACGGCGCGCTCGTGCGGCGTGTGGTGACGGTGCGATGAGGCGCTCCCAGTCGCTGACCCTCGCGCTGCTCGCGCTGCTCGCGGTCGCGGCACCTGCGCGCGCGGACGTCTTCGGGCAGATCTCGCTCGCCTCGCAAAGCACGGTGAGCGAGGGTGGGAGCCCGCCTCAGCAGGCCGACTACGCGCACGACCCGGCGATCTCCGGCAACGGGCGCTACGTCGCCTTCGATGGCTCCTTCGGAGGCGTGAAAGGCGTCTGGCGGCGCGACCTGGCAAGCGGCGAAGTGCTGCCGGTCGCGGTCGGCGAAGCAGCCGACGCGGCGCTCGCCGCGGGCGACGCCGAGCTGCCGTCGATCAGCTCCGATGGCCGCTACGTGAGCTTCACGACGACCGCGCAGCTCGATCCGCTCGACGATCTAAACAGCTCGCCGGATGTCTATGTGCGCGACATGGACGTGCCCGTCTATCCGGTCGAAGGCGCGCATCCGTGCGGCTCCGCCGCCAGCTGCGACACGCCGGCGGCGCCCGGCGCCTTCACGCTCGCCTCGGCGCAGAACGGCCGCGCGAGCGGCCTCGCCTACGCGGAACCGTCCTCTCGGCTCTACGGCGCCGTCGCGGCCGGGCGCAGCGCGCTGAGCGCCGACGGGCGCAAGGTCGCGTTCGTGACGACGGCGGTTTCGAACCTCGACGGCGAAGAAGCGCCCGAAACCCCCGCCCTGCAGGTCGGCGTGCGCGACCTCGACGCGAAGACGACGACGCTCGCGAGCGTGCGCTACGACTCCGCGACAGGGCTGCCCGCCGTCTCCGCGAGCGGTCGCGAGGAACCCGTCTCCGGCAGCGAAGGGGGCACGACGTTCGGGGCGGTTTTCGCGGGCGCGTCGCCGCCGCGCTTCCTCCCGCCCACGCAGTATGGGCTGACGCCGACGGTCGGCGCCTCGATCAGCGCCGACGGCAGCACCGTCGCCTGGATGGGCCAGGACGTCGGCGCGCAGGTGCGAACGCTCGCCGGCGAAGAACTGCGGCCGCACTACGCCGAACCGCTGTGGCGGCGGATCGCGGACGGTCCGCAGGCGCTCACGCGGCGCGTGAGCGGCGGCGCCGACCCGGCGAGCGCCGCCTGCGTCTCGAGCGGCGAGAGCGCGCTGACGCAGCCGCCGACGCCGTCCGATCCCTGCGAGGGACCGTTCGTGACCGAACCGCTGAGCGGGATCGAGGGCGACCCGCTGGTCGACACGACGCCGATGCTGAGCGCGAACGGTCAGACCGTCGCCTTCCTCGCGACCGCGCCGCCGTTCGGCGAGGGGAGCTTCGGCCTCAGCGTCGCAAGTCGCCCGAGCGATCTCTACGTGTCGGACATGAGCGCGGCGCTGCCGCGCTCGCTCGCTCTGCGCCCGTTGAGCGAGATCGCAGGCGCCGACGCCGAGAACCCGGCGACCGACGCCGCGATCGTCGACCTCGCGCTCTCGCCCGACGGCACGGAGGTCGCATTCTGCACGCAGCGCACGCTCTTCCCGCTCGGGACGCCCGCATACGTGAGCGCGCCGGCGGCGAGCGTCGGGCTCGTCGAACTGTTCGAGGCCGATCTCGCCGACGAAACGCTCACGCGCGTGACGCGCGCCTTCGGCGGCGGCGAACCCGAACACCCGCACAAACCAGTCGCCGCGGGCGTCGTGCCCTATACGCAGTTCGACGGCTCGCTCTCGCCCTCGTTCAGCGCAGACGGCCTCACGCTCGCGTTCTCCTCGACCGCCTCGAACCTCGTCTACGGCGACGGCAACACGCCGAGCGTCGAAAGCGTCGGCTTCGACGGCAGCGACGCTTTCGTCGTCTCGCGCGAGACGTTCGGCTTCGAACCGCCCGCCCAGGAAGTCTCCGCCGCGCCGCCCGATCCGAGGCTCGCTCCAGGCTGGCGCCTGTACGTCACTGCCCGCTCGCGTCGCGACGGGACGGTGCAGCTCGAAGCGAGCACGCCGGCGGCCGGCACGCTGCGCGCAGGCGCCGACGCGCGCATGGGCGCGATCGCGCGGCGCACAGGTGCGATCGCGCGGCGGGAGGGGCGAGCTCGGCGAACGCATCACGTCCGCCGCCGGGCCGGCGCGGCGCACGGATCGGCGCGCCCCCGCGCGCTTGCGCAGACGGAAGCGCGCGCGGACGCGCGCGGGCTCGTCACGCTCGTGCTGAAGCTCGCGCCGGCATACCGCGCGCTCGCCGCGCAGCAGGGCGGGCTGTCGGCGATCGTGAGCGTCACCTTCTCGAGCCCTGGCAGACCGACGCTGCACGCGGCCATGCCGGTCACCTTCCAGACCGCCGCTGCGCGCCGCCCGAGCCGCGAGGCGCGGATGAGGCGGGCGCGCGCAAGCCGGCCGACCCGCGGCGGGGGGCGATGAGAACGCCGCGCAGGCAGGCGGCGACAACGCCGCGGCGGCAGGCGATGAGCGTGGCCCGTAGGCAGGCGACGAGCCCGGTGCACATGCGCATCGTCCTCTTCGCCGTGCTCGCGTCCGTCGCCGCGCTCGCGACGCTCGCCGGCGGGGCTGGCACGGTGAGGGCGGCGGAAGTGCTGCCCGACGACGGCGGCGCGTCGTGGCGCCTCGAACAGCCGAGCCCGCCGGAACCGCCGCCAGGGGTGCCGCGCTCGGAAGTGCCCATCGGCCTCGGGCGCATCGGCGACATCGAGTTCTGGGCGCCGAACCGCGGGCTGCTCGTCACCGCCGGCAACGGCAGCACGATCCCGCCCGGCGTCTGGGCCTACGACGGCGAAGGCTGGCACGAGCTCGCGACCGTCTGCGGCGCGACCGAAGGTCGGATCGCGTGGGCCGGGCCAGACGAGTTCTGGACGGTCTCCGACGGGCGCCCGGGGCAGGCGGCGAACCCCGCGAACGGCGAACCGGCGCCGATCCTCGACGACACGCTCTGCCACTTCGCGGGCGGACAGGTCATCGGCTCATACGCCTCGCCGGCCTTCGAGGCGAGCTCGTATCAGCCGATGGACGCCGCCGGCTGCATGAGCGCGTCCGACTGCTGGTTCGGGGGCGAACCGCTGCCCGAACCGCAGGTGGGGGCGTTCCACCTGCACTGGGACGGACGTGCGCTCAGCGAGCAACCGAGTCCCCAGGGCCATGCGGTGAAGGCGATGCGCCTCTTCGCCGGTCACCTCTACGAGAGCGTGAAGCTCGCCGCGAGCGACCTGCTGAGCGAACCCGAGCCCTCGCCGCCGCCGGTGCTGCGCCGGATCCAGCCCGCCGGGCAGCAGCCGACCTTCGTCTCGCTCACCCCCCGCGTGCCCGAATACGCGGCCGGCGAGTTCCCGGAAGCGCTCGACTACCTGCGCCTGTCCGCAGACGAAGAAGCGCTCTGGGGAGCCGCCGGTCCCGCGGCGAGCCTGCCCGAACGCAGCCAGCCCGCGGAGGTGACGGTCGTGCGCTACGCGAAGGGGGCCTGGAGCCAGGTGCTCGGGCCCTTCGCCGATCCGCCGAGCGGCAGCCCCTTCCCCGCAGAGGTGGTCGAGGGCATCGCGGCCGAGCCGGGAGGCGAAAGCGCATGGCTCGCGCTCACGGGCGAAGGCGAAGCGCTCAGTTCCTCGCCGACCGCGAGCGCGACCGTCGCGCGCGTCTCCGCGAGCGGGCAGGTTTCCGACGTACAGACGCTGCCCGCGCCTGGCGAAGGCGTTGGGCCGAAGGGCGCGGCGAAGCTGATCGCCTGTCCCGCCCCGCACGACTGCTGGATGGCGACGACGCAGGGATGGCTCTTCCACCTCGGCGACGGCAGCCGGCTCGAACGCGACGCGGACCCGGCCTTCGCCGGCCTGATCACCTACCGCCCGCCTGACGAAGGGCTGCCGCAGACGCCCGCCGACCTGCCCCCGCTCGACGACTCCGGGCTCGTCGAATCGATTCCGAACGAAAGCGCGCTAGTGCCCGAAGCGCCGAAGCCGCCACAGCGCAGGCGCGCGGTGCAGCTGCTCACCCACCTGCACGAGCGGCTCCTGCACGGCAGCACGCTGCGGGTGAGCTTCCGCCTTGCCGTGAAGGCGCGCGTGCGGCTGGTCGCGAGGCGCCGCCGATCGGTAGTCGCCGCCACCGCGGCGCAGGTCCTGCCCGCCGGCGAGCGCAGGCTGTTGCTGCGCCTCGACCGGCGGCGCTGGCCGACGAAGCTCTCGCTGCAGACGCACGCGCTCGCGCCGCTGCCGACCGTGCCGGTCGCAGGCGGCGGCGAAGGCGAAGGCGGTAACACGGTCGCGCTCGGCATCGCCTCGCTGACGGGCGCATCCGCGCCGCTCTGGACGGGACCGGAGGTCGGGACGAGTTCGGGCATCACCTCGCGCGTCTGGACGGGGCCGGGCCTGTGAGGCGAGTGAGCGTGCAGGCGCGCCGCCGGCGGGCGGTCCTCGGCGGCGCGCTCGCGCTCGCGTTCTGCGCGCTCGCGGTCGGCTTCTGGCCCCGGGACCGCGGATTCGTCTCGCGCGCGGCCGAAGCGGCCGCCGGCGAACCGATCCCCCAGACCGACGCATCCGTGCCCGCGAGCAGGGTGACGATGATCGGCGCCTCGCCGCAGGAGGCGCCCGCCGAGACGTGGGGGATCGGCGAAGCGAACACGGGCGGGGGCGCCGCGCAGTGGGTGATCGTGCGCTACACCGAAGCGGGCGGCTGGACGCTCGGACCCGGACTGCTCGACGCCGCCGGCCATCCGCTCGGCGGCTTCACGCCCGACAAACCGACCTTCGCCGGACTGAGCGCGACGAGCCCGCTCGCGGGACAGATGACGCCGGCGGGCGCCGGCGCGCTGCTCGGCACCGCACCCGCGTCCGGCGAACCGGGCGCGAAAGCGCAGCAGGTGCTGCTCGTGCGCGATCCCGGCGGCGCCTTCCAGGAGGCCGCGCCGTTGCCGGCGCCGGAAGAAGGCCCCGAAGCGCTGCTGAAGCCGGGCGAGACGCTGTTCGGCGCGCATCGCGCGCCGCTGCTCGCGCCGCTGCAGGAAGCGGGCTCGCCGGCGCGCGCCGGCGCGCTCGTCGTGCCCGTGCAGGAAGGCGCCGGCGTCGAAGACGGCGTCCTGCACTGGGACGGCGAGCAGTGGACGCGTGAGCCGATCGCGATCCCGGCTGCGAGCGTCACCGACTTCCATGTGCTCGCGATCGGCGCGAGCTCGCCGCAGAACGCCTGGCTGCTCGGGCAGCTTTCCTCGAAAGGCTATCCCGCCGGCGCGGTCGCGCTCTTCCGGCGCCAGCTGGGCGGCGCCGAAGGCCCGAGCTGGCAGCCGGTCGCGCCGCACGGCGGCGGCACGCCCGGGGAACCGCTCACGGTCGCGGGACGCCCCTTCACGGTCGCCGGCACCGGCGAGCCGCCGAGCGTGCAGGCGCAGGTGCTCACCGTCACCTCCGAAGGGGTGTGGGCCGACGGGCTGCGCTCCGACGTCGCGGCCTCGACCACCTTCTTCTTCAAGCCGGAAGGCGAAGCCGACGCCGGCAACGTGGTCGCGAGCTGGTGCGAGCTGCCGGCCGGCGCGCCCGCCGGCACCCCCGCATGCACCCACGAACTGCCGGAAGCGCTGCCGAGCGGCCCCTCGCGCAGCTTCGCCTGGGCGAACCCCGCGACCCCGGAAGGGCTCGGCGAACGCGTGATCACGGGCTTCGGCGAAGGCGTCAGCCTGCGGCTCGACGGGACCTCCTTCACGCGCGTGCTCGCGCTCGGCGGGTCGCCCGGCTCGGGCGACGTCGGCGGCGTCTTCGGCGCGGCCTTCTCGAACCCGCGGGAGGGTTGGCTCGGCGACCACCTGCTGCCGGTGCACCTGACGAGCAAACCGCAGCCGAGCCGTCTCACTCCCTACCCGGTGCCGTTCAAGCACGCGCTCGTCGCGATCGCGCCGCAGCCGGGCGCGCCGACCGGCGCGCCGGGCAGCGAAGCGCTCGCCGTCGGCGACCAGGGCCAGGTCGCGCGCTACGAGCCGGGACAGGGCTGGCTGCCCGAAAGCCTGCTGAGCTCCGGCGGACGCAGGGCGACGCCGCGACTGCGCGCGGTCGCCTGGCCCGCGCCGGACCGGGCCTACGCGGTCGGCGACCGCGGCCAGATGTGGTTCTGGAGGGGCGCGACGGGGCTCTGGGAACCCGATCCCTCGGCCCCGCTCAACTTCCGCGGCAACCTGCTGAGCGTCGCCTTCGACCCGAGCGACCCCGAACGCGGATACGCGGTCGGTCAGGAAGGCGCGCTGCTCGGCTACGGCAAGAGCTGGAGCCAGGAACCGCTTCCGGAAGGGCTCTCGCACGCGACCTTCACCTCCGTCGCCTTCGCCGGGTCGGAGGCGATCGTCGCCTACCACCTGCTGCCCGAACCCTCGACCAACCGCTATGTCGGCGGGCTGCTCGTCAACGACGGCTCCGGCTGGCGGATCGACGCCGAGGCGACCGCGGCGATGGGCGCCAACGTGCCCTGGGCGGTCGCCGGGCTGCCGGACGGGGGAGCGGCCTTCTCGGCCGGCGAAGCCTCCGGACAGGGCACCGGCGGCGTGATCTACGAGCGCTCCGGTCCCGGCGCGCCCTGGCAGCAGACCGCGACGCCGTTCCCAGGAGGGCTCGAGCCCGGCTCGCTCGCGCTGTTCCGCGAAGGCGGCGCGCTGCGCGCGATCGCCTCCGGCAGCGTGCCGAACACCTACTCGCTCGAAGACGAACCGCCGCCGCCGGCCGGCTTTCCGCCGAATCTGATCCCGCCCTACCCGCTCAGCGCCGGCTACGGCGCGGGTCACGTGCTGCGGCAGACCGCGACCGGCTGGAGCGACGAGGAGCACGAACTCGACGACGTCCAGGAACCGCCGGGCAACTACGCGCGCTACGACATGGCGTACGAGCCGGACCCGATCTCGGCGGTCCTGGTCAACGAGGCCGGCACCGAAGGGTGGGCGGTCGGCGGCTTCGTCGACACGCGCGACTTCAACGGCGCGCTCGACACGGCCGCGGTCGCGCGCTACCCCGGCGGCGGCGCTGCTCCCGCGCAGGGTGGCGCTCCCGGGCAGGGCGCCGCGCCGATCGTCAGCGCTCCGGCGATGGCGAGCTTTGCGATCGGCGGCGGCGCGCAGTGCATGGCTCCCTGCGCGGCCCGCGCGAACGCCCGCACAGGGCCGGACGCGTGGCTTTCGAGCGCGCTGCAGAAAGCCGCCCAGATCAGCGGCGTGCGCGCCTTCCTCTACGCCGGCCCGCACGTGACCAGCGGCGAAACGTCGGGTCCGGCGACGCTTGCGATCCCGTACGCGAGCGAGCTGACCCGCTACGCGCAGCTGCTCGCCTCGAGTCCCCTGCCCGCGTTCGCGGCCGCCTCGCCGAGCGATCTCGACGGCGCACGCGCGGAGGGCCTCTTCGCGCAGGCGTTCGCCGCGTTCCCGGCGCCGTTCGGGCAGGCGCCGCCGGCGGCCGGGCTCGCGCCGGCCGGACCGTCGGTCACGCGCTGCGGCGAGGTCGCGGGCTGTGAGGGCGCCTACTACGCGTTCGACTCGAGCGGAGCGGGGGGCGCCGCGCGCGTGCGCGTGATCGTGCTCGACGACAGCGCCGACGTCGACGCCGCGCAGCTCGCGTGGCTCGATGAAGAGCTGACGGAAGCCGCGGCCAGCGCCGAGCCGGCGATCGTGCTCGGCAACGCCGACCTGAACGCGCAGATCGCCTCCGGCGACGCCGCTGCGGCCGCGGTCGCGCGCGCGCTCGTCAGCAACTGCAACAGCCAGACGCTGTCGAACCCCGCCAAGTGCCACCCCGCCTCCGCCTACTTCTTCTACTCCCGCGAACAGAACGTGACGCTGCCGCTGCGCGTCGGCGGCTCCTCGATCCCCGCCTTCGGCACCGGCACGCTCGGCTACGTCGGCTACCAGGCCGAGACCCACGGCGACTTCCTCGGCGCGAGCGGCTTCCTGCTCGCGCAGGTGAATGCAAACGCGACGCGCAACCAGGAAACCGGCCGCTGGCCCGTGAGCGTCCAGCTGATCCCGAACATCGGCGAGCTCGCGCTCGAAGCGAAGGACGGCACGCTGCTACGGCGCAGCCAACCGGCGCTGTTCACCGCGCTCGCGCGCCGGCCGCGGGCCGGCAACCGCTCCCCCAACCATGAAACGACGCCTGACACGGACCCCTACATCCAGATTCCCGCGAACTGCATCGGCACGGCCTGCGCGAACGGCGTCTTCCCGTCCTACACGTTCAGCTCCTCGCGGCCGGACATCGGCAGCTTCGTCGTCGCGAACCTCGCCTCCGCGAATCCCCACGCGGTGCTGCTCGGGCCAGGCGAAAAGCCCGTCGCCGACGAACCGCGCAACGCGAAGGGCGAACTGCTGCCGGGCGGGCGCTTCGAGGAAGACGCGAAGGGGGAACCTGTCAACGAAAGCGGCGAAGTCGTGCCGCGCGCGCAGTCGGCCCTCTTCTGCGCCTACAACCCCGGCACGACGATCGTCACGATCAGCGCCGGCGGGCTCTCCTCCTCGCTGCCGGTCACCGTCCGCGCGGGCAGCGTGCAGCGCCCCTGCGGCACGCAGCCGTTCAAGGGGTTGCTCGCGAGCGCCGCCCAGGCGCCGAGCGCGCCGCCCGCGCCCGCGCCCACGCCCTCCGCGGCGCCCGCCGGCCCCTC
>JBAIYK010000117.1:0-7068 GCA_037915935.1 Solirubrobacterales bacterium | reverse complement strand
CGCCGGCGCGCCCCTGCACGCGCGCCCCGCCCGCACGGTCGTCCCGCGCTGGGTGCAGCTCGTCGTGCTGCCGCTCGCGATCGTCGCGGCGTGGCTGCTCGCGCGCGCGGCGGGCAAGGTGCTGCTGCTGTTCATCGTCGCCTCGATCATCGGCCTGATCCTGAACCCGGTCGTCGAGGCGCTGCAGCGGCACGTGCGGATGCCCCGCGGCCTCGGCGTGCTGACCGTCTATCTCGGCTTCTTCCTGACATTGGCGGGCATCGGCTTCCTGCTTGCCAACCCGGTATCAAACCAGGTCGATGCGTTCGCGCACCACGTGCCCACGCTCGCGCACGAAGCCGAACACGCGCTCGCGGGCATCCAGAAAACGCTGAACGGAGCCGGTTTGCACTTGAAGCTGATCGGCGAAGGCAAAACCGCGCTGCAGACGCTGAAGAGCCAGGTCGTGAAAAGCTCGAGCTCGCTCGTGTCCTTCGGCGGCAGCCTGCTGACCGAAGTGGCCGCGGCGATCGTCGACGTCGTGCTCGTGTTCGTCGTCTCCGTCTACATGCTGATCTACGGCAAGCGGATCGGCGCGCTGATGCGGCGCGTGATGCCGCCCGGCGACGGCAGCGAGGCCGACGACTATCCCCAGCTGATCCAGCGGGCCGTCTCGCGCTACGTCGGCGGGCAGCTGCTCTTCAGCCTGATCATGGGCACGACCGCCGGCGTCGCGCTCTACCTCTACGGGGTGCTCGGCATCTTCCCCGCCGGGCGCACGTATGCGGTCGCGTTCGGGGCGTTCCTCGGCTTCATGGAGCTGATCCCCTACATCGGCCCGGTGCTCGGCGCGCTGCCGCCGGTGCTCGTCGCGCTCTTCACCGAACCGATCTCCGCGCTGTGGGTGGGGCTGCTGTTCGTCGGCATCCAGCAGCTCGAGGGGCACATCGTCGCGCCCCAGATATTCGGCCACACGCTGCGGATCAACCCTTTGCTCGTGATCTTCGGGCTGCTGGTCGGCCAGCAGATCTACGGCATCGTCGGCGCGCTCGTGGCGATCCCGATCCTCGCGATCCTGCGCGAGACGGTCGTCTACCTGAGCCGGCACCTGACGCTCGAGCCCTGGAGGGACTCCTCCAGCGGCGGCATGCTGTGAGTGGGGCGACTGCGGAGCCGGCGCTGAGCGTGCGCGGGCTCTGCAAGCGCTTCGGCGAGCGGGTCGCGCTGCGCGGCGTGAACCTCGACGTGCACGCCGGCGAGATGGTCGCGGTGATCGGCCCGAACGGCGCGGGCAAGACGACGCTGCTCTCGATCGTCGCGGGCGTGCAGCCGCAGAGCGAGGGCGAGGTGAGCTGCCCCGCGCACGAGGTCGGCTGGGTGCCCCAGCAGCCGGCGCTCTACTCGAAGCTCTCCGTGGCGGAGAACCTGCGCCTGTTCGCGCGCCTGGAGCGCGTGGCCGACATCGAGGGCGCGGTTGAGCGGATGCTGGCGCAGACCGGCTTGACCGAGCGCGCGGACGAGCGCCTGGCGCGGCTCTCCGGCGGCAACCGCCAGCGCGTGAACGTCGCGATCGGGCTGCTCTCCGACCCGCGCGTGGTCGTGCTCGACGAGCCCTCGACCGCGCTCGACCCGAGCCAGCGGGCGCGGCTGTGGTCCTTCATCTGCGCGCTCTCAGCGAACGGCAGCGCGGTGCTCTTCTCCACCCACATCGTCGAGGAGGCGGAGCGCTACGCGCACAGGGTGCTGGTGCTGGACGAGGGCGGGCGGCGCTTCTTCGGCGCGCCGGCAGAGCTCGCGGCGGGGCAGCCGCAAACGGGCGACTTCGAAGCCGCCGTGGTCGCGTTCCTCGCGGACGGTGGGTGGCGATGAGGTGGCTGCTCGGCAAGGATCTGCTGATCCTGCGCCGCTCTCGGCTGCTCGTCGCGGTGCTCGTCTTCTACCCGGTCGCGATCGCGCTGCTGCTCGGGCTAGCGATCTCGCGCGGCCCCGGCAAGCCGAAGGTCGCAATCGTGGATCTGACTCCTCCAGGCCAGGCGGTCGAGCTCGGCGGCCGCAGCCTGACCGTTGCTCAGTACACGCGCGAGCTGTTCAGGCAGGTGGACGCGGTGAAGGAGCCGACCCGCTCCGCGGCGGCCGCGGCGGTCTCCTCTGGCGCGGCGCTCGCCGCGGTCGTGATCCCGCCTGACATCGTCTCGCGGATCTCCTCAGGCGTGCGCCAGGCGCAGGTCGAAGTGCTCTACAACGGCGACGCCCTACAGCAGTCCTTCGTGCGCGCGAGCATCGACTCCGCGCTCTCCGAAGCGAACCTCGCGCTCTCGCAGGGCATCAGGGACGTCGCCGTGCGCGACATCGACGTGCTGTTGCACGGAGGCGAACTGGGAATCCTCGCCGCGCCGCGGCAGCTGATCGGGCTGCAGCAGATCCCGGCCGCGCTGCGCAGGATCGCGACGCGGCAGCGCTCGGCGGCAGACCGTAAGCAGCTGCGGCGGATCGCGAGCTTCGCGGCGTTCGCGGCAGGCAACCTCGACCTGAGCAAGGACGTGCTCTCGACCGTGAGTCAGCCGATCACGGTGAGGAGCGCGCTGCTGCACGGCCGGCGCACGCCGCTCGACGCCTTCGCTGTCGTCGTCGCGATCACCGTCTCGCTGATGTTCGTCGCGGTGCTGCTCGCCTCCGGCAGCGTCGCGCTCGAGCGCGAGGAGCACGCGCTCGGGCGGCTGACCCGCGGCTCCTCGACGCGCCCTGCGCTCGTGTCGCTGCAGAAGCTGATCGGCGAGAAGGTGCTGCTCTCGGCGGGCTGCTCCTTCGCGCTCGCGTTCGCGATGACCGCCGCGGTGAGCGCGTTCGTGACGCTGCGCTGGAGCCGCCTGCCGCTGTGGCTGCTCGCGCTCGCCGCCGCGGCGCTGTCGTTCGCGGCGCTCGGCGTGGCGATCGGCGCGCTCGCGCGGGAGGTGCGCGCCGCGAGCCTGCTCGCCTTCCTGCTGACGCTGCCGCTCGCCCTGCTCGCGCTCGTGCCCGCCGGCGCGGTGACGGGCTGGCTCTACGACGCGATAGCGGCGATCTCCTTCGTCTTCCCCTACAGGGCCTCGCTGCAGGCGCTCGATGCGGCGGTGAACGGCGCCTCGCCGGGGATCGCGGTCTCCGTCCTGCACGCGCTCGCGCTCGCGGTCCTCTTCGCGGCGATCGCGCGCCTCGGGCTGCGAAAGGCGGAATGACGGACCTGCCCTCGCGATGCGTCTCGCGACCGAGTGGGCTCGCGCGCCTGAGGCTGTGAAGGGCCGAGTAACCTGAAAGGCGATGGCATTTCCCCAGACGCGCATGCGCCGCCTGCGAGCCTCCGCGGCGCTGCGAAGCCTGATCCGCGAGAGCGACCTGAGCGCCGACCGGCTCGTGCTGCCGCTGTTCGTGGGCGAGTCCGAGCCCGATCGGTCGCCGATCGAGGCGATGCCCGGCGTCGATCGCCTCTCGATCTCGCAGGCGGCGGCAGAGGCGGAGCAGGCGGCCTCGCTCGGGCTCGCGGGCGTGCTGCTGTTCGGCGTCCCAGCCGAGAAGGACGCGGAGGGGTCCGGCGCCTTCGACGAGGACGGCGTCGTGCAGCTCGCGATCCGCGCGATGAAGCAGGCGGCGCCGCAGCTGCTGGTGATGACGGACGTGTGCCTCTGTGAGTACACCGAGCACGGGCACTGCGGCGTGCTGCGCGAGGACGCGCGCGGAGAGCTGGGGGTGGACAACGACGCGACGCTCGAGCTGATCTGCCGCGCCGCGGTGAGCCACGCGCGCGCGGGCGCGGACATGGTCGCGCCCTCGGACATGATGGACGGTCGCGTCGGCGAGATGAGGGCCGCGCTCGACGAGGAGGGCTTTGCCGATACGCCGATCCTCGCCTACTCGGCGAAGTTCGCCTCCGCCTTCTACGGCCCCTTCCGCGAGGCGGCGGGCTCGACGCCGGCGTTCGGCGACCGCCGCGGCTACCAGCTCGACCCCGCGAACCGGCGCGAGGCGGTGCGGGAGGCGCTGCTCGACGAGCAGGAGGGCGCGGACATGCTGATGGTGAAGCCGGCGCTCGCCTACGGGGACCTGATCCGCGAGCTGAGGCAGGCGAGCAGGCTGCCGCTCGCCGCCTACAACGTCTCCGGCGAGTACGCGATGGTGAAGGCGGCGGCGGCCTCCGGCCACATCGACGAGCGTGCGGTCGTGCTGGAGATCCTGACCTCGCTGCGCCGCGCGGGCGCGGACGTGATCATCACCTACCACGCGAAGGAGGCGGCGAGGTGGCTGTCGGAGGGGAGGCAGCCGTGAAGGCGGCGGAAGCTGCGACCGCGCGGAGCACCGGCGCCGCGGCCGTGCCCGAGTCGGCGACGTCGGCAGGAGCGTCGGCCGCGGGCAGACCCGCCGTGCCGAAGCTGCGCAGCCGCGCCCACGGCGCCGCGATCCCGCTCGACGAGCGCGACCGCAGGCTGCTGAACCTGATGCAGGGCAGCTTCCCGATCGAGCCCCGGCCCTACCTGCGCGTCGCGCAGCAGGCGCAGATGAGCGAGCAGGAGGCGATGCGGCGCGTGAAGGAGCTGCTGAGCAAGCGGATCGTCCGCCAGGTGACGCCGATCTTCGACACGCGCGCGCTCGGCTACTCCTCGATGCTCGTCGCCGCGAAGGTCGACCCCGAGCTCCCTCACCGCGCGGCGAAGGTGATAAACGAGCACCCCGGCGTCTCGCACAACTACCTGCGAAACCACGAGTTCAACCTCTGGTTCACGATCGCGGTCGAGCCGGACTCTCTGCTCGGGCTCGACGCGACGTTGCAGGTGCTCGCCGCCGAGTCAGGCGCAACCTCGGTGCGCCAGCTGCCAACCATCAAGCTCTTCAAGATCAAAATGGACCTGGAGATGGAGGGCGACACGAGCGCGCTCGCGTCCGCGGCGGAGGCGAGCGATCCGGTGGAGATGGAGCGCCAGCCCTACGACGAGACCGACGTCGCCGTGATCAGGGCGCTGCAGGGCGACATGCCCGTGGTCCCCGAGCCCTACGCGCCGGCCGCCGCGGCGCTTCGGATGAGCGAAGAGCGCTTCCTCGCCCACCTGAGCGGCATGCAGGAGCGGGGCCTGCTGCGGCGCGTGGCGGCGATCCTCTACCACCGCCGCGCCGGCTTCTCCGCGAACGGCATGGGCGTGTGGAAGGTGCCCGACGAGCAGATCCTCGAGGTCGGCAAGCGGATGGCGGCGGTGCGCGGCATCTCGCACTGCTACGAGCGCCCGACATACCCGGACTGGCCCTACTCGGTCTTCACTATGGCCCACGGCCGCAGCAAGCAGGAGTGCGACGCGATCCTCGACTCGATCGCTGAGAGCACCGGGATCGAGGAGCGCGCGACGCTCTACTCCTCGACCGAGTTCAAGAAGATCCGGCTGCTCTACTTCACCGACGAGTTCAAGCGGTGGGAGGCAGAGCACGCGGGCGTGAGCGGGTGAGCGTCCCGCGGGAGCGGGTGGGCGCCCCAGGTGAGCGGGTGGGCGTCCCGCCGGTCTCGAAGGCAAGCCGCTCGGCCGAGCTCTTCAGGCGCGCGCAGGAGGCGATCCCCGGCGGGGTGAACTCGCCCGTGCGCGCGATGCGCTCGATCGGCCGCGACCCGATCTTCGTGGCGCGGGGAGAGGGCGCGCAGATCGTCGACGTCGACGGCAACCGCTACGTCGACTACGTCTGCTCCTGGGGGCCGCTGATCCACGGCCACGCGCACCCGCGTGTGCTGGAGGCGATCGCGCAGGCGGCGGCGAAGGGCACGAGCTTCGGCGCACCGACGGAGGCGGAGGTGCTGCTCGCCGAGGAGATCGCGACGCGGTTCGCCTCCGTCGAGATGGTGCGCACGACGAGCTCCGGCACCGAGGCGAGCATGACCGCGGTCCGGCTGGCGCGCGCCGCGACCGGCCGCGCGCGGGTGCTGAAGTTCGCGGGCGCCTACCACGGACACGTCGACGGCCTGCTCGCTGAGGCAGGCTCAGGGGTCGCGACCGCGCACGGCTCGCGCCCGTCGAGCCCCGGCGTGACCGCCGCCGCGGCCGCGGACACCGTCGTCGTGCCCTGGAACGACCCCGAGGCGCTGACCGCGGCCGTGAGTGCGGAGCCGCCGGCGGCGATCATCGCCGAGCCGCTGCCCGCGAACATGGGGCTCGTGCCGCCGCAGGACGGTTTGCTGCAGCTCGCGCGCCGGCTCGCCGACGAGAGCGGGGCGCTGCTGATCCTGGACGAGGTGATAAGCGGCTTCCGCGTCGCGCGCGGGGGCGCGCAGGAGCTGCTGGGCGTGCGCGCCGACCTGACGGTGATGGGCAAGGTGATGGGCGGCGGACTGCCCGCGGGCGCGCTCGGCGGCCCGGCGTCGCTGATGCGCCTGCTTGCGCCGGCCGGCGAGGTCTACCAGGCGGGCACGCTTTCGGGCAACCCGCTCGCCGTCGCCGCGGGGCTCGAGAGCCTCGAGATGCTCGACGAGGAGGCCTACCGGCGCCTGCACGCGATCACGCAGCGGCTCGCGGAGGGGCTGCAGGGCGCCGCGGAGGCCGCGGGGCTCGGCGCGCGCGTGCAGGTCGTGAGTCACCCCGGCCTGCTGACCGTCTTCTTCAGCGAGCGCCCCGTGCGCAGCCTCACCGACGCGCTTGCCTGCGACCTGCGAGCACACGCGGCATGGTGCAGGGCGCTGCTGGCGCGCGGCGTCTACCCGCCGCCCTCGCAGTTCGAGGCCTGGTTCCCTTCGCTCGCGCACTCGGAGGCCGAGATCGAGCACACCCTGGCGGCGGCCGCCGAGGCCTTCGCGGAGGCGCGGTGAGCGCCGCCGGCGGAGCTCTGACGCGCCTCGTCGCGACGATGCGAAGCGAGGGCGGGCTGATCTCGACGCTGCTCGGCGAGGACGCCGAGCGCCGTGCATTGGAGGCGGAAGCAGCGGCGAAGGCAGAGGCCGAGGCTGGGACCGAGCACGCCGAGCGCCGCCGGCCTCGCCCCGCGCAGATCGCCGCGGAAGGGCCGCGCGCGCGCGCCGACCGCGACGAGTACGAGCTGCTCGTCGAGACGATCTACGAGGGATACCTGCTGCACTACCGCGCCTCC
>JBAIYK010000068.1:0-4907 GCA_037915935.1 Solirubrobacterales bacterium | reverse complement strand
CTGCGCCGCGAGCGAGGACTTCGCCGAGGGCGCCCGCGCCCTCGCCGAGCGCCGCTCGCCGCAGTTCAGCGGCGGCTGAGGCTCCGCCGCGCAGAGGGCGCCGATCTTCGTGTCCGCGCAGCAAGCGGCGCGTGCACGAGCCGACGAAGGCGTCAGGCGGCGGGGCGCCAGTCGACCGGGCCGGCGATCAGCGTGTGGCTGCCGAGCGGCCGCCCGAGCAGCTCCTGGGCGCGCCGCGCGCAGGCGAGCAGCGCCTGCAGGTCGATCCCCGTCTTCACCCCCATCTCGTGCAGCATCGAGACGAGGTCCTCGGTCGCGACGTTGCCCGTCGCGCCCGCCGGCACGGGGCAGCCGCCGAGCTCGCCGAAGCTCGACTCGAAGCTGTCGACGCCCGCCTGCAGCGCGGCGAGCGCGTTCGCGAGCCCCTGGCCGCGCGTGTTGTGGAAGTGGGCGGTGAGCTCGACGTCGGGCAGGCGCTCCTGCGCGAGGCCGAAGAGCTCGCTCACCTGGACCGGATTTCCCATCCCGGTCGTGTCGCCGAAGCCGATCTCCTGCGCGCCCGCGTCGCGCAGTGAGGCGGCGATGTCGAGCACCCGCCGCGGCGGCACCTCCCCCTCGTAGGGGCAGCCGAAGGCAGTCGAGATCACGGCCTCGCAGCGCAGGCCCTCGCCGCGCGCGCGGCCGATGACCGATTCGAGGCCGGCGAGCGACTCGGCGATCGAGCGGTTGACGTTCCTGCGGTTGTGGGTCTCCGAGGCGGACAGGAACACGTTGATCTCGTCGATCCGCTCGCGGTGCGCGAGCGCGGCGTGCAGGCCGCGCTCGTTCGGGATCAGCACGCTGACCGACACGCCCTCCGGCACGTCGATCCGCGCGAGCACCTGCGCCGCGTCGGCGAGCTGCGGCACGACGTCAGGGCGCACGAAGCTCGTCGCCTCGATCCGGGAAAGGCCCGTGCGCGAGAGCGCGTCGATCAGCTCCACCTTCGCGTCCGTCGGCAGCACCTCGGGCTCGTTCTGGAACCCGTCGCGCGGGCCGACCTCGCGGATGCGCACCGAGCCTGGCAGCGCCGTCGAGCTCATCGCAGACGATCCTATTGCGGGCGCGCGGGGTCCATATACTCGCGGCCGTGCCGTCCGCGCCGCCCACCGGCCCCGCCGCGGGCTCCGCGTCCAGCGTCGACCCGGTCTGCGTGCTCGGCGCCTCCGGCGCGCTCGGCTTCGGGCTGACGCTGAGGCTCGGACAGGCGGGCGTGCCGATCGTGATCGGCTCCCGCGAGGCTGAGCGCGCGCAGGAGACCGCGAAGCGCGCCGCGGAGGCGATGCCGCGCGGCGCCTTCAGCGGCTTCGAGAACGCCGAGGCGGTCACGCGCGCGCGGACCGTGATCCTCTGCGTGCCGTTCCGCAACCAGTCTGAGACGCTCACGAACATCAGGCAGGCGCTGACGTCCGGGCAGCTGCTGATCGACACGACCGTGCCGCTCGCGGCGGCGATCAGCGGCAGGGCGACGCGCACGCTCGGCGTCTGGCAGGGCTCCGCCGCGCAGCAGGCGCGCGAGATGGCGCCGGAGGGCGTGCGCGTGATCGCCGCGCTTCACACCGTGAGCGCCGCGACCCTCGCCGACCTTTCGCGTCCGCTCGGCGAGGACGTGCTGATCTGCGGCGACTCGCGCGCTGACAAGCGCGAGGCGGCGGCGCTGCTGCAGCGGATCGAGGGCTTGCGTTGCGTCGACTGCGGCCGCCTCGAGATGGCGCGCGTGACCGAGTCGCTCACCGCGCTGCTGATCGCGGTCAACTCCCGCTACAAGGCCCACGCGGGAGTGCGCCTCACGGGGCTGCCAGAGGCGTTGTGGGAGTAGTCGTGCTCGCCGGCGGCACCGGCGGCGCGAAGCTCGCGCGCGGCATGCTCGACGTCGTCGGCGCGCAGCGGCTGACGGTGATCGCGAACACCGGCGACGACATCGACATCTACGGCGCCCACGTCTCCCCCGACGTCGACCTCGTCTGCTTCTGGCTCGCGGACACCATCGACGCGCGCGGATGGGGCATCGCCGGCGACAGCTTCGCGGTGATGGACGCCCTGCGCGCGCTCGGCGTCGAGGTCTGGTTCAACCTCGGCGACCGCGACCTCGCGTGGTGTCTCGAGCGCACCCGCCTCGAACGCGAGGGCCTGACTCCTACGCAGGCGCTCGCGGAGCTTCGGCAGCGCGTCGGCATCGCGGCGCAGGTGCTGCCGATGTGCGACACGCCCTTCGCGACGACCGTCGACGGGGTCGGTCTGCAGGAGTTCCTCATCCGCAGGCGCGGGCAGGGGCCGATCGAGCAGGTGCGCTTCGAGACGCCGCGGCGGCCGATCGTGAGCCCACAGGCGCAGGCTGCGCTCACGAGTGCGGAGGCGGTGATCGTCGGCCCGAGCAACCCCGTGATCTCGATCTGGCCGATCCTCACGGCGCTCGGAGAGGAGCTGACGCGGGTGAAGGCGCCGATCGTGTGCGTCAGCCCGGTCGTGGCAGGCGAGATCCTCAAGGGCCCGACCGCCGCCTGCCTCACCGCCTACGACCAGCCGGCGAGCGCCGCCGGCGTCGCCGCGTTCTACGAGTCGGTCTCGCCAGGACTGCTCGACGGGGTCGTCTGCGACGAGCCGTTGCGCGACTCGCTGCCCTCGCTGGAGACCTCGACGCTGATGGACGGCGCCGCCGCGCGCGCGCAGCTCGCGCGCGAGACGCTCGACTTCGCGCGCTCGCTCTCCAAGGGCCGACCGCGGTAGGCCCGAAGTAGGCTTGCGGTGATGCGCACCGCCGCCGTGCTGCCCGTCAAGCGCTTCTCGCAGGCGAAGCAGCGCCTCAGCGCGAGCGTCGCCGACCGGCTGCGGGGGCGGCTCGCGGAGGCGATGGTCGCGGACGTGCTGCACGCGCTCAGCGCATGCGAGTCGATCGAGACGACGATCGTCGTCACGAGCGAGCCCGCGGTCGCGGCGATCGCCGCCAGGGCGCGCGCGCTCGTCGTCGCGGACACCGCCGAGAGCGGGCAGAGCGCCGCCGTCTCGATCGGCGTGCGGCAGGCCCTCGCCGCCGGGTTCGAGCGCGTGCTCTGCATCCCCGGCGACTGCCCTGCGCTCGATCCGGCCGAGCTGGAGGCGCTGCTGTCGCTCCGGCCGGCGCAGGCCGAGGTCGTGATCGTGCCCGACCGCCATCGCACCGGCACGAACGGCCTGCTGCTCGCGCCGCCCGACGCGATCGCGCCGAGCTTCGGGCCGGGCAGCTGTGCGCGCCATCGGCGGCTCGCGCATGAGGCCGGCGTCGCCTCGCGGATCGAGCGGCCGCCCTCGCTGCTGCTCGACGTCGACACGAGCGAGGACCTCGAGGCGCTGCGCGAGCGCCTCGACGGCGAGCGTGACGGCGCCCCCCGCACCCGCGCGGTGCTCAGCCTCGCGGAGGGACGTTGGCGGAGCTCTCGGTCCGCAGCCTGAGCGGGCTGCCCGAGATCGCCTCTGGCGCCGACCTCGCGCAGCTGATCGTGGCGGCGCTCGCGGAGCAGCGGCCCGGCGAGGGCCTGCACGATCGCGTTCCCGCCCGCCCGCACGATCGGCCCGCCCCCCACGATCGGCCCTCTCTCTTGGGCGACGACACCATCGTCGCGATCGCCCACAAGGCGGTCTCGAAGGCGGAGGGCGCGCTCGTCGACCTGCGCGAGGTGAGGCCGAGCGCGCGAGCGCGCGAGCTGGCCGCGCAGGCCGATCCCGCAAAGGACCCGCGCGCGGTGCAGGTAGTGCTCGACGAGGCCGCGGAGGTGCTGCGGGCGGAGCGAGGCGTGATCGTCTGCCGGACGAGCCACGGCTTCGTGTGCGCAAACGCAGGCGTCGACCTGTCGAACGCCTCTCACCCCCACACGGCGATCGTGCTGCCACGCGACCCGGACGCCTCCGCGCGCCGCATCAGGGCGCGCCTGCGCGAGCTGACCGGCATCGCGCCCGGCGTGCTGATCACCGACAGCTTCGGGCGCGCCTGGCGTCAGGGTCAGTGCGACGTCGCGATCGGCTGCGCGGGCATCGCGCCGCTCGAGGACTGGCGCGGACGCGCCGACGGCGCCGGGCGCCCGCTGCGCGCGACCTGGATCGCGGTCGCAGACGCGGTCGCCGCCGCCGCCGACCTCGCGCGCGGCAAGGACAGCGGCGAGCCCGTAGTGATCGTCGAAGGTCTAGAGCGCCTAGTCACAGCGGACGACGGCCCCGGCGCCGCCGCGTTGATCAGGCCGCCGGAGCAGGACCTGTTTCGGTGAGGCGGGCAAAACTACGCGGGGCAGTCGCAGCCGCATAGTCAACCTGGCCGCATTGCCTTTCGGTATACTGATCGCATGACTATCCAGATTGCGGTCAAGCTGCCGGATGCGCTTGCAAGCGAGCTCGACAGCATGGTTGAGCGTGGAGAGTTTGCCAATCGCTCGCAGGCACTCCGCGAAGGTTTGGAGACGATCCTCGCGACACGTGAGCGAGAGCGGCTGCATCAGCGCTATCGCGAAGCATTGGCGCGAGAGCCGGAGACCTCCAGCGAGCTTGCCGATGCGGAGCGGCTCGCGATCGAGTCGATCGAGGAAGAGCCCTGGGAGCGGTGGTGGTAGCCCGAGGAGACGTGTGGTGGGGCGAGACGCCCAACGAAAAGGGACGGCCATACCTCGTGGTCAGTCGGGATGCGGCCAATACGGTGATGCAGCGCGTACTCGTCGCTCCTGTCAGCACCCGCATCCGCGATCTGCCGAGCGAGCTCAGACTCGGCCCGGACGAGGGACTGCCGGCGGAGTGCATCGCGTCCTTCGACAACCTGCGCCCGTTCCCAAAGTCGATGCTGGTGCGCCGCCTGGGAGCGTTGGGGACCCGGGCGCACGAGATCTGCCGCACCGCAGACACGACCT
>JBAIYK010000093.1:0-7044 GCA_037915935.1 Solirubrobacterales bacterium | reverse complement strand
GCCGCAGCGCTCGATGCCCGCGGCGATCTGCAGCAGCGTCGTCTTGCCCGCCCCGCGCTTGCCCCAGACCGCGACGAGCTCGCCCGCGTGCACGTCGAGGTCGACGTCCTCGAGCACCTGCAGCCTGCGGGCGCCACGCCAGTAGCTCTTGCTCACCCGCCTCAGCGACAGCAGCGCATCGTCCATCGGCCCCTCCAGGCATCCGCGACCGGGCCAAGGCGCGACGACGGCGGCCTCGCCGCCCCGGTCCGGACGCTCGCGCTCACGCTAACCCGCTCTTGCGCGCGAGCTCTTCGAGCATCTCTCTGACGCTCTGCAGCCACTCGACGCGCGCGCTCCAGTGCGCGAGCTCCGCATCGCGGCCCATCGTGCGCAGCATCTGCTGCCACTGCGCCTCCTCGCCGGCCTGCGGCGCGCTCGTCCGCGCCTGCTCGGCCGCGACCTTCAGGTCCTCGACGCGCCCGAGGCACGCCCGCTCCTGGCTGTAGACGAGCTCGATCAGCCGCGGCACCTCGGTGCGTCCGCAGAAGGCGATCCTGACCATCAGCTCGTCTCGCAGCGCGGGCTCGATCGACGGCGAGACGAGCCACTGCTTGAAGTGCTCGAGGCCGCTCGCCGTCGCCTGATAGCGCGTGTTGCGATGCCCAGGGCGAGCGTCGCCTTCGGCGGCGGCCTGCTGAGGCGCGGCCCGCGTGACGAGCCCCTCCCGCTCGAGCCCCTCGAGCACCCAGTAGACGTAGTTGTCGGGAAAGTCGGCGGCGCGCAGCCGCTCGCGCAGACGGGTCGCGAGCGCGGGCGCGGAGGAGGGGCGCTCGCAAAGCAGGCCGAGCACCGCCTCTCTGATGCGCGGCCGTTCGCTCGGTCTCCTTCGATGCGCCGCAGCTGCGTGTTGACTCACGAATCGCCCTCCTCTGTATGCCGCGAAGAAGGCGGCGCACCGGCGCGCATCGGCTCGCGGTCCGGTTCCTCGACAGCTGACGAATACCACGCGCCCGCGGACGGCGCAACTGTTGTCTCCCGTTCAGCGGAATATGCGCGATCAGGCGTTTCCAGCGAGCGCGAGCGTCGGCGCGGCGACTTCGCGCGAAGGGCGGCTCGGCGCGACGCTCACGCGGTCGCGGCCGCTGCGCTTCGCGGCGTAGAGCGCCTCGTCGGCCGCCTCGAAGAGCCACTCGCCTCGTCGCGGCGGTGCAGCTCCGCGGCCTGCAGCGCCCTCATGATCGAGACGACGCTCGCAAGCAGCGCGAGCGTCGACCCCTCCTGCGACGATCCATCTTGCATGTGACAGTCATTCGGCTGACATGCGAGAAATCTTGAGATTTGGAATCCGCAATGAGCGACGATCCCACCGCGCCAGCGTCGTCTCCGCAGCAGGAGGCGCGACGGCTCGCCCGCCTCGGGATCGTGCGCCTGCGCGCCGAGAACCCCGGGCCGCTGTCGCTGTCGGGCACGAACACCTGGATCGTCGGGCGCGACCCAGCCTACGTGATCGACCCGGGACCGACGCTGCCCGCGCATCTGGACCGGCTCGTCGAGCTGCTGGAGCAGCGCGGCGGCCTCGGTGGGATCGTGCTCACGCACGACCATCCCGACCACTGCGAGTCGGTGCAGCCGCTGCGTGAGCGGATGCCCGCGCCGCTCGCCGCCGGGCGCGCCGACGCGCTGCGCCGTCCAGGGGACGTGCGGCTCCTCGACGGGCTCGCCTTCGGGCCGCTGCGCGCGATCCCGACCCCTGGTCACGCGGTCGACCACTTCGCGCTGCTCTTCCGCGACGCCTGCTTCACCGGCGACGCCGTGCTCGGCGAAGGCTCCGTGTTCATCTCCCCGGATCCCGCCGCCCTCGCTGGCTACATGCGCGCGCTCGACCGCCTGCTGAAGTTGCCGTTGCAGGTGCTCTGCCCCGGCCACGGCCCGCCGGTCTGGGAGCCTCGGCGAAAGCTGCGCGACTACGCCGAGCACCGCCTGCATCGCGAGCGGTCGCTGCTCGCCGCGCTCGCGGCCGGCGCACGCAGCGTCGAGGAGCTGCTCGACGCGGCCTGGGCGGACGTGCCGCAAGCGATGCGACCGATCGCCGCGGTCACGCTCGCCGCCCACCTCGACAAGCTCGCCGAAGAGGGGCGGCTGCCGGAGGGCACGCAGCGTCCGCGCTACCGTTCGCAGCGATGACCCCTGGCTCAGGAGCCGCCGCCGGCGAGCAGACGCGTCCCGCCGAGCTCAGCGCGCCGGCGAGGCAGAGCACCGGCACCGAGTCGCCGTTTCCGCCGATCGCCGACTTCGGCTTCCTCTCCGACTGCCACACCGGGGCGCTGCTCGCCTCGGACGGATCGATCGAGTGGATGTGCCTGCCGCACTTCGACTCGCCGTCGGTGTTCGGCTCGCTGCTCGACCGCGGCGCCGGCAGCTTCAGAGTCGGCCCGTACGGCGTCTACGTCCCCGCCGGGCGCAGGTACCTGCCGGGGACGAACGTGATCGAGACGACCTGGATGACCCCTCAGGGCTGGCTGCGGGTGATCGACGCGCTCACGATCGGCCCCTGGCGGCCGGACAAGCACAGCTTCAGCCACACGCGCCCGCCGACGGACAACGACGCCGACCACGTGCTCGTGCGGCTCGTCGAATGCATCCAGGGCCGCGCGCAGGTCGAGATGGTCTGCGAGCCGATGCTCGACTACGGCGTCAAGCCGGCGAGCTGGACCTATGTCGAGATGGGGGGAGACGGCGAGCAGGAGGGCGCGTGCGCGCTCGACGCGAGCGACGGCGAGTGGACCTTTCGCCTCTACTCCGACGTGCGGCTCGGGATCGAGGGCAACAGGGCGCATGGCAGGCACACGATGGTCGAGGGCGAGCGCCGCTTCTGCGCGCTCTCCTGGGCGATCGACCGCGGCGGGCCGCGCACCGCCGAGGACGCCTACGAGCGCCTGCGGGAGACCGAGCGCTTCTGGCGCACCTGGATGGCCGAAGGCGTCTATCCTGACCATCCCTGGCGCTACCACCTGCAGCGCTCCGCGCTCGCGCTGAAGGGCCTGACGTTCATGCCGACCGGCGCGCTGCTCGCCGCGGCGACCACCTCGCTGCCGGAGACGCCGCGGGGCTCGCGCAACTGGGACTACAGGTACTGCTGGATGCGGGATGCGACCTTCACGCTGTGGGGCCTGCACGCGCTCGGGCTCGACTGGGAGGCCGACGACTTCGTCCAGTACGTCGCCGACCTGCAGCGCAACGAGGACGGCTCGCTGCAGATCATGTACGGGATCGACGGCCGCAAGGACCTGACCGAGACGACGCTCGACCATTTGAAGGGCTACGAGAACGCGCGCCCCGTGAGGATCGGCAACGGCGCCTTCGACCAGCGCCAGAACGACGTCTACGGCGCCGTGCTCGACTCCGTCTACCTGCACTCGAAGAAGCGCGACCACATTCCCGAGCGCCTGTGGCCGGTGCTCACCGACCAGGTGAGGTGCGCCGAACGGGTCTGGCGCGAGCCTGACCAGGGCATCTGGGAGGCGCGCGGCGAGCCGAAGCACTACCTCTCCTCGAAGCTGATGTGCTGGGTCGCGCTCGACCGCGGCGCGCGGCTCGCCGAACGGCGCGGGGAGGACGAGCTCGCGAAGCGGTGGCAGGGGATCGCGAACGAGATCCACGCCGAGATCCTCGATAAGGGCGTCGACGAGCGCGGCGTCTTCAGGCAGCACTACGACACCGACGCGCTCGACGCCTCGAGCCTGCTCGTGCCGCTCGTGCGGTTCCTGCCGGCGGGCGACGAGCGCGTGCGGGCGACCGTCAGCGCGATCAGGCGCGAGCTGACCGAGAACGGGCTCGTGCTGCGCTACCGCACCGCGGAGACCGACGACGGGCAGCACGGGGAGGAGGGCACCTTCCTCATCTGCTCCTTCTGGCTCGTCTCGGCGCTGTGCGAGATCGGCGAGGTGCGCGAGGCCGAACACCTCTGCGAGCGGCTGCTCGCATACGCCTCGCCGCTGCAGCTCTACGCGGAGGAGCTCGAGCCCTCCTCGGGCAGGCACCTCGGCAACTACCCGCAGGCGTTCACGCACCTCGCTCTCATCAACGCGGTAATGCACGTGATCGAGGCGCAGCAGGGCTGAGTCAGTAGCCCGGCTCGCCCGGCAGCACGACGCGAGGCGTGCCGGAGTCGAGCACGACCTTCGGCTGCACGGGCCCGACCTTGCGGCCGCGCGCGTGCTCGAGCAACGCCGTGACGCTGTCAAACGGGGCGAGCTGCTCTAGGTGCTTGATCGTCGGGAAGACGAGCGGCAGCTCGCCGGCGGCGTGGGCGCCGAGCGCGTCCGCCGGCGCGATCCAGCGGTGCTCGATGCACTCGCCGCCGTCGACGCTGACGACCTGCCCGTCGCTCAGCTCCGCGAGGAAGAAGACGGTGTCGAAGCGGACCTTCACGGCCGCGGGGGTGATCCAGCGCGAGAACTCGACGAGCTCGGCGTCCGCGGCGAGCGCCACGCCGGCCTCCTCGCGCAGCTCCCTGCGCGCTGCGAGCCGGTGCGAGTGCTCGGCGGCGAGCTCCGCGCTCTCGACCGCTCCGCCTGGGAACACCCAGACGCCGCCCATGAAGCGCGAGGCGGGGTTGCGCAGCACGAGCAGCACCTCGAGGGCATGTGCGCCTCCGCGCAGCAGGATTACGGTCGCCGCCGGCCGCGGCGGCGTCTCTGGGCCGGGGTTGTATTCCTCGCCCGGCGCGGCGCGCAGCTGTGCTTCCTCCCCGGTCACGGAAATGACCATACAGCCACGAGACGGCTACGGCCAGGAGGCGGCGGCCTCGCAGCGATCGGAGCCTCGGTACGCTTTCGATCATGAGCACGACCCAGACCCTGCAGCGCTGGATCTGCGAATCCTGCGGCTACATCTACGACCCCGAAGAGGGCGACCCCGACGGCGGCATCCCCGCGGGGACGGCCTTCGAGAGCATCCCGGACACCTGGTACTGCCCCGTCTGCGGCGCCCGCAAGCGGGACTTCGTCCCCTACGAGGAATAGCGAGGGGCGCTCGGCGGCGCGATGCGGCGCTCTCCGGTCCTGTGACGGATTGGCAGGCGCTGCTCTCCTTCGATCGGGAGCACGTCTGGCATCCATATGCGCCGGTTCCTGCCGGCCAGTCCGCGTTGCCCGTCGCGGGGGCCGAGGGTGTGCGGCTGCGGCTCGCCGACGGTCGGCGACTGATAGACGGGATGTCCTCGTGGTGGTGCGCGATCCACGGCTACAAACATCCAGCGCTCGACGCAGCCGTCGAGGACCAGCTGGGGCGGTTCGCGCACGTGATGTTCGGCGGGCTGACGCATGAGCCCGCGGTGACGCTCGCGCAGCGGCTGCTCGACCTCGCGCCCCCCCGCCTGCGCCACGTCTTCTTCGCCGACTCCGGCTCGGTAGCGGTCGAGATCGCGATCAAGATGTGCCTGCAGGCGCAGCGCGCGCGCGGCAGGCCGGGCCGGCGCCTGCTCACCGTCCGTGGCGGCTACCACGGCGACACCTTCGGCGCGATGGCGATCTGCGATCCGGTGCAGGGGATGCACCGCCTCTTCGCAGGCGTGCTCGCAGAGCACGTCTTCGCCGAGCGGCCGCCCGACGGCTTCGAGGCGCAGCTCGATCCCGCCTGGGCGGCGCACGTGCAGCGGCTGGTCGCAGAGCACGCGCACGAGCTCGCCGCGATCGTGCTCGAGCCGGTCGTCCAGGGCGCCGGGGGGATGCGCTTCCACTCGCCCGCCTGCGTTGCCCTGATGCGCAGGCTCTGCGACGAGCATCGCCTGCTGCTGGTCCTCGACGAGATCGCGACCGGCTTCGGCCGCACCGGCGCGCTGTTCGCCTACCAGCACGCGGGCGTGACGCCGGACGTGCTGTGCCTCGGCAAGGCGCTGACCGGCGGCTACCTGAGCCTCGCCGCGACGCTCTGCAGCGCCGAGGTCGCGAGCGCGGTCTCCGCCGGCGAGGGCGGCGCGCTGATGCACGGGCCGACGTTCATGGCGAACCCGCTCGCCTGCTCCGTCGCGCTCGCCTCGCTCGACCTGCTTTCAGACGGCGCCTGGCGCCAGCAGGTGCCGGCGATCGAACGCGGCCTGCGCGACGCCCTCGCGCCGGCGCGCGAGCTGCCCGGCGTCGCCGACGTGCGCGTGCACGGCGCGATCGGCGTCGTGCAGATGGAACACGAAGTCGACGTGACGAGGGCGACGGCGGCCGCGATCGATCGCGGCGTTTGGCTACGCCCCTTCAGGGACCTGATCTACACGATGCCCCCCTATGTGATCGACGAGGAGGACCTCTCCGCGGTCGCCGACGCGGTCGTCGCGGCGGTCCGGGCAGCGACGAGCTGACATTGTGGGGCATCTATGTGGATCTGACTCCACAAAAGACCCCCTCTTTCGTGGAGTTGGTTCCAGATATGTGCCAGTCTTTTGGGCGGGTCGAGGGGAGAAGGCCGCTCAATCCAACCAGCGCCGCCACGGGAGCGTCTCGGCGGCGGCGGCGAGCGCGGCGCGGGAGGGCTCCTCGACGTAGGAGAGCGTGGCGACCTCGATCTCGCCGATGCGTTCGATCGTCTCGCGGTTGGAGCGCTCGATCGCGCTCGGCTCCGCGGGCCAAGGCGTGAAGACGACGGCGCGGACGTCGAGGCCCGCGGCGCGCGCCGCCGCGATCGTCAGCAGTGTGTGGTTGATCGTGCCAAGGCCAGGGCGAGCGGCGATGAGGAGCGGCAGCTGCAGGGCGGCTGCGAGGTCGCACACGCTGAGGTCGTCGGCGAGCGGGACGAGCAGTCCGCCGACGCCCTCGACGACGAGGGTTGCGCGCTCGTTGGCGGCCCGTCGTGCGGCACGCCGCGCGGCGGCGAGGATCGCGTCCGCCTCGAGCGGCGCGCCGGCGAGGCGGGCGGCGAGGTGGGGCGACGCCGCCGGTCCATAGCGTCGCGGCGCGACCTCCTCGGGTGTTAGCGGGGTGAGCGATGCGAGCAGCACGTGGTCCGCCGGCCAGGACCGCTTTGCGGGCTCTTGGGGGCCGGTGGCGGGTGTATAGGAGGCGGTGAGCGATG
>JBAIYK010000036.1:0-49529 GCA_037915935.1 Solirubrobacterales bacterium | reverse complement strand
CCGCGCCGCGGGCGCGCAGCTGCTCAGCGACCGCGAGCGCGGGCACGACGTGCCCCGCGGTCCCGCCCGCCGCGATCAGGATCCTCACGCGCTCGTGCTCGCTCATGCCCCCATCGTGCCTGCTGCGCCGGGCGGACGTCGTCAGCAGTCGCAGGCGAGCGCCGGGCGGCCGGATCGGCGGGCGCGCGGCGACGGCCGCGGTCGGGCACCGCGCGCACGTGCGCGCTGCCGCCGGCGGCGACGTTCATCAACAGGCCCATCGCCGCGAGCATCACGATCAGGTTGCTCGCGCCCGCGGAGACGAGCGGCAGCGGCACGCCCGTCAGCGGCGCGAGGCCGAGCACCGCGAAGGCGTTCAGCAGCGCCTCGCAGACGATCAGCGAGGTGACGCCGACCGCGATCAGAGCGCTGTGCAGGCTGCGCGCCGCCCTCGCGACCCGCAGGCCGGCCCAGCCGATCATGCCGTAGAGGCTGAGCAGCGCGCAGATGCCGAGCACGCCGAGCTCTTCGCCGATCACCGCGAGGATGAAGTCGGTCGAGGCCTCCGGCAGGTAGAGCACCTTCTGCACCGAGCGGCCGGGGCCGACGCCGAAGAGGCCGCCGGAGCCGATCGCGATCTGACCCTGCACGGCCTGGAAGCCGCTGCCGTCCGGGTGCGCCCACGGGTTCAGGAACGAGGTCAGCCGCGCGCGCGCATAGGGCTGAGCGATCGCGTAGAGGGCGACCACGGCGAGCGCACAGCCGCCGAGGATCGCGAGATTGCGCAGCGGGATGCCCGCCGCGAGCAGCATCGCCGCGATCGTGAAGGCGATCACCATCGCGGTGCCGATGTCCGGCTGGGAGGCGACGAGCAGGCAGGCGGCGCCGACGACCGTCAGCAGCGGCCGCGCGAGCGCTTTGATGTCGCGCACCTGGCGCGGCCGCCGCGCGATCAGCGTCGCGGCGTAGAGCACGAGCGCGAGCTTCAGCAGCTCGGAGGGCTGGAAGACGAACGAGCCGCGGCCGAGCCAGCGTTTGGCGCCGTTCACGCTCACGCCGAGCCCGGGGACGTGCACCGCGAGCACGAGCACGATCGAGACCGCGAGCAGCGGCCCGACGATGCCCTGCACGCGCGCGATCCCGCCCTTCGCGAGCAGGCGCATCACGACCAGGCCGACGCCGCCGAAGATCGCGAACTTGACGAGTTCGCTCGTGCCGCTGCCGCCCTCGATCACGGTCGTCGCCGAGGAGGCGCTGTAGACCATCACCGCCCCGAACGCGAGCAGGCAGAGCGTCGCGGTCAGCAGCATCCGCTGCTCGAGGCTCGCGACCGCTCGCGCCGAGCGCCACCGGCCCACGCTCGCCGCCGCTGCGTCGCCCGCGCGTCTCCGGTCGCGACGCCGGCCGCCGTCACGCCCACCCGCCTGCGAGCGGGCATTGCGCGTGGAGCCGGCGCGGGTCGGCATCCATGCCGGATTCGACGCGCGGATGCGGAGACCTGCGGTTGGCCGCAAGCAACCGCAGTTTCAAGCGGCAGCGTCGCCGACCATCTCGTCTATCTCGGCGTCCGTGAGCTCGAAGTCATCGGCGATCCAGATCTGCCCGGCAAGTGAACCGTGTGAAGACAGAAAGCACTCGCCCGGTCGATCCACTCGAACGAGCCGAGACAGGATCTTGGAGAGGCCCGTCTTCTCCTGACCTATGTTCACCCTCATTGCGCTCTGAAGGGTAGCTCGGCCACCAATTCCCCGAAGCGGTCGCCGCGCGCTTCGAAATTCGTGAACTGGTCGAAGCTCGCGCAGCCTGGCGCGAGCAGCACAACTTGCCCGGGTGGCTCCTGCCGAGCATCCTCCTCGCCGGCGCTCCTTACATCGCCCTCCATCGCACCGCCTCTCGCCGCGCCGCCTCTCGCCGCCGCCACCCAGCGCGCGGCGGCGAGCGCGCGCCGCGCCGCAGCGCTCGCGCATTCGACTGCGGTCTCGAGCTCGCCGCATTGGTGCACGGGGACGTCGATGCCCGCGAGCGCGGCCTCGATCGGCGCCGCGTCCTCGCCGATCAGGTAGACGCCCGCGCAGGCCGCCGCCACCGCCCCGCGCAGCGCGGAGAAGTCCTGGCCCTTGCCCTGGCCGCCGGCGATCAGGTGGATTCGGCGCGCCCCCGCGCCGCGAGAGCCGCGCTCGTCGGTCGTCGCCGCAGCGCCCGCCTCCGGCGCGAAAGCCGCAAGCGCGACGAGCGTGCTCGCGACGTTCGTCGCCTTCGAGTCGTTGACGTAGAGCACTCCCTGCCGGCTCGCGACCCGCTCGAGCCGGTGCTTCACTCCGCGGAAGCTGCGCAGGCCCGCGCGCACGGCCCCGATCTCGATCCCGCGCTGCAGGCACACCGCCGCGGCGGCCATCGCGTTCTGCACGTTGTGAGCGCCGAGGATCGAAAGCTCGGCGACGTCGAGCAGCCGCTGTCCGCGCCACCACAGCGCGCCGTCGGCGAGGCTCACGTCCGGCGGCGGGGAGGTAGATTCTGGCCCGCCGCCCCCGCCAGTTCCGGAGGCTTGTCGATCCTGCGCCGGCCCGAAGCGCACGACGCGCGCGCGGCCGCCGAGACGCGCGATCCGAGCCTCGATCGAGGCCGTCGCGATCGGCCTGCCGGCGGCGTCCAGGCCGGCGCCCGGAGGGTCGGCGGGCAGCACCGCGAGATCCTCCTCGCGCTGGCGTGAGAACGCGTGCAGCTTCGCGGTCACGTAGTCCTCGAAGCTCGCGTGCCGGTCGAGGTGGTCGGGCGTCAAGTTCAACAGCACCGCCGCCTCGGGCGCGAAGGCGACGGTGTCCTCGAGCTGGAAGGAGGACGCCTCGCAGACGATCGTGACCGTCGAGTCGATCCTGCCGGCGAGCGAGCTGATCGCGACGCCGACGTTCCCGGCCGCGGCGACCGCGCGCCTCGCCTCGCGGTGGATGTGGGCGATCAGCTCGACCGTCGTCGTCTTGCCGTTCGTGCCCGTCACCGCGATCGTCTCGTTTGGCAGCAGGCGCCAGCCGAGCTCGAGCTCGCCGATCACGCTCGTGCCCTGGGCGTGGGCGCTCACGATCGCGGGCGCGGTCTGCGGCACGCCGGGGCTCTTCACCACCGTCCTCGCCCTGCCGAGCAGCCCCAGCCCGTCGCTTTCGAGATGGATCTCCGCGCCCTCCTGCCGCAGCCGCTCCACGCCCTCCGGCGCGCCGGAGTCGACGCCGATCACGCTCTCGCCGCGGCGCCGCAGCGCGCTCACCGCCGCCACCCCGGAGCGGGCGAGGCCGACTACGAGGTACGGCCCGCCCGGCAGCGGCGGCCGCGGCGCGGGCGCGCGCGCGCCTCGATCGGGCTTCGACGCGCTCATCGAGGCTGCGATTCTCCGCTGCGTCGTCCTCTCATCCGCCGAGGCTCTGCTTGTAGAGCGTGAAGCCGATAGCGGCGCAGACCGCGGCGACGATCCAGAAGCGCAGGATGATCTTCGTCTCCGACCAGCCCTGCAGCTCGAAGTGGTGGTGGATCGGAGCCATCAGGAACACGCGCTTGCGGCGCAGCTGGAAGTAGGCGACCTGGACGAGGACCGAGAGCGCCTCGATCACGAAGATGCCGCCGATGATGATCAGCAGGATCTCCGTCTTCGTCATCACCGCGAGGCCCGCGATCGCGCCGCCGAGCCCGAGCGAGCCGGTGTCGCCCATGAAGACGGTCGCCGGGAAGGCGTTGAACCACAGGAAGCCGACGGAGGCGCCGACGAGGCATCCCGCGAGCAGCGCGAGTTCGTACTCGCTCGAGAGGATCGCGATCGCGACGTAGGCGAGCGCGACGATCGCGGTGCAGCCGCCCGCGAGCCCGTCGAGACCGTCCGTCAGGTTCACGGCGCTCGTCGTGCCCGCGACGACGAGGTAGATCAGCAGCGGATAGAAGACGCCGAGGTCGATCTGGTAGTCGACGACGCGCAGCCGCAGCGTGCTCTGCAGGTGCGCGCCGTGGACGGCGATCAGCCACAGCGCGACCGAGATCGCGATCGTCACGACGAGCTTCGTCCGACCGCGCAGCCCGAGCGAGCGGCGCCGCGCGAGCTTCGTGTAGTCGTCGGCGAAGCCGAGCATCGCGCAGGCGAGCGCGACGCCGAAGACCCCGAGCGAGCGCCAGTCGAAGTCCGTCAGGATGAGGAAGGGGACGCTCAGCGCGATCATCACGATCACGCCGCCCATCGTCGGCGTGCCCGCCTTGTGATGGTGGTTTTCGGGGCCCTCCTCCCTGATCTGCTGCCCGAACTCGCGCCGCCGCAGGAAGGCGATGAAGCGGGGGCTGAGGAAGATGCAGATCAGCAGCGCCGCTGTGCCCCCGATCAGGATGCGGCCCATCAGCGCCCGCCCGCCCGCGTCGCCGCGCGATCGACCAGGCTCACGCGGCCGCCCCGGAGCGCTCGCTCGCGCCCGTGCGCCGCGCGCGCAGCTCCTCCCTCGCGACGGTCACGTCGTCGAAGGGGACCTTCACGCCGCCGGCGAGCTCCTGGCCCTGCTCGTGGCCCTTGCCCGCAATTACGACCACGTCGCCGGGACAGGCGAGCTCGAGCGCGTGCGCGATCGCGGCGCGACGGTCGACCTGCGCCTCCACGGCGGAGGCGCCGTTCGGGCGCGCTGCGCGGCGGGCGCCCGCGAGCACCTGATCGACGATCGCCTGCGGGTCCTCCGAGCGCGGGTTGTCGGAGGTGATCACGGCCACGTCCGCCAGCCGGGCGCCGATCTCGCCCATCAGCGGCCGCTTGCCGCGGTCGCGATCGCCGCCGGCGCCGAACACGCACAGCACTCGTCCCCCCGAGCTTGCGCTGGTCAGCCTGCGTGCGGCGCTCGGCCGCGACGGATCGGAGTCCGTCCGGGGCGCCTCCGAGCTGGTCAGTTCGCGCGCGGCGCTCAGCACGTTCTGCAGCGAGTCGGGCGTGTGAGCGTAGTCGACGAGCACCGCGAAATCCTGGCCCTCGTCCACCGGCTCGAAGCGGCCCGGCACCTTCACGCCCGCGGCGAGCGCCTCTACGAGCGTGTCGAGCTGCCCGCCGAGCTGATGCGCGACCGCGAGCGCGGCGAGCGCGTTCGCGACGTTGAAGCGCCCTGGCAGCGGCAGGAAGAGCGACTGCTCGCCCGCGGGCGTGAGCACGCGCGCGCTCGTGCCTCCATACGTCACCTGCAGATCCTCCGCGCGGTAGTGCGCATCGCATTCGACGCCGAAGGTGACGACCTCGCCGAGCTCCTCGATCAGGCGGCGCCCATAGGGGTCGCCCGCGTTCACGACCTTCACGGGCGGCGCGCCCTCCCCCACGAACAGCTCGCGCTTCGCGAGGTAGTAGCGCTCCATCGTGCGGTGGAAGTCGAGATGGTCCTGGGTGAGGTTCGTGAAGACGCCGGCGGCGAAGTCGACGCCCTGCGTGCGGCGCAGCTGCAGCGCGTGCGATGAGACCTCCATCGCGCAGCAGGTCTCGCCCGCGTCGAGCATCGCGCGGAAGTCGGCCTGCAGGTCGATCGCCTCCGGGGTCGTGCGCACCGCCTCGCGCTCGCGCCCGCCGACGATCGCCTTCACGGTGCCGAGCAGGCCGCAGCGCTCACCGCTCGCCTCCATCAGCGCGCGCGCCATGAACGCGGTCGTCGTCTTGCCGTTCGTGCCCGTGATCCCGATCACCCTCAGGCTCGCGGTCGGGTCGCCCTCGAAGCGCGCCGCGGCAAGCGCCATCGCCTCGCGCGCGGAGCTGACGAGCACCTCCGGCACGCCGAGCGCGAGCGGACGCTCGACCACGAGCGCGGCCGCGCCGTCGGCGACCGCGGCGGCGGCGAAGTCGTGTCCGTCGGCGCGCTCGCCTCTCACGCAGAAGAACAGCGTCCCCTCCCCCACCCGCCTGCTGTCGTAGGACAGCGCGGAGATCTCGGGTCGCTCGCGCGGCGCCTCGAGCACGCCGGGCGTGCCGGCGCTGAGCAGGTGATCGAGCCTCATCGCGGGCATGGAGTCTAGTTTCCGAGGGCGACGGGGATGAGCGGCCCGCCGGCCCCTGCGGCTGCGGCAAGATGCCTCACGACGCGCCTCCGATGCCCTCACGGCGCGCCCCTATTCGGGCGCGATGCCGAGATACGGCAGCGCGAAGGCCATGATCTGGCCGAACGCGGGCGCCGCGACCGTGCCGCCGTAGATCGAGCCCGTCTGCGGTTCGTCGACGACGACCGCGCACAGCAGCCTCGGGTCGCGCGCCGGCGCGAAGCCGACGAACGAGGCGACGTACCTCGTTTCGGAGTACTGCCCCGTTTCGGGATCGACCTTGCTCGCGGTGCCCGTCTTGCCGGCGAGCTGGTAGCCGGGGATCGAGACCTCGCTCGCGGTGCCGCCTGGCGCGAGCACCCCTTCGAGCATCGTGCGCAGCTCGGCCGCCGTGCTCGCCGAGATCACGCGCCGCCCGCGCGGCAGCGGCAGCGTGCGCCCGCTCACCGCGCGCACGACGTGGGCGGGGCGCAGGATGCCGCCGTTCGCGACCGCGGCGTAGGCGGTTGCGATCTGCAACGGGGTCACCTCCTCGCCCTGGCCGATCGGGAGGTTGCCCATCGAGGAGCCCGAGTACTGCGAGGGCGGGATCACGAGCCCGCGTTCCTGCCCTGGCAGCCCCGCGTCCGTCGGCGCGCCGAAGCCGAAGCGGCGCACCCACGAGTTGAACCGTTCGGGGCCGAGCTTCGCGCCGATCTCGATCGTGCCGACGTTGCTCGAGCGCGCGAGCACCTGCGAGGCGGTGAGCGTTTCGTCGGGGTGTTCCTCGGCGTCGTGGATCGTGCGGTCCGCAACATGGATCTGGTCGGGGACGTTCAGCATCGTTTCGGGCGTGATCAGGCCTTCCTGCAGCGCGCCGGAGAAGGTCACGACCTTGAACGTCGAGCCCGGTTCGTAGTCGAAGCTCACGGCCCTGTCCTGCAGCGCTTCTTCGGATCCCGAGAGCGCGTAGTTCGCGTTCACCTGCGGCCAGCTCGCGATCGCGCGGATCGCGCCCGTGCGCGGGTCCATCACGATCGCGGTCGCGTCCTTCGGCCGGAAGACCCTGCCGACCGCGCCGAGCACCTGTTCGGCGCGGCGCTGGATGTCCGCGTCGAGCGTGAGCGAGATCGAGGCGCCGGGACGCTCGGGGCGCGCTTCGCTGATCGAGATCGGCGCTCCGTTCGCGGCGCTGATCACCTCGCGCCTGCCCGAGACGCCTCTCAGCAAACCGTTCTGCGAGTACTCCAGCCCGGTCACGCCGCGGCCTTCGGCGCCGACCGCGCCGAGCGCCTGCGCGGCGAGCGTGCCGCGCGGATAGACGCGCTTCGTCACGGGCGTCTCTTCGATCCCTTCGATCGGCTTGCCGCCGATCCGCAGCGCGGCGATCCGCTTCGCACGCGCGGCGGGCAGCGCGTGCGCGAGGTAGACGAAGCCGCTGCGCTCGCTCAGCTTCGCGAGGATGCTCGCGCTCGGCTCGCGCAGCAGCGGCGAGAGCTCGTTCGCAGCCGCGAGCGGGTCCTTCACGAGGTAGGGGTCGGCGGATACGTCGTCCGCCGGCTCGGAGACCGCGAGCACGACCCCGTTGCGGTCGGTGATCGTGCCGCGGGGGGCGGGCACCGATTCGATCGTCTCGTGCTCGGCCTGGGCGTGCTGCTGCAGCGCGGCGCTGTGCACCGTGCCGAGGTAGAGGCTGCGCAGCGCCGCGATCGCGAGCAGCGCGAGGAAGATCCACGAGAGCCGGCCCGCGCGGCGCTGGAGCACGGCCACCGGCCGCTAGCCCCCGACGCCCGGCGCCGTCGCCGCCGCCTCCGCGCGCGATCGGCCCGCCGCGGCCCGGAACCGCAGCTGCCCGGGGCTCGCGGCGGTCATCCCGAGGCCGTGCGCCAACGCTTCGACTCTTTCGCCGGAGTCCGCTTCGGAGCCTTCGATGCTGAGTGTCGCGTTCCCGCGCTGCAGGGCGGCCGCGCGCTGCAGCGAGCGGCCGATGTCGGTGTTCAGGCGCAGCACGATCAGCTGCATCGTCACGATCCCGAGCAGGGCGAAGGCGAGCAGCGCGATCCAGCCGCGCCCCTGCAGGCTCAGCTCGAGCAGCCGTCGCGGCGAGGCAAGCGCGGCGAGCGAAGGCGCGGAGCGCGGGCGCGCACGGCGGGCGGGCAGGCGCTGCGGCTGCGGGGCCGGCCGAGCCCGGCGAGACGGCGCAGGACGTGGAGCGATGCGCGGAGCGGGGATCGCGACTGCAGCCGCGGCGCTCGCGATGCCGCCGGCCGGGCCCGAATAGCGGCGCGTCGGACGTCGCGGCGGCGCTCCGCGGCCGGCGGGCCGCGACCGGCGCTCGCCCGGCGCCGACCTGCGCCCGCCTGGCTTCGGCCGCGCGGCAGCCGAACGCGCAGAGGTCGCGTGCGCGGAGGCCGGACGGCCACCCGACGCGGAGGGCGCGGACGCTCCGCGCGCCGACGTCGGTCGCGAGGACGCGGAGCGCGCGGCTGCCGAGGCGGGCGGGCTCATCCGCTGCTCCCCTCGTCGATCCTGCGCGCCGCGCGCAGGTGCGCGGACGCCGAGCGCGGGTTGCAGGCGAGCTCGTCCGCAGCAGGAGCGATCGCCCGCCGCGTCAGCAGCTCCGCCTCCGGCTCGCGCCCGCAGACGCAGACCGGCAGGTCGGGCGGGCAGACGCAGCCCCTCGCGCGCTCGACGAGGAAGCGCTTCACGCGCCTGTCCTCGAGCGAGTGGAAGGAGATCGCCGCGAGCACGCCCCCCTTTCGCAGCAGCCCCCAGGCGATCGGCAGCGCGCGGTCGAGCTGGCCGAGCTCGTCGTTCACCGCGATCCGCAGCGCCTGGAAGACCCGCTTCGCGGGATGCCCGCCGCCGAACCGCGCCGGCGCTGGGATCGCGGAGTTGATCGTCTCCACGAGCTCCTGGGTGCGCTCGATTGGCGCGCTCGCCCGGCGCCTCACGATCGCCCTCGCGATCGCGGCGGCGTGCCGCTCCTCGCCGAGGTCGCGCAACAGGCTGCTCAGCGCGCGCTGGTCGAAGTCGGCGACGATCTCGCGCGCGCTCAGCGGCTGCCGCGGGTCCATGCGCATGTCGAGCGGCGCGTCGTAGGAGTAGGAGAAGCCGCGCTCGCGCGTGTCCACCTGCATCGAGGACATGCCGAGGTCGAAGTAGACGCAGTCCGCGATCACGCCCTCTTCGCAGAGCAGCCCGAGCCCCTCCGCGTAGCCGCCGCGGATGAAGCGCAGGTTGCAGGGGGCCTCCTGCGCGAGCGCGAGGAAGCGCTCCTCGGCGAGCGGGTCGCGGTCGATCGCGATCAAGGTGCCCGTCGGGCCGAGCCGCTGCGCGATCAGCCGCGCGTGGCCGCCGCCGCCGAAGGTGCAGTCGATCGCGGTCTGCCCCGGCGCGGGGCTCAGCAGCCCCAGCAGCTCCTGCGCGAGCACGGGGACGTGGCCGCCGTCCACCTCGCCGCCCGCTGCATGCGCGCCGCCGTTCGCCGCTTTCGCCGCGCCCACTGGCGCGCTGCTCCCGGTCGCCGCCGCGCTCACCGAGTCGCCGCCGCTCATCGAGCCGGTCGCATGTAGCGCCCGCGCCGCCCGCCGCGACGCGCGGGGTCGCCTCGTCTCTGCCATCTCATGCAGGATGGTCGACACCGGCCGTTATCTCCGCGACGCCGCTCAGCAGCGCCGATCGGTGCTCGTCCCAGCGGGCCTTCGTCCACAGCTCGAGGCGCTCGCCCGCGCCGACGACGACTACCTCCTTGCGCAGGTCCGCGTGCTCGGCGAGAAAGCTCGGCACCATGATCCGTCCCGCAGCGTCGAGCTCGGCGTCGTGGGAGCTGCCGTAGAAGAAGCGCTCGAGCTCCGCGAGCTTCGGCGAGAGCGGCGGCAGCTCCGAGAGCGCCCGCGCCGTGTAGCTCTCGTAGTCCTCAGGGCGCCAGACGCCGACGCAGGGCTGCTGGTCTACGGGCATCGCGAGCACGACGCCGTCCGCGAGCGCGGCGCGGTAGCGGGCGGGGACCGTCAGGCGGCTCTTCGCGTCGAGGTTGTGGTCGAAGGTCCCGCGGAACGCCATCTGCGACTCCTGCTTGCTTGCCGAGCCGGGGAGGAGGAGTGGGAGGAGCCCCTCCTCCCCGGCTCGTTGCGCGGCAACTTACCCCACTTTCCCCCACATTGCAACTCGATCGCACATTTTTTCCCACTTCGGCCGTCTTCGTCGTCCCCGCTCTCCCGCAACGAGCGTTCGCGACGGGCGCAGCGTGTAGCGTTCCTCACAGGCTCGGAGAGACAGAGGAGGGCATCGCCTTGCGCACAGACGTCCGCAGCAGCATCGGCCTCAGAGGAGCGTGCACAGCGCCTCGGTCCCGGCGCGCGGGCGTCGGAGGCGCCCTCGTCGCGCCTCGATCCGGCAGCCGCATCGACCTCGGACGCATGCTCGCCGTGCTCCTGCTGCTCGCCGCCGCGCTCGCCGCCGCCGGCTGCGGCTCCTCCCAGCAGGCCGGCACCGACGCCGACCCGGCGACCCTCGCCCCCGCCTCCTCGGCCCTCTACCTCAGCGCCGCCCTGCGGCCAGAAGGCGCGCTGCGCCAGAACGCGCTCCACGACGCGCGCACGTTCGGCCAGCGCAAGCCCTTCGAGGCGCTGCTGCAGGCGCTCGCCGGCTCCGGCGCGCTCGGGCACGCGAGCTACGCAAGCGAAGTCAAGCCCTGGCTTGGCCGCAACGGCGGCGCCTTCGCGCTCAGCGCGGGCGCGCTGCAAGGCGCATCGCAGGCGCTCGGGCAGAGCCTCGGCGGAGGCGTCTCCCCCGAAGCGCTGCTGCGCGCCGCCGCCTCCGGCCTGCTCAGCGGCAAGGGCGCTGGGAAGGGCGCAGCCGCCGCGCTCGTGCTCGACACGAGCGACGTGCACGAGGCGCACGCCTTCGTCGCGAAGCTCGCGCACAGGCAGGGCGCGCGCGTCGCCAGCCACCGCGGCACCTCCTTCTACGTCGACGCGCAAGGGGAGGCGGAGGGGATCGTCGGCAGGTTCGCCGTCTTCGGCGACGAAGCGGGCCTCGAGGCGGCGATCGACACGCACCTTGGCGCCTCCTCGCTGAAGAGCGCCTCGACCCCCTACGCGACGCTCGCCGCGAAGGGCCCTCACGAACCGCTCGCGAGCATCTACCTCGACCCCGCTGCAGCGCATGCCGCGCACGCCGCCCCGCGCGCCGGCAGCCGACCCGGCTCCACCGGAGCCACACCACAGGAAGGCGCCCCCGCGCAGGCGGCGTCGTTCCTGCAGGCGCTGCCAGGGCAACCGAAGCAGGTGCGCATCTCGCTCGTGCCGCAGGCGTCGTCGATCGCCGCCTACGCCGACATGCTCGGCAGCGCATCCGCCGAACCGCAGGCGAAGGCCGCCGCCGAAGCGGTCGCGAGCCTCGTCGCCGGCCTGCCGGGCAGCTCGTGGCTTGCGCTAAGCGCGCCCGAAGCAGGCGCGCACGCTTCCAGCTATCTCGCGCTGCTGAACGGCATCGTCTCGCTCGAGTCGCACTCGCTGCTGCAAGGCTTCGGCGGCCCCGCGCTGCAGGGGCTGCTCACCAAGCTCACGCATAACGGAGCGCAGCTGCAGAGACTGTTCGCCGGCTGGACGGGGCCCGCGGCCGCGTTCGCCTCCGGCTCCGGGCTGCTCAGCATCCAGGCGGGCCTCGTCGTGCAGGCGCCGTCGACCGCGACCGCGAGCACGGCCGCCTCGCGGCTCGGCGCGATGCTCTCGCAGGCGGGCGCGAGCGTCAGCCCCACCTCGATTCCGGGCGCGCAGCCCGCGTTTACGATGCGCTTGCAGGGTCTGCCCGTCACGCTCGACCTCGGCGCCGGCGAAGGCAAGCTCGTCGTCGGCCTCGGCCCCGCCTCGGTGCAGGGCGCGCTCTCGCCGACGAGCACGCTGTCGAGCTCGTCCGCCTACGCGAGCGCCTCCTCGATGCTCGGCGGCGGCTCGAAGCCGATCGCGATCGTCCAGTTCCCGATGGCTCTCGCGCTGCTCGAAGGGCTCGGTCTCGCCGAAAGCCCCTCGCTCGCGCCGACGCTCTCATCCCTGCGCGCGCTCGGCACGCTCGCGGGCGACGTGCAGGGGCTCGGCGGCGGCGTCATGCGGTTGCGGCTCGTGCTCGGACTCAACGGCTCATCCGGCGGCGGGTCGGGCGAAGGCTGATCGGAAGCCAGCCCGCGAGCAACGACGAAGAGGCGCCGTCAGAGTCGGGAGCAAGCGCGGAGGCGCCTCACTACGCCGCTATTTGTGACAGAACTTCACATTACCGTCCGAAATGAGGTCCAGTAACATCTGCAAGTTCATTTCTTCAAATGCGCCACCACCGGATTTCGATTCCAACTTCGCCGTGCCGGCGCCGTTTAACGTTTCATAATCCCTTATTCGTGGTTCGCCTGAGTTAACTCCCTTTTCGAATACGAGTTTTACTTCTTTTTTGAACGTTTCTGATTCCGCTAAGGTTTCCTCGTACTCGCCGACGACAGAGCCCCTTAGTTCAACAGAGCCCAGGCCGCAGGTGTACTCAGCCAGGTTACCGCTTTCCGCTAACAGCTTCAGGCCATATTTGTCTAACGGCGATAATAGCGTTACGAGTAACGCATCCAACTCTAATGTTTTGATTAACCCGCTAGGTTCACCAGAGCTGGTGCACTGTGTTAGACCCGATCCGCATTCATGGAATGTCAGTAAGATTTTCCGCACGCTATCAGTTTTATGCATGATGAACCCGTGCCCTAAAACGGATTTACATTCAAACCTACTGCCGCTCGCTGATTCGAAGGTTGCATTACCTAAACTCTTGATCGTGAATAATAATTCTTTGCCGCTTTCCGTTAAGAATAATAACGCCGCCGCAGATCCCGCGCCAAGCGTCCCTACCGCGCTGAACGCCAGCGTCGCAAGGAACGCCAGCCCCAGCAGCTTCATGATCCTCATCACTGCTCCTTCATCTTGGAATTGATCGAACAGGACCGGCAGGCCGGGGCCAGTTGCGATCCGGCTCGACCGATCCAGGCCCCGCCGGCCTAGGCGCGTGGCCTGCTCGGCGGGCGCAGGCTAAGGATCGCGCACTCCAGCACTTTCGTCAAGGATGACGTCACGAAATGTACAGTCGCTGCCGTTGGCTGGATCGAGCGAGAGCAGGCACTGGACTGTCAGCAGCACGAGAACGAGCGGCGCCTCCGAGCTGAGGGCGTGCTCGGAGGCGCCTTTTGGGGAAAGCTTTCGGCTATCGGTGTTTGCGGCGGTGGCGCGCCTGGGCTTTCCGGCGCGTGCCGGCGCCTTTGCAGCCGTGGACGGCGATCTTGGTGTTCTGTTCGATCGTGGCGCCGTCCTGGGCGACGATCCGCGTTGGCATCAGGAGCTTCACGCGTCGTCTCACGCGCCGCTTGCCGTGCCTTGTGGTCTTGAAGCAGAGGCTGCCGTTCGCTGCCAGCGCGGAGTAACGGCCTTTGGGTAGCGTCAGCTGGAAGCTCTGTATGGGCTGGTCGGGGGCGGTCTTGAAGGTGCTGGTCGTCACGTTGGTCTTTTCGTTGATGAACGTTTCCCCGTGCAGGTCGATCGTGATCCCGTAGCCCTGCAGCACGATCACCAGTTCGGGGAACTTCGCGCCGCCGTGGCTTACGAAGTACGCCGGACCCGCAAGCGGCACCGGCACGATCGGCGTCACCGCCCGCGCAAACCCAACCCGCGATGATGCCGGACAGCCGGCGGGGTTCCTGTCGAAGACGCTCACGAAACACGCCTTCTGCAGCGTCGAGAGCCGCGAGGGGAGCCGCTTGGGCAGTTCGACGCGCACCTCGCGGATGTTCGCCTGCCTGCCGAGGCTGTGCTTCGGGAAGGCGATCCGCACGCGCAGGCTCGCGCCGAAGCGTTTGCTCGTCGCAGCCGACGTCGACACCCTAAAGGACGGTTTGAAGCCGAGGCTTCGGCAGTCGGTCACCTGGAACGGCGTCGAGACCGGCACGAGGGCGCCTTCATCGCCGCTCATACTGCCTTCGACCCGCATCCGGTCACAGCTCGTCGGGTTGAACGCGAACCCCGGCCGGTCGATCGCGACCTGCACATGCTGCAAATCCAACGGCACGCCCTTGATCATCGTCGGCAACTGCCCGCTCACAACCCGCAGCTGCGCCGTGATCGGGTCGACTTCGACCTTCGCCCGCACCACCACACAGTCGCACGCGGCGCCCTTCTCCAGATCGAACGGACCTGCTTCAGCCGGATTCGCGATCGACAGCCCAAACGGCGCGCAACCCCGTTCACCCACCCTACAAGCACCGTGGCCGTTGAACGGGCCGGTCAGATACACGCCCCCAGGGCGCTTCACCACCACTGGACTGCTCCCAAGCCCTGCTGTCACGACCGTATGCCCAATCAGGCTCCCAGGACCGCACAAGCCCTCGCTCGCCTGCGGTTCCCCACACAACTTCACGCCCGAGAGCACACCCGACAAACCCGGCGGCATCTTCACACTCAACGCATCAAGCGCCTGATCCCCATCCCTGTGCCCCATCGTCGTCCGCAGTTCACTGAACCCGCCAGCCTGCAGATTCACCACGCCCGCCTGGAACTCAGGCTTGAACGGCAGCGGACTCGACGGACACGGCCCACCGTTCGGGCCGCTCGTCACCTGGAACGTCGAGGTCGGGCGCACCGGCGCACCACCAGACCACGGCGTAAAGACCGCCTGCGTCGTATAGCTGCCGCAGCGCGCCGGTGTCGCCAGAGGCGCGTTCGCGCCGCCGAAGAAATGCACTTCCAGATCTTCGAACGGCGCCTGCGGCGTCTCTTCAAAGCTCGAGATCAGCTGTCCCGGCGCCTGACAGGACACCCCCGCCACCACCTCACCCACACGTTCGCACGGCACGACCTGCCCAGGGATCTTCAAAAGCGTCCCCGACACCGGATCTTCAGCCACGATGTACTGCGCCACCAGGCTGTTGAACGGGTTCTGGCCACCTTCCGCATTCGGAGCAGGTGAGGCCAGGTAGACCGCGCCTTCGAGCGGGTTCGGCAAGATCGGCGTCGTGATCTTCACCGTCGCGATCTTCGCCCCATCAGGACAAAACGGTTCCGGCAAAGTGGACGTGAACAGCCGCAACGCCGGGTCCAACGCGTCTTTACCAAGGAACCCGATCTGAGCCTCGCTGCACGCTTCAAGCTTCGCCGCCGCTCCAGGGTTCAGCGTCACGCCCGCCGGCAGTGCGACGGTCGTGTCGCGCACGTCCGCGTCCGTCAGTCCGTTCGGGTTCAACGCCGCTTCCTGCGGAACCTTCACGTGCACCGTCAACCCCGACGGCGTGGACGCGGCCTGCACATCCGGCGCCGCTTCGATGTTTGCGCCAAACGGCAGCTGGTTGCAGCCGTCCAACCTCTCTTCAAACATCGATTCGACCGGCGGCAGCAGTTCCGCACCCGTCTTCCAGGACTGCGCTCGCACCGGCGCCTGGAACGTCTCGCACGCCGTCGGCATCGAAAGCAACGGGGGCGAGGCACCCAAGGACGAGGCACATCCCGGCTGCTCTCCATTCAGGAGGCATTCCCAGCCGCGCGCCTGGTCGTGACGTGGATCGCCGGGTACGCCCCAGATCGTGACGACGCTCGAGATCGCCGTAGCCGCAAGCTCGGAGAGGTTATGAACGCTGACTCTTACGCCGTAGTCAGAGCCCGTACGCACTGCGGTATCCAGGATCACGGGTACTTTCTCGATCAGGGACCCGAACCGCGCCGGCTCACCCCGTGCCGGCGTCAGATTGAACACCGGCGTCGCCTCCGAGAAGAACAGGGCCTTCGGCGGCTGGCCTGTTATCAGCTCTTGCATCGAGACGCCGATCGCCGTTTCCGCCGGACACCGGTCGACTATCCTGCTTCCGATCGTCGTGGTGCTCGTGAACTGCGCGTAGGAGCATTGCGGAGTCGCCTGCGCGTCACCGATGAAGCCCGCCGGCAAATCGAACTGCAGGTTTCGCGGCTGCGCCGGCTGCCACGGCCGCGCTTCGGTCTCATTCATGCGTAGGGTGGTCGTCAGCTGGAATGGATGCGAGCCCGCCTGCGCGTCCGGCATCCCGCCTTCTTCTTCAGGCTCAACTTCATAAGATCCGGGTTCAACCCCAAACGGCACCGGTCCTTCCCCATAAGAGACCGCACGCGAGAGCGACGCTTCCCGCGCGCCACCGCCACCCACGCTCAACAGGTCCTGTTCGCCGGAGACCGCTGTTTCGCTGCGGCTCACCCACACGATCACCTCCAGCCGTTCATACGACAACAGCACGCCTGGCGACAACAGCACGCCTTCTTTGTTGAAGGCGTCTTTGAATGTGCAGCTCACGTTGTGCGCGTTCACGATCGCGCATTTCACGCGCGGATCGGAGAAGTCTTCGACGAAGGCACCACCCGTCATGCCAACGCTGCCGCTCACCCCTGTTGCGCTCAGCCCGGCCGGCAGTACGTCTGAGAGCGTCACTACGCCGCTCGTCGGAGTATCACCGAGATTATATGCGACCAATACGAGCTTGCCGCTGCCGCCTTCACTCACCACCCTCGAAGAGAATTCGCCGGCAACCACGGCCAGTCCGATAGGTGCAAGACCGCGTCCCGGCGAGGTCACGAGCATCGGTTCCCCGCTTCCCACGGCCCCGGGGCCGCCCGACTTGCCCGTCACTTCCACGACGTTACCGCCATAGTGGTTGTTCAACGAAACCTCGAGCTGCGCCGCATCATCATCGATTTCAGCGCTTTCACAATAGAATTCAGCGAGGGGCCTTTGGTTAACGGCGATGTATTCGCTGGTAAGGCACGCGACCTGCGCGTCTTCGAGCTCCACCTTGGCCAAAACGAACGCACCTTCGCCAGTCGAGATTTCCTGCACCCCATCCCGCGGGGCATGCAACAAACTCGGACGCGCACCTATACCCAAATGCCACCAAGGCCGTGTTTCGAACGCCAAGGCCGAAGCAGTCCACACCAGCGCCGAGGCAAAGAATGTCGCCATAGTCAGGAAGACCCTCAGACGCATCATCTACCTCCCCTCCCTATGACGGCGTAGCTTCCTACTGCGCTTTCCGCTCCTGTGCCGCTTTACACACCGACTTCTCTTTCTCCTCCTTATACCGCCGTTTCTGCATCTCGCTGCCTGCTTGTGCCTCACCGCAGACGCACGATTGCCTGCGCCCACGAACGTAGCACTCGGCGGCAGGCCGAACACGGACGGCTGCGGTTCGTGCGCCTGCTGGCAGGACGCAGTGTTCGTGCATGGCGGCTTGACCGCGACCGGCGTCGGGCATTGCCAGTCCGACCCACACACATGCGCGTCATACACGTCAAATGCATTGTCCGTATCTCCCGCCACCAGTTTCCCAGCAGTCAGGAAGAACACATCATTGCCACTTTCGCTGGCATCTAGGAACACCGATTCTTCGCTTGACAGTCCTGAAGAAACCAGACCGATGCAGCCGCCCTCAGAGGCGCTGTAGGTTGGCGAGCCTGTAGTGCATGACCCAACTCCCGCAGGCTCATACTCATACACGTCTGCGGTGCCATTCACGTCCTGCGCCGCCAGACCATCGACGCTATCGAAGAACAAGCGACCACTGCCAGAGAGATAACGAGACTCGTAGCCGCCGACGCTCAGGCTAGTCGACTCCCAGCCAGGGATCATGCTCGCACCGTGCGGCCGCGTGCCCTCCGGATCGCACGAGGCGCACACAAGCCGCCGCGAGGCCGCGTCGTAGAGGAACACCTCCTCGTCACGCTGGCCGCTCACAGCATCACGATTGTCATAGCCGGTCAAGGGCCGGTCGGACATGAACGTAAGCCAGCGCCCCTCCACAGAGACGTTCGCAGTCAAACCTGCTAGCCCGCCTTCGAAGCTGCTGTTCCAGTCGTGCGCATCTTCCGCGGAGAGAGTCGCGATGAAGGTCGGCGTCCATGTGACCTTGCCGGCGGCTTCGCCGCGTTCGAACCGGTAGAGGTTCGGCTGCCCACGCTGCGCCGTTTCGCCGCGCTGGTTGACTGCTTCGCTGAGCACCCCGCTGGCGACCACGTACGCGACAGATCCATCTTCAGAGACCCCCGGGATCGTGCCCAGCACGTTCGCGGCTTCACCGCTGCGCGCAGTCACCGTCAGATCGCGCACCACCCCCGCTTCCCGATCAGTATCCGCGTTGGCTTCGAAGACATACAGATCGGGGGCGCCGTTGGTTGCATGCGAGTCCGCTGTGAGCTGCTGTCGATCGCTGAAGAACACCCGTGAACCATCTCTGCTCGCGTCCTGGAAGCCCGCCGCTGATGGGTTGCTTCCCGATGCGCCGCTCTGCACGACGTCGAGCTGCACCGTGCGATGCACGGCCGCCTCTCGCATGTACAGGTGCCCTTCCCCACAAGCGCTCCAGATCACGCGATCACCGCTTCCGGAAATCACATGTCGGCCAACCTGTTCGCTGACCACACCGCAGACCGGCGCTTCCGGTTCGCGGGGCAACATGCTCACCAGTTCGAGCCTTCCCGCCGACCAGTCATAGAGACCGTCTGTGCTGCCCTTGGCTTCCGCAGTCAACGGCACTTGAGAGAACAGCACCACATGGCCGAGGTCGGGCGTTGAGGCTGCGTACCGCACCTCGCCGAACGCTTCGTCGGCTTCTCCGCCCCATTTTTCACCACTCGTGACATCTTCTGTGGTCAACAGGGGCAAATAGCATTCGCCCGCGGTCGCCGGATCTTCGCAAGCTGCCTGGCGACGCAAATACGGCGTCCGTTCGCTAGCGCCGCCCAACAGCGTGGCGCCCTTCGGTTCCACGAACCCCATCGACAGGTCAGATGTGAACGCGAAGAATTCAGTGAGGCGCCCCACCGCCGGCATCCAGTCTTGTTCGTGCGGGCTCGCGATGTCACGCGAACTCCAACCAGCCGCGCCATGCCGTGAGAGGATCTGAACATCTTCGAGCGCCGGTTCGCCTGCTGGTGAGGATTCAATGCTCGCCGTCGCTGCATATGTGATCCCGGAGCCGTTGACCGCGGCCTGATTGATCGCGCCTTCGCTGCTGTCTCCCACGAACGACGCGCCCTGCTTATCCAACGGCGAGACCATTTCCCAGCCTCGCCCGTCGAGCAGCGCGAGCGACGGTGCCGCCGGCTGAGTCGTAAAGATCAACGTATGCCCATAGCTGGTGTAGGCGTGGCCTTCGCGTTCATCGGAAGCCGCGAAGCGATAGTGGTAGACCGTTGAGGCTTCAAGGCCCTGCGCGTGCACGCCGACGTCCACGCCCTTCCCGCCCACCGGCAGCGCCTGCTTGGGGGTGCTGCGGTCGAATACGCCTTCCGTCGTGCCGTATTCGACCCACCATTCCGCGGCCTCGCCCTGCGGGTTCAAAACGCCTTCAAAGCTCACCGAGCTGGAGGACACATCCAGCGCGGACTCGCTTTCGATCAGCACCGTCGGCGGCGTCGTGAAGCTCACGCCTTCGCCCTCTACGGTTCCCTGCGAGCTGCTCGCCGAGAGCCGGAAATAGTAGGTGGTTTCCGGCAAGAGACTAGCCACGGTCGCGCTCACCGCTTCCGCGCCAAATCCAGTTTCCAACAGCGGTTCTGTTGGCGTGCTGTGGGTGTAGACGCCTGGTTCGACGCCGTATTCGAAATGGTAGGTGGTGGGGTAGCCCTCGGGGTCGAGGCTCGCTTCGAGCGTGGCGCTCGTCGGCTCGACGTTGCTGGCCTTTTCACCTGCGGGCAGCGGCTTGCCGACTTCGGGCAGAGGGAAGCGCTGCACAGCGCTCACACCCCCCACAAAGCTGCTTGCATTGCTTGCCGAGTAAAGCGACGGGCTCGCGCCGCCACTCTCGAGGGCGATCCCGTCGCTGCCGCCACCAAAGGCGCTGCTGCCCGGATGTCCGATCACTTCGCCGGTGCCGAACTGCTCGATTTGCACACCAGAGGCATCGTACTCCCTGAAGCCGTAGGGTTCGCTCCCGCCCACATACAGGTTGCCGGAGGCATCCAATGCGAGCGCCTGTGGCGCACCGGCTGCATCGATCACGCTCCCCACCTGGCTGCCCGTAGCAGTTTCGAACTCGCGCACGCCTGGTGCCGCACTGCCGATCACATACACATCCGCACCCGAATTGGTAACCGCAAGCGCGCTCACTTCCCCGAGACCCAGCAGTTTGACGCTCGCCAGGTGCATGCCGGAGGGACCGAACTTCTGCACGCCTTCGCTTTCGCCGACCCACAGATCACCAGCGCCATCAACCGCAAGCGGACTCTTTGCCTCAGCCACCCGGCTGCCCGGGATTGCGCGCAAGCCTTCACCGGAAGGCCCGAACTCCTGGATGCATTCTTCGTCACTCACCCACACATCGCCTGAGCCCTGATCGACAGCAAGACCACCAACTTCCGAGCTAAACGCGCCCAGCGTGCACACTCCTCCGGCATGTTCTGCCGCGGGCTGGCAGCCCGTTTCGCTCGTGCAGACCTGCAGTTCCTGCGCTCCGTTGAACACACCTAGACCCCACGCCAGCACGAACTCGTTGCCCACGCCAAACACATCGACTCTCTGGTTATCAGCGTCAAAGACGCTCACAGCGCCACTCGACTGATCTACTCCGATGCTCTTGGGCAGCCGAAACTGCCCTGCCCCCGTGCCTTCTTCGCCGATCATCACCGGCTTTGCCAACGCGCCCGTCGCTACCGCACCCGCAAGCACAACAGCCAGCACACCAACAAAAGCCACTAGCCTTGCTCTCGCTCTCAACATCCCTTCCCCTATCCACATGCCAGCGACACCCATCGCCCCATCACACCAAACCACCTATATCAAGCGCCACCCAGGCCCGCTCACCCACAACACGGGTGTGGGCGGCCGCCAACGCAGCGGCCACCCAACCCACACTACGACACTAATTGTGACAGAACTTCACACCACCATTCGGAAGTATATCCGCTAATGCCTGCTCGTTAGCTTCTTCAGTCGCGCCGGCGATTGTTGATTCCAACTTCGCCGTTTCGACGCCTTGTAACGTCCAATAATCCTTTATGAACGGTTCACCGGGATTGGCACCCTTTTCGAATACAAGTTTCGCTTCGGTTTTATTTGTCTGTGATTCCGTTAAGGTTTCCTCGAACTCACCGACAATAGTGCCTTTCACGGTAACCGCCGCGATGCCGCAGTTGAAGTCAGCCAGATTACCTTTTTCTGCTAACAACTTAAGACCATATTTGTCTAACGGAGATAACAGCGTAACAAGTAACGCGTCCATCTCTAAGGTCGTAATTAATCCGGACGGTTCGCCGGAAGACGTACATGCACCGAGCGCTCCGGACGTGCATTCGTGGAACGTCAGTAAGATTTTACGAGCACTATCCGATTTGTTTACAATGAACCCGTGCCCTAACGTCGACTTACAATCAATCTTACTGGCATTTTTTGTTTCGAGTACCGCTAAACCTAAACCCTTGATCGTGAATAATAATTCGTTACCGCTTTCAGTTAAGAATAATAACGCCGACGCAGACGACGCGCCAAGCGCCCCTACCGCGCTGAACGCCAGCGTCGCGAAGAACGCCAGCCCCAGCATCTTGATGATGCTTCTCATTTGAACTTCTCCTTGATGTCTATCCGGGCGGCTGCCGGACCGACAGGAGACGCAGATACGCTACGTAACAGGGCACGACATCATCAAGCGGTGTCTCCCACTCGACCGGCGAAGGGCACCGCGCAGGCTTTCGCCTGCCCGAGCTCCGCTCGCCGCGATCCTGTCCTGACGTCTCGTGCTGCGCTCCTGCCGATCCATGAACAACCATCCAGAGTGCTTGATCGAAAAGAGAGCCGGACTCAGGTCGATTCCGGTCCCACCCGCCGCCTGTCCCCGATTGCGGGTCCCGCCGACGGGCAGAAGCAAGCGTTGCGCGTCCCGCCGTCCGCGTCAAGCGGCGAAGTCCACGAGCATGAAGACAAAGCGCCACAAGGACGCCGAATACGGCTTGCTGGTGCGGAATATCGAGAAGAACGCTTACTGGGAAAAACGGTTTTTCGATTCCTGCAAATGTTTCCGTCTGCTCGGGCGCTCCATGCTGCGGACGGGCACAGGCGTTTTCCTTCGGCGCCCACGACGGCTTCAGCCGGCCGGCGCCGAACGAGCCACCCTCAGCCCGCCCCCACCCCCGCGACCTCCGCGCCGGCGTCTTCGCGGTTCTCGGTCTCCACGATCACCCGGCAGGGCCGCTTGTTCAGCAGGTAGACCGCGGTCGGGCCGATCTGGCGCTCGCCCGCTGGGGCGTGCAGGGTCGACCAGTAGATCACGTCCGCGTTCACCCGCTGCGCCTCTTCGACGATCGCCAAGCCGGGATTTCGCGTCCGGATCAGCCCCGTGTGGATCTTGATGCCCGCCCGCCGCGCCTGCAGGCGCGCGCTCTCCAGAGCGGAGCGCCCCGCTTCCTCCTCGTCCTCGAGGCCCGCCTCGAGCGAGAGCTGGCTTGGCACGGGCAGCACGAACACCGCGTAGACGACGCCCGCTTCGCCGATCAGCTTCGAGGCGCTGCTCAGCGCAGCCGCGCTCACGTCGCCGCCGAAGATCGGCACGAGCGCGGTCCGGTAGCCGAGCGCCTGGAAGTCGGCGGGGCGTTGGGGCGTCAGGATCCGCGCCGTCGTGCGCAGGTCGAGCCCCTGGTTGTGGCGATAGAGGACGTAGACGGTCAGCCCGATCGCAAGCCATGCGATCCCCGCGATCGCGACGTCGATGTGCAGGATCGTCACGGTCACGAACGCGAGGCCCGTGCCGAGCACGCCGAGCAGCGCGAACAGCGGCAGGTCGTGGCCGGCGATCCTCAGCGTCCCGGGCCCGCGATATGGGCGCGGGATGTCAGGGCGCTTCACGCGCAGCGTGATCACGGCGAGGTGGGCCGTCGTGAACGACAGCATCGCGCCGAACGCGTAGATGTTGCCGAGGAATTCCGCCTTGCCTGGGACCATCGCGACGCAGGCGAACGCCGAGAAGAGCACGATCCCCACCCACGGCGTGCGGAAGCGCGGGTGCAGCTGGCGCAGGCGGCCGGGCAGCTGGCGGTGCACGCCCATCGAGTAGACGAGCCGCGAGACGCCGATGATCCCCGCGTTCGTCGCGATGAACAGGATCGTCGCGGCGAGCAGGCCGACGTAGATCTCGCCCGCGTGCTGGAGCGGGCCGAGGTGCAGGTGCTTGACGATGCCGAGCACCGGGTCGCCCGCGAACCCGCCCTTTTCGTCGCTCACGCCGAGCAGCGTCGAGCATCTGCCGCCGTGGCAGCTCACCGGCAGCGCGGAGAGCGCGACGGCGGGCAGCAGCGCGTAGATCGCGAAGACCGCGATCACGACGCGCTTGATCGCGCGTGGGATCGAGGTCTCCTCGTCCTTCGCCTCCTCTGCCATGTTCGAGATCGTCTCGATGCCGGTGTAGGCGATCATCGCGACTGGGATCGCGATCACGAAGTCCCGCCAGGTCGGCGCGACGCCGAGGTGCACGTTGCCGATCAGCGTGTGCGGCGAGAGCACGAGCGCGCATCCGAGCACGACGAGCAGCAGCTGCGTGCCGAAGTCGAGCACCGCGAGCACGATGTTCAGACCGGCCGCCTCGCTGACGCCGATCACGTTCACGCCCGCGAGGAAGGCGACGACGAGCGCTCCGAAGACGATGTCCCCCGGCGAGTGGCTGAGCGCGCTCCAGAACAGCCCGCCGATGTAGTGCGGCACGAAGAACGCCGAGATCGCGATCGTGATCACGTAGTTCAGCATCTGGCCCCAGGCCGCGAAGAACGACCAGAACTCGTTGAACGCGTGCCGCGCGAAGCTCGAGGAGCCCCCCGCCTCGGGGAACATCGTCGTCGCCTCGGCGTATGTCGCGGCCGTCAGGTAGAAGATCAGGCCCGCGATCACGAACACGATCGGCGTCAGCCCGAGCGCGAAGGACGCGACGAGCCCGAGCGCGTAGTAGATCGAGGAGCCGACGTTGCCGTAGGCGGTCGCGAAGAGGCCCGTCACCCCGACGGATCGGCGCAGGCCATGCTCGCTCAGGCGTGCCACTCGCGGCAGCGTATCCAGGAGCCCGCAGGAGAGACACCGCGCCGCGGATGCAAGATCCCGCCCACCAGGCGCGCCTCAGCAGGATTCGCGCTTATCATCCCGACGCGCCGCAGCGCGTCACGCCGCGCCGCGCCGATGATCAGGACGAGCAGAGACGACGACACCATGGCACGCCGCGGCAACTACAACTCTGGCACCGACTTCGTGCTCGAATACGGCGAGCTGCGCTTCACGTTCAACGAACGCGACTTCGCCGAGCGCTGCGAGCAGGCCGCGATCAAGCTCGGCTTCGTCGGCGGCCGCCTCGGCGAGGAGGAGACCGAGGACCTCGTCAACCTCGCCGTCAACGGCGAGATCCCGGACCCCGCCTCCGCGCTCGGCGAACACGTCAACGACTGCTGGCCGGCGCTCGTCGGCCCCGTCGAGCGCTCGCTCGTGCACTGGCTGCGGCGGCTCGTCTTCCGCGGCGCCTGGCTCGACCAGCGCGTCAACGAGGGCGAGCTGAACGTCGCCTTCGTCGAAGAGAGCGGCAGCTTCGCCTACGTCCAGCCCGACCGCGCCGACGAGCCGATCGAGCTCGCGCCCGAGCCATCCTGGGGCCGGGTCGCCTACAACAGGCCCTAGTCACGGGCGCTCATCGCCACGCCGACGCGTAGCTGCGACTACGGCTGGGAGGCGCGTTTACGACCGACGCCGACCCGCTTGAGGAGCCGGCGGATCGGGCCGGGGTTCAGTTCGCGCGCGCGTCTCGCCTCCTCCTTGCGACGGGCGATCTCGCGGTCGGATATCCCCCGGAACTCGCGGATCGCGATGTCGAGCGGCAGCTTTGGGAGGTCATCCAATGGGGGCAGTTTTGAGACCATATGGTCTACCTTATCACGAGAGCGGCCGTCCATGCAAGTGTCTGCCCTACGGTGAGCGCCGAGAGCGCGCCAGCGAGCCTCGCCATTCGGCGGACAGCCTCGTCGTTCGCCGAGTGCAGTTCCTGATGGGCGACCCCGACCACCGCGAGCAGCTCCGCGACATCAGCGACTGCGGGTCCTCTCAGAGCTTCGTAGATGGCTTGTGTGTCGAGCGCGAATCGCAGCGGCCAGGGCGCGAGCAGGACAGTGGCGACGATCAAACCCGCCACGAGTGTCGCGAGGGCGATCCAGGTCAGCGGCGAGGAGCTTTGCGCCCGCAGCGTCGCGCTGCCAAGAAAGGAGGCGATGAGGGCGTCAGCGGCGAGCAGGGTGCCCGTGCGCTGCCTGATGCCCGCGACGAGGGACTCCTGGTCGGAGAGGGCGCTGCGACCGATCTCGTAGATCAGCTGCTCGGGCGTCTGCACGAGAGCGCACGGTAGCCCTGGCTTGGGATGAAACGCTCGTTGCCCGGGCGATCAGCCGGGCGCCATGGATCAGCCCCGCGTCGACGCGGCCTCCGCACGCGCCTTCACGATCTCGGCGGCGGACTCCTCGCCGACGAGCAGCTCCGCCTTCAGGGTGCCGCTGCTCAGCAGGTCGAGCGCGGGCAGCCTGCCCGTGCTCGTGCGCAACGCGTCGAGCGCGATCACCGTCGTCTCGCCGCCGAAGGGCTCGCTCGCGGTCGCGATCACCGTCAGCGAGCCGCCGTCGAGGATGTTGCGCGCCGCCGCGAGCGCGCGCCTTGCGATGTGCGGCGGCACCCCGTCGAGGTTGTCGATCGCGAGCAGCAGGTGCTCGCCGCGCGCGGCGAGCCGCTTGGCCGCCTCGACCACGCGCTCGACGGCCTGCCCTTGGGCGTCGGGGCCGGCGGCGAGCGTGAGCGCGGCTACGGGCTCGACGGGCACCGCCTGCTGCCAGTCGCGCAGCTCCTCCGGCCTCGCCCCCGCGAGCACGAGGTTGATCTGCAGACCCTGCGTGCCTGCGATCGCTGCGATCAGGCGCCGCAGCGTCTCGGTCTTGCCGGAGCGCGCCGCGCCGACGATCGCGACGCGCGAGCCGCGCCCGATCGGCGTCAGCCACTCGATCGCCTTCAGCGTCGGGTCCTCCGACCCGAGCGCGAGCCGCTCGCTCGGAAAGGCGGCCGGCAGGCTGTCGAACCTCGGCCTGCTCGCGACCGCCTCGGCGGACTCGCCGTTGATCGTCTCGACGCGCACGAGCGAGGGGTGGCGCTCGGAGCCGCGCGCGGGCCGCATCGGGCCGCTCACGCGGTCGCCGCTCGCGATCTCGCAGCGGCGCACCTGGGCGGCGGAGACGTAGACGTCCTCGCCGATCTCGAAGCTCTCGTCCGGGCGCAGGAACGCGGAGCCGTTGCCGAGCAGCTCGACGACGCCCTCGACGGTCCGCTCCGGGGCGCGGCGCGCGCCTGGGGCAGATCCCGAGCTCGCGGGCCGCGGTCCCTCGCGGGGCGCCTGCGCCACCGCCTCGTCCTCGTCTGCAGGCGCCGCCGCTCGTTGCCCGCGACGCGGGCGAGGCGGCGGCGTCGCCTCGGCCTCCTCCTCGTCCTCGCTGCGGCCTCGGCGGCGTGGCAGGCCGCGCTCGCGCGACTGCGCGCCCTCCTCCTCCCCGCTTCGCCGGCGTCGCGGCAGGCGTCGCCTGCGGGGACTGGGAGCAGACTCCGCCTCTGCCTCCTCCTCGCCTGCGGCGAGAGCGCTTTCGCCGGCGCCAGCGCCTTCGCCGCCGCCACCACCCCCGCGCTCGAGAATGCTGTCGATCAGCTCGGCCTTGCGCAGGCGCCTGTAACCGTCGAGGCCGAGCTGTCCGGCGATCGCGTGCAGGTCGGCGAGCGGGCTCGCTTCGAGGTCGGAGCGGTCGAGTACGGACATGCGGTTCTCCTTCTGAGCGTCGATGGGCGGAAGGCGCCCGGCCGCGTTGCGCGCAGCGGCCGGCACCCGTGCGGCGCCAGCCTAGCGCTTCACTCGGCGCGAACCGCCGATGCAGGGGCGCGACCGCCGCTCGGGCAGGCGCGTCGCCGCCTGCAGGCGACCCCGCTCGGAGGCGGCGATCGCCGCTCCTCGCCTGCGGTCAGCCGCCGAACGCGATCCCCTCCGCCTCCGCCTCCTGCGCGAAGCGCCGCGCCTCGATCTCGGTCCTCGCCACGTCCCAGCCGAGCACGCCCGCGAGGGCGCTCGCGACCGCGCTCACGCGCTCGGCGCTCAGCTCCTTCGCAGCGAGCACCCCGAGGCGCGTGCGACGCAGCAGCACATCGCCTACGCCCCGCGCCTGCTCGCGCATGCCCGCGAGCGCGACCTCGGCGAGCAGGTCGGGCATTTCAGGCACGATCGGGCGGGCGAGACCAGGGCTGCCAGCGGCGATCGCGAGCACGTCCTCGGCGGCGTGCCCGTAGCGGGAGGCGAGCGCCTCGTAGGAGGACTCGGGGACGCCGGGCACGCGCGGCAGCTGCGCCGCGTCGACCGGCTGCCCGAGCGGGATCTCGTGCGTCCTGCAGGGCGCCTCCCGCGCTTCGCGCTCGACGAGCCGGTCGACGGCGAGCTTCGCCATCCGCCGCCAGGTCGTCAGCTTGCCGCCCGTGATCGTGATCATCCCGCTCGAGGTCTCGTACAGCTCCGCCTTGCGCGAGATGTCGACCGACTTGCGCGTATCGCCCGAGGAGATGAGCGGGCGCACGCCCGCGAAGGCGCCGGTGAGATCGGCCGCCGTCAGGCTCGTCGCGAAGAACTCGTTCACGGCCGCAAGCAGGTACTCGACGTCCCGCTCGGCCGGCTTCACATGGTCGAGCGGGCCGTCGTAGTCGTTGTCGGTCGTGCCGATGAGCGTGCGGCCTAGCCAGGGCAGCGCGAAGATGGTCCTGCCCTCCCCCGCCGGCACGATCGCCCCGCCGACGAGCGGCAGATCCTCCGATCGCAGCGTGACGTGCGTGCCCCTGCTCGGCCTGATCCTAGGCAGCTCAGCCTCGTCGTGCAGCTCGCTCGGGCGCAGCTCGTCGGCCCACACGCCGGTCGCGTTGACGACGTTCGCGGCCCTGATCGCGATCTCCGCGCCGCTCTCCTGATCGAGCGCCCTCACGCCGCAGGCGCGTCCGTCTGCTTCGATCAGCGCGCTCGCGCCGACCCTGTTCGCGCACACCGCCCCGAAGCGCTCCGCCTCGCCGAGAATCGTCAGCACGAGCCTGACGTCGTCGGTCTGGCAGTCGTAGAAGAGGTAGCCGCTGCTCGGCGAGCGCGCCGCGAGCGCGGGCAGCATCTCGACCACCTCCTCGCCGGAGACGATCCTGTGACGCTCCGGGCTCCAGGACTCGCCGTCCTCATCGAAGCTCCGCCGTCCCGTCTGCGCATGCGGCTGAGACCTCGCCTGGGCGGCGCGGCGCTCGCGCGAGCGCAGGGGGCGCCGCGAGCGCAGCCGCCCGCGATCGACCGACATCACGTCGTAGAGGTTGAGCCCTACGCCGACGAGCCTGTCAGGGCGCGCGCCGTCGAAGGCGGGCACGACGAGCGGCAGCGGCCGCACGAGGTGCGGGGCGAGCGAGACGAGCAGCTGGCGCTCGAGCAGCGCCTCGCGCACGAGCCCGAGATCGAAGCTCTGCAGGTAGCGCAGGCCGCCGTGGATCAGCTTGCTCGAGCGGCTCGAGGTGCCCGACGCGTAGTCGGCGCGCTCGATCAGGGCGACCGAGAAGCCGCGGCTCGCGGCGTCGAGCGCGACGCCGGCGCCCGTGACGCCGCCGCCGACGACGACGAGGTCGAACTCGCTGCTCTGAAGCGCCGCAAGCGCCTGGCCGTGCTCGATCACGCCTCGATTCTCCCAGGCGCAGGCCGGGACCACGAATTCGGAGAATGCGATGCTGAACGCGCTCGCTGGTCAAGTATCCCGCGGCAGGAGCGTGAATGCTCCGCCCTGCAAGGGAGTGACGGCGCGGAAATGCCGTTCGTCGAAGCTGACTATCCGACTAACGACCGAAGCGACGGCGATGACGACGGTTACTGGCCGAAACCGGCGAGCAGGTCTTTCTCAGACAGCTGGGATATAGGTCGGGGGTCGCTGTCGATCCGCTTGAAGCCCGCTGCGAGAGCAAAATTACGATCGTCGAGATATTCGCCCTCATTTCGCATACTCGTGAGTATAGGCACAGGTAAGGTCACCGCTGCGCGAAACGGCCGTGCGGCGGATCAGATCTCGGCGAGCTCGCCCACGATCTCGCCGACCGCGGACTTCGCGTCGCCGAAGAGCATCGCCGTCTTCGGGTCGTAGTAGAGCTCGTTCTCGATCCCCGCGAAGCCTGGGTTCATCGAGCGCTTGATCACGATCACCGACTGGCTGTCCGCGACCTCGAGGATCGGCATCCCGTAGATCGGCGAGGAGGGCGTGTTCTTCGCGGCCGGGTTCGTCACGTCGTTCGCGCCGATCACGAGCGAGACGTCGGTGCGCTGGAACTCGGGGTTGATCTCGTCCATCTCCTTCAGCTGGTCGTAGGGGACGTCGGCCTCGGCGAGCAGCACGTTCATGTGCCCTGGCATCCGCCCCGCGACCGGATGGATCGCGTACTTCACGTCGACGCCGCGCTTCTCCAGCTCGCTCGCGAGCTCCCTCACCGCGTGCTGAGCCTGGGCGACCGCCATCCCGTAGCCGGGCACGACGACGACTTTGCTCGCGTAGGCGAGCTGGATCGCCGCGTCCGCGGCGCTAGTCGAGCGCACGCTGCCCGCGTGCTCGCCCGCGCCCGCCGCGCCCGCGACCGCGCCGCCGCCGCCGAAGCCGCCCGCGACGATCGCCGGAATCGAGCGGTTCATCGCATCGGCCATCAGGTTCGTGAGGATCGTGCCCGAGGCGCCGACCATCATCCCGAAGACGATCAGGGCAGGGTTGTTGAGCGCCATCCCCGTCGCCGCGGCCGAGACGCCGGTGAACGCGTTCAGCAGCGCGATCACGACCGGCATGTCCGCGCCCCCGATCGGCAGCACGACGAAGTTGCCGAGCAGCGCCGCCACCACGAGCAGGCCGATGAACAGCAGTTCGGAGTGCGCGCCCGCGATCAGATCGACGCCCGCGGCGATCGCGAGCACGAACAGCACGAGGTTGACGGGCTGCTGAGCCGCGCCGAGGCTGATCGGGCGCCCTGGCAGCACTTCCTGGAGCTTGCCGAAGGCGATGTTCGAGCCCCAGAAGGAGATCGAGCCGATGATCGCGGCGGCGACGGAGAAGATCGCGACGTAGGTCGGCTGCGCGCCCACGTGGACGGCGCCGACCGCAAGCCCGCTCGGGAACACGTGCGCGATCGTGCGCTCGCCGTAGGTCGAGCCGTGGCTTCTGAACTCGACCCAGGAGATGAGCGCGACCGCGCCGCCGCCGACGCCGTTGAACAGCGCGACCATCTGCGGCATCGCGGTCATCTTCACCTGCCGCGCGGCGGGCACGCCGATCGCGGCGCCGAGCACGATCCCGAGCGCGATCAGCGCCCAGTTGCCCTCCCCCTTCATCAGCAGCGTCGCAACGATCGCGACGCCCATCCCGACGGCGGCGATGCGGTTGCCGCCGACCGCGGTCTTCGGCCCGACGAGGCCGCGCAGGCCCTGGATCACGAGCGCGAAGGCGACGATGTAGAGGACGTAGATGAAGCTTTCGGACTGCAGGAAGCTCGTCGCGAGGGGCGCGCTCATCGCTCGCCTCCACCCTGCGAAGAGGCGCCGTCCCCGGCCGCGGACTGCTGCTCCTCGGCCGGCGCCGCCTGCTCCTGCGGCTTCGGCTTGCTCTTGAACATGTCGAGCATCCGGTCGGTGACGAGGAAGCCGCCGACGATGTTGATCGTGCCGAACATCACCGCGATCACGAGCAGCGCCTCGCTGAGGGCGTCGAGCTTCACGAGCCCGACCGAGGGCAGGCCGAGCAGCAGCAGCGCGCCGACGAGCACGATCCCGTGGATCGCGTTCGTGCCCGACATCAGCGGCGTGTGCAGCGTGTTCGGGATCTTCGAGATCACGATGAAGCCGACGAAGCCGGCGAGCACGAGGATCGCGAGGTTCGTCGTCAGCACGCTCGCGAGGATCACGAGGACACCCCCGCCTGCTCGACCGCCGCCTTCGCGCCTTCGTTCACGATCTCGCCGTCGCGCACGACGCAGGCGCCCTTCACGATCTCGTCCTCGAAGTCGATCGCGAGCGCGCCCTCGTCGTCGACGATCAGCTCGAGCAGGGCGAGCACGTTGCGCGCGAACAGCTGCGAGGCGTGCTCGGGCATGCTCGCGGGCAGGTTGAGCGGCGAGACGATCTTCACGTCGTGGACGACGGTGCTCTCGCCGGGCTTCGTCAGCTCGCAGTTGCCGCCGCTCTCGCCCGCGAGGTCGACGATCACCGAGCCCGCCTTCATGCCCTTCACCGCGTCCTGCGTGACGAGCTTCGGCGCCGGGCGCCCTGGCACGAGCGCCGTCGTGATCACGACGTCGAAGCCCTTGATCGCCTCCGTCAGGGCCTGCTGCTGGCGATCGCGCTCCTCCTGCGTCAGCTCGCGCGCGTAGCCGCCCTCGCCCGCCGCCTCGAGGCCGAGGTCGAGCCAGTCGGCGCCGAGCGAGCGCACCTGCTCTGCGACCTCGGGGCGCACGTCGTAGCCGGTCGTGCGGGCGCCGAGCCGGCGCGCGGTCGCACGCGCCTGCAGGCCCGCGACGCCCGCGCCGAGCACGAGCACCTTCGCCGGCGGGATCGTGCCCGCGGCGGTCATCAGCATCGGGTAGAAGCGCCCGATCTGCTCGGCGCCGAGCAGCGCCGCCTTGTAGCCGGCGACGTTGCTCTGCGAGGACAGCGCGTCCATCGCCTGGGCTCTCGAGATGCGCGGGATCGACTCGACCGCGATCGCGGTCGCCTTCGCCTGCGCGAGCGCAGTCGTCGTCGCGGGGCTGCTGAGGGGGGCGAGGAAGCCGATCAGCAGCGAGCGCTCTCCGAGCATCGCGATCTCCTGCTCGCTCGGCGGCGCGACCTTCAGCACGACATCGCAACGCCACACGTCCGCCGCGTCTGCGCCCACGCTCGCGCCCGCCTCCGCGAACGCGGCGTCGGGGATCAGCGCTCCCTCGCCGGCGCCCGCCTGCACGAGCGCCTCGACGTGCCTCCCCTGCAGACGGCGCACGACGTCTGGCACGAGCGCGACTCGATGCTCTCCCGCCGCCGTCTCCTTCGGAACGCCTACCCTCATCAGCTGAGGCGGCAACGTATCCGATCGCGGCGACGATTCGCTTCCTGGGCTTGGCGGTGTGCGAGACTCGTGGGCGATGACCGTCAACCTCACGCGCATCTACACGAAGCTCGGCGACGCCGGCGATACGCACCTCGGCGACATGAGCCGCGTCTCCAAGCTCCACCCCCGCGTCGAGGCGTACGGGACGGTCGACGAGCTGAACTCCTTCGTCGGCTTCGCGCTGCTCGCGCCTCGGCTCTCGCCGATCGTCGCCGAGTGGCTGCAGCGCGTCCAGAACGACCTGCTCGACCTCGGCGCCGACCTCTGCGTGCCCCCGCCGGCGGAGGAGCAGGCGGGCGAGCAGGCGGCGGCCGAGCGCGAGCAGCAGTCGCAGGACGGGCGCGAGCAGCAGCCGGGCAAGCATGCGGCTGAGCGCGAGCGCCTGCGGATCGGCTCCGACTACGTCGAGTGGCTCGAGCGGGCCTGCGACGAGGCGAACGCGAAGCTGCCGCCGCTGCGCTCCTTCGTCATCCCCGGCGGCAGCGAGGCGGCGGCGCGGCTGCACCTCTGCCGCACGGTCTGCCGCCGCGCCGAGCGGCGCGCGCTCGCGGTGCAGGACGTGAACCCCGAGGCGCTGCGGTACCTCAACCGCCTCTCGGACCTGCTGTTCATACTCGCGCGCGACGCGGCCGAGAACGGCGGACGCGAGCCGGAGCCGCTGTGGGAGCCGGGCGCGCATCGGGCGCGCGAGGAGGGGTCCTGAGGCGAGCGCCAGCGGCCTGCACTGCGGGGAAGGCCGCAACCGGCACCTGCTGAACGGGCTGCCGCCGAACCGGGCGGCCGCCGAACGGCTTCTGAACCGGCCGCCCGTTAAACCGGCGCGGCTGCGTATCCCTCGAACGCGTACGGGTTGAGGAACTGGCGGCCCCAGAAGCTCTCGCGATCCAGCTCGGTCATCTGGGCAAGGTCGCAAACCTCGCGCCAGTCGCGCTCGATCACCTCCACCTGACGGTCGATCAGCTCGCGCGCCTCGCTCTCCGTCAGCAGGTAGGTCGAGGCGCGCTCCACGCAGCCGGCGAGCTGGCTCATGCGAAAGCCGTCCGCGCCGATCATCATCGCCTGGCTCGTCTCGCCGCCGGCCCGCAGCTGGGGGCAGATGTCGTATGCGGGCGCGAGCTCGAGCCACTCGCCTTCCCAGAAGGCCGAGTGGTTGCGCGCGTGATCGTCGCTGTTGCCGGTGAGGATGTTGAACACGATCCGGGCGAACAGCTCGCGCAGCGTCGCACGCGCGTCGATGAAGCGCTCGCGCACGATCTGAGCGAGGTCGGCATAGCTCGCGTAGCGGGCCATCATCTCGTCGAGGCCGAGGATCGTGAGCGCCGACACGAGCGCACGCCGCTGCCTCGTGGCCGGCGGACGATCGAATCGCTGTACGAGCAGGACGTCACGATCCATCACGCGCTTCAGCTCGACGCGAGCTGCGTTCAAGCCGGCGCAAGACGCGAGCTGCATCGCGACGAACTCTCCCTTCACGATCGCGTAAGTGTCGGTGCTCGAGGAGAACTTCGCGATCAGCTCGCGGTCGCCGTCCTTCACCAGCGCCTTCGGGCGCGCGCCGCCGACAGTGCTGCCGTGGAGGAGGGCGAGGTCGAGCGCGGGCGGGAGCGGGCGGCCTTCGGCGATGCGGTCGGCCGCCTCCAGCAGCTCGGACAGCGTCGCACCCGTCTGCTCGCGGCTCGCGTAGACGTCCGAGCGCTCCTGGAAGTCGAGTGCGCCGATGCGGTTCGAGCCCGACTCCAGCAGATAGGTGAGTGCGCTGAGCACGATCGGGTCGCGATCTCGCGACCCCGCGCCCAGCAGATGGCGCATCACGACCCGTTGACCCCAGGAGTCCGGTCCCGCGTCTCTGATGCAGCCGGGGATAGTCAGCCCGTCGAGCGGCGCGATCCGTCCCCGCCGCAGCGGCAGCTCGGGAGCGTAGAGCGGTATCGCCTCGGGACGGGCGAGATAGCTGCGCCCATAGTTGAACTCGAGGATCCCTCCAACCGCCTGCAGCCTGCCTGCGACGACCGGCTCCTCCGCACCGGGCAGCCAGGTCCAGACGAATGCCTCGGTGGGCTCAGAAGGCATCGTCCACCTCGTCTGCGTCTCTCGCGAGCGTGGGCCGCGGCAGTAGCGCGCTACGCGCCTGGACCCTGTCGAGATCGGCGGTCAGCCGGGAGCGCTCGGCATGGAAGAGCGGTAGGCCAAGCAGCGCCGCCGCCTCGAATGCGGTGCCCAGACCCACGCTCAGATCCCCGTGCTCGATCTTGGAGATGGTGCGCGCCGTGATGCCAGTCCGCTCCGCCAGCTCCTGCTGCGACCAGCGGCGTTCGCGCCGCGCAAGGCGGATCTGAGCGCCTAGGAGCCGTGCCGCCTCGGCGGCGTATGGCGAGCGTGGATGGGGTTGCTTCGGAGCCATTTCAGAAGTATATTACCTACATCCGCCATTATATGCATTATTTTTCTGATCCATCGCGCAAGCATGCGCCTGTCTTTTTCCCCCGCCACCACAGCCGACCGAGACGCCGGGGCAGCCGACCTCCGCGCCCTCGTCCTCGCTCGAGAAGACCGCGTCCCGCGCGAAGAGCCTGACGAGGACGCGCCTGTTCGCCCACGAGCCGACGCCAATGGGCCCGATGTCGAGGAGCCCGCCGCAGCCGCACCTATCGGCAACGGACGCCGCGCGAGCGCCGCGACCGCCTCGGCCGTCACCCACACCGGCGTCTGTTCGACGCCCTTCGCGTAGCGGATGCTGCCGTCCGGAGCGGCGAGCTCGTCGAGGTAGGCGACCGGCGAGCGGCCGCCCATCGCGAGCGGCGCCCTCGCCGCGACCAGGCCCTGCACCGCCCAGGCAGTCGACTGCGCGTTCGATTCGCCGCCCGGCTGCTGGGGGAAGCCGCCGTCGCGGTTCTCGGCGCGGCGCAGGTACGAGACCGCGCGGGGCAGCGCGCCGCCGTTCGCCGCGGTCGCGGCGCCGGCCGCGACGACGCCCTCGATCGCCGCCGCGGTGTCGTCGACGTCGCTCGGGTCGCCGCGCACGCCGAAGCTGAAGCCGCCGTCGGGGTTCTGCTGGGCGAGCAGCCATCGCCCCGCGGCGCGAACCTGCGGATCGCCCGCGCCGCGCCCGAGCGCGCGCAGGGCGAAGACCCCGAACGCCGTCAGGCTCACCTGCCCCGAGAAGGAGCCGTCCGCTTCGCGGTAGCGGGCGAGCTGGGCGGCGAGGTCGCGGCCCGCGAGCGTGCCCGCCGTCACGCCGCATGCACGCAGGGCGATCATCGTGCGCTCGAGATCGCCCGCGCCGCTGAGCGTGTGCGCTTCGGCGCCCAGCGCGCTCAGCGCCGAACGTCCGTCCCGCGTAACCGCGAGGGGCGGCTCACCGGCTGCGGCGAGGCCGATCGCCGCCCAGGCTGTGTACATCTCGGTGCTCGCAGACCCTGGTTCGGCGCCGAAGCCGCCGTCGCCTTTCTGGGCGTGACGTAGGTAGGAGATCCCCTTCGCGAGCACGCCCCCGCTGGCGGCGCCTGCCTCGGATGCAGTGGCCGTCGTCGCGCGCTGCGCGGATGTGCTGACTGCGACTGCGTGCGGCGCGCCGTTCTCAGCCGCAGAAGCGCGGGCCGGAAGCCCTGCGAGGCAGGCACCCGCGACGATCGCGAGCACGACCGGCAGCCCCGCCTCGACGGGCGCCCACTCCACGCTGATGCGGGCGCGCACGCGCGCGAGCAGACGCGCGAGCTCGGGCCCGAACGCGAGTCCGAACAGCAGCGTCGCGACAACGTCGACGACGTCGAAGGGCAGCCCCTTCCCAACGGTCACGAGCAGCGCCGCGGGCGTGTGGGCGGCGCCGAGCGACCATTCGTAGAGGTTCATGATCTCCTTCGCGACCAGCGCCGCGAACGCGCAGCCAAGCGCGAGCGTCATGCGCCCCAGCCGCCTGCGCGAGAGCCGCCCCGCGAGCGCGCCGAGCAGCCCGACGAGGCCCCAGGCCGCCATCTGCCAGGGGGTGTAGGGGCCCTCGCCGAGCATCAGGTTCGAGGCGAGCATCCCGATCGCGCCGACGACGAAGCCTGGCAGCGGCCCGAGGCTGTAGCCGACGACGAAGGTCATCGCCGTGATCGGCTTCACCTCGGGGAGCGCGGCGAACGCGTCGCGGCCGAGCGCGGTGAGCGCCGAGAGCGTCGCGACGAGCGCGACCGTGCGCGCGGAGGGGCGCGAGCGCTCGTGGGCGATCCAGCCGACGATCAGCACGGCGCTCACGAGCGCGAAGGAGGCGAGCAGCCAGCTCAAGCAGCCGCCTCGCCTGGCCCGTGCTCCGCCGGCAACCGCGCTTTCCGCCCCACCAGCATCTCCGCATCCCGCCCGCCCGCCGGCGTCGCGACCTGGCCCGCCAGCAGCTCCGCGCCCTGCTCGGGCAGCAGCGCCTGCCCGTGCCCGCGCAGGATGCGGGCGGTCTCGGTCGCGAAGTACCAGCCGCCGCTCAGCAGCTCGGCGCAGGGACCGTCCGCGATCACGCGCCCGTCCGCGAGCAGCACAGCGCGCGTCGCGCAGGCGGCCGCGAACTCCGGGTCGTGGGTCGCGACGATCACCGCGATCCCCTCCGCTGCGCGCGCGCGCAGCCAGGCCGCTAGCTCCGCCTTCGCGCCGCGGTCCATGCCGCGCGTCGGCTCGTCGAGCGCGATCGTCGCGGGCGGAGCCTCAGAGTCGGTCACGATCGCAAGCGCAAGCCGCTGCCGCTCGCCGCCTGAGAGGTCGCGCGGATTGCGCTCCGCGAGCGCGGAGAGCCCGACGCGCGCGAGCGCGTCCGCGGATGCCTCCCGCTCGACGGAGTCGTGCAGGAAGTAGTCGCCTGGGTTCTGCAGCAGCAGCGCGACCCGGCTGGAGCGCTCGACGGCGCCCCGCGTCGGCTGCAGCAGGCCGGCGGCGTGGCGCAGCAGCGTCGACTTGCCGGCGCCGTTGCGGCCCATCAGCGCGACGCTCTCCCCCGGCGCGACCGTCAGATCGACTCCGCGCAGGATCGAAGGGCCGTCCTTCAGCTCGTGCCAGACGCGGCGCAGCGAGAGCGCGGCGGGCGGCTTCGCAGCCTGGCGCCACGGCCGTCTCGCGACCATGCCGCGTCGAGGCATACCCGCGGCGCTGCGATCGCCAGCGGGCGCCCCGGCATTCGCAGGCGCCCCGGCGCTCGCCGGCGCCTCGCCGTCGGTTGGCGAGGCAGCGCTCGCCGCGTACCCGTTCGGCAACAGCCCCTCAGCGCGCAGCCGCGCACGCGCCTGCCTCACGCCCACCGGTGGCGGGCTCACGCCCGCCAGCTCGAGCAGCCTCGCGCCCGGGGTCTGCAGATCGCGCGCGGTCGCCGCCGCCCAGCGCAGGAAGGCGGCGGGCTCGCCGTCGTGGGCGACGCGGCCGCCCGCGAGCGTCATCACGCGGTCCGCGATCTGCAGGCAGCGCTCGAGCCGGTGCTCGGCGAGCACGATCGTCGTCTCCCACTCCTCGTTCAGGCGTCTCAGCAGGCCGATCAGCTCGTCGCCCGCGACCGGGTCGAGCTGGGAGGTCGGCTCGTCGAGCAGCACGAGCGCGGGGCGGCCGACGAGCGCGGCCGCAAGCGCGACCCGCTGCTTCTCGCCGCCGGAGAGCTCGGCGCAGCGCCGGCGCAGCAGGTGGTCGACGCCGAGCGCGAGCGCGACCTCCTCGACCCCGCGGCAGACCGCCTCGGCGGACATGCCCCTGCTCTCCAATGGCAGCGCGATCTCGGCCTCCACCGAGCTCATCACGAGCTGCGTCTCCGGGTCCTGGCAGAGGATCGCCGCCGTCACGCCGATCTCGGCGGGGCCGTGCGCGCGGGTGTCCCTGCCGCAGACCGTCACGCGGCCGGCGAAGGACCCGCCGTGGAAGTGGGGCGCAAGGCCGCAGGCGGCGCGCAGCAGCGTCGACTTGCCCTGCCCTGAGAGCCCCGCGAGCAGGCACACCTCCCCCTCCGCGACCTCGAAGCTCACGTCTTCCAGCGCGGGCGTCGCCGCGCCGGGATAGGCGTAGGTCACCTGCTCGAAGCGCAGCGCGCTCGTCATGCCGGCTCGATCCCGTAGCGGTCGAGGAACGGCGCGACCGCGACGAGCACGATCGCGACGCAGAAGATCACCGTCGCGATCGAGGTCGGGCAGCGCAGCAGCGGGTAGGCGTCGAACGCCGCCGCGCCGCTCAGCCGCGCCGCCAGCGCGAGCGTCAGCACGCCCGCGGCGGAGGCGAGGAACGCGAGGTCGTGGCGCGAGCGCGGCCGCCGCCGCGCACGGACGCCGCGTGCCTGTACCCCGCGTGCCCAGAGCCCACGTGCCGAGACCCCACGTGCTCGGACCCCGCCCGCCGCGCGCGTTGGGGCGGCACCGAAACCGCGCGCCTCGAGCGTCGCGGCGACGTCGAGCGCGCGGTCGAGCGCGCCGCTCACCGTCGCCGTCAGCAGCAGCGCCCGGCGCCGCAGGCGACCATCCTCGCCGTCCGGACGGGTGCGCTGCGCCTCCGCGAGCCGCTGCGCGTCGGCGAAGAGCAGCGGCAGCATCCGCAGCGTCAGCGAGACGGTCAGCGCGGAGCGGAACGACAGCCGCCTGCACGCCCGCAGCAGCTCGTCCGGGTCGATCGCGAGGCTCGCGAGCACGCCGATCAGGATCAGCAGCGTCACCTTCACGGCGAGCACGAGCCCGTAGACGAGCGCCTCGACCGTCAGGTCGACCTGCCCGAAGGGGCCGAGGTCGCCGAGCCGCGCGAACACCGTCAGCCCCTCGCGGGAGACGAGCAGGTTCACGGCCACGAGCGAGAGCCCGAGCGGCAGCGCGAGCCGCAGCGTCCTCAGGAGCTGCCCGCCGGCCTTCGCGCCGAAGCCCGCCGCCAGCACCGCGATCCCGAGCGCAGCCAGCACGAGCGGGTGGTAGAGCAGCACCGCCGCGGCCGCGAGCGAGAGCGCCCAGAGCGCGCCGGCACTCGCGCGCGCAGCGTGCAGCGGCGTTGCCAACGGGCGGTATGCGAGCACGCCCGTCATGCGCTCAGCCGCCGCTGTCGGGGAGCGGGACGACTTCGCGGGCGCCCGCGCCGGCAGAGGGCGCAAGCGTGACCGCAACCGCGAAATGGCCGTCGAGCGAGGTCGCATCGAAGCTCGCCGCGGCGAGCTTCACCCCGGCTTCGTCGGTGCCGCTCAGCACCCATACCGGCGCCGAGCCGGAGTACCGCGTCGCCGCGACGATGCCGGCGCCCGCTCCGAGCGTCCTTCTCACCGTCCCGTCCTTGCTCAGCAGCCCGAAGCGCCGGCCGCCTTCGAGGATGCGCACGTAGACGCCGCCCGTTGCGGGGCCGCTTGCGATCGCGCGCGCCGCGGCGGTGCGGCGAAGCTGCCGCCAGGCGCCGACGAGCACTTTCAGAGAGTGCTCTTCGGAGCCTTCGCCGACGGTCCCGAGCGCCGCGAAGCCGGCGGGGACGCCGAGCGAGGTCAGGCGGCGCGAGACGCCGCGACAGGGCGCCGCCCCGGGCGTCGCGCATTCGACTCTCACCGGCAGGCGCTTGCCGCCGAGGCCATTCAGGAACGGCTCTGGGAACGACCCGACGACGGCTGGCACGTGCTGCGACTCGCTCCAGTCGTGCAGGTCCCACCAGATGCGGTCGCCGGAGTGCACCTTCATCGCGGCCGCTCCTTCTTCGGCTTCCTCGCCGTTCACGAAGAAGAACCAGTCGAGCGGCCTGCCGCCTTCCTCGCCGCCGGAGTGGCCGTCGATGCTCTCGACGAAGCCGCCGCCGTAGCGCGTGCCCACCTTCGCGTTCCGCATCAAGAGGCTCATCACCGTCTCTTCGCCGCGCACGCTCGGCGCGTGCAGCGACAGCAGCGTCTGCGTTCCGAAGTCCCGCGTCACCGACATCCGCACGCCTGACGGCGCCGCGCCGGGGCCGAGGCCGCAGCCCGCAAGCGCCGCCGCCGCGAGCGATCCCGCGACGGCGACGCCAAGCAGATCACGCAGAGACATCGACCTCACCAGGCGGCCTCGACCACGTCGCCTCATGGACGAATCGCAGCCCTCGACGCCTGACGGCTCGGCTCCCTCAGTAGCGCCTGCGGGCCTCGGCCGCGAGCGCGCTGCCCTTCGCGCTTAGGACCTTCGGACAGGCCTTGCCGAAGCAGGCGGGCTTGAACAGGAGCTTCTCGCCGCGCTTCGGCTTCGTGCCGCAGACGCCGGCGCTCGCTTCCTTGCCGTTCACGAGGAAGCTCCAGTACCAGTTCGCCGACGATTTCGATTCGAAGGGCAGATAGATGCCCTCGATCCTCGTCACCTCGTAGTCGCCGAACTTCGCCTCCCAGGTCCCGCCCCAGCGGCCTTTCGTCGCCAGCTGCAGCGCGCCCGCGGCGCTGTCGCCGCTGCATGAGCCGCCGTCCTTCACCACCCGCTTCGCGGACAGCGTCACCCTGCGCTTCACCAGCACCTCGTAGGCGGGCGCCCTGCCGAGCACCTTCACGGTCACAGTTACATGCTTTGCGGCGTGCGCCGCCGGATCAGCGCCGGATGCGACGGGAGCGATCAGCGCTCCCGTCCCGAGCGTCAGGCAGGCGAGCGCAACGGCAGTCGCCGGACGTGCAGCAACACGACCTGCGGAAGTACGACCTATTGACGTAGGAACACGACCTGTTGGCATGAGCCACCCCTTTCCACGAGGGCTTGTGGGCTGCGGTCGGCGGCAGGTCTCCTGGCTTCCGGGACCACCCTCCGCGCCTTCCCACGCGGCCGTTGGCCGCACAGTGGCTCACGCGTCCTTCGCGTCGCGGAGCGCATCCCCGGTAACAGTGGCGGGTCCGCGCCGGACTCTCACCGGCTTCCCTTCGCCACCGACCGATATGAACGGTCGAGATCCTACTCGCTCTCAGGCCGCGATCGTCGTCAGGTCGGCGTCGAGGTCGCCGAGCGCAGCCTCGTCCGCCTCGCTCAGCGTCGCGCCGGAGGCGATCATCCGGCTCGCGTGCTGCAGGTCCTCGGAGCGCCCGACGGTCAGCGCCGCGCGCACGTGGCCATCCTCCAGGTACCAGCGCGTGAACTCGCCGTCCTCGTGCGAGCCGCGCAGGACCTCCTTCTCCCAGGAGCGCGCGGGCCCGACGTATTCCAGCTCGGCCCAGTCGCCGAGCACGGAGAAGAAGAAGGGCACGACCTCGTGCGGCACGTCCTTGCCCAGCATGTTCTTCGCCGCGGTGTCGCCGTGGTTGAAGGCGACGTCCCAGTGCTCGATCCGCAGGTCGCCGCCGTGCATAGGCGAGTCGTACTCGCAGATGTCCCCCGCCGCGAACACGTCGGGGGCGGAGCTCGCAAGCCGCGAGTCGCAGCGCACGCCGCCGCTGTCCCCGATCGCAAGGCCGGCCGCCTTCGCGAGCTGCACGTCGGGCATCACGCCCGCGCCGATCACGACGACGTCGGCCGGCAGCTCCAGTCCCTGCTGCGTCACCACCTTCGCCACGCGGCCGTCCCCCTCGAAGCGCCCGAGCGCGTCCTGCCCGTGAATCGTCACCCCGTGAGACTGCAGCAGCTCACGGAAGAAGCGGCCCGCCTCCTCGCCGAAGCCGCGTTCGAAGGGCTCGCGCTCCTGCATCACGATCGTCGCGCGGTGGCCCATCATGCCGAGCGAGGCGGCGACCTCGCAGCCGATGTAGGAGCCGCCGATGATCACGACGTGCTCCGCCTCTGAGACCGCGTTGCGGATCGCCTCGGAGTTGCCCAACGTGCGCAGGTAGTAGAGCCCGTCCAGCTCGCATCCCTGCACGTTCAGGCGGCGCACGTTCGCGCCCGTCGCGAGCAGCGCCTTGCCGTACGCGATCTCTCGCCTGTCGGAGAGCTGCGCGGTGTGCGCCGCCGGGTCGAGCGAGGTCACGCTCGTGCGCGTCACCAGCTCGATCTGCTGCTGCTCGTAGTAGGAGGGCTCCTCGACGTAGGACTCCTCGCGCTGCTCGATCCCGCGCAGGAACCCCTTCGAGCAGTTCGGCCGGTTGTAGGGCGGGTCCGGCTCGCGTCCCACGATCGCGATCCGGCCGCTCGCGCCCTCCTCGCGCAGCGTGCGCGCGCACTTCGCGGAGGCGAGCCCGCCGCCGATCAGCAGGTAGTCGATCCGCTCGGCCGCCATCGGGATAATCTACGCCATGGGGACGGCTGGTGTCCTGATTCGCTCAACCAGCCTCCATATCTCACTGCTGGGGTTATGTCGCGGTGGACTGCCGTCGCCCCTGTGCTTATCGTCGAGCGCCTTGGCGCGCTTCGCGGCCTGGTCATGGCGAGCCTCAAGGTCCTTCAGCGCCGTTTCGGTCAGCGTTTTCTTGCATCCAGTGAGTTCGGACGAGCGCTTCTTGGCTTTGCCGACCTCGATGTGTGATGTCTGGTCTTCGTAGTGCAGGATGAACCACAGCTCGATACAGGGATTGGAGAGGGCTACTCGGATGCCCTGTTGATCGGCAAGAGCGATAACGTCAGCGAGCTTTGGACGTTCATCTTGGTCGAACACGCACCAGATTTCGTCATGCGGGTTGCCACGTCCGTGCCGCGCCTCGTATGCCTCGCGCTTCTGCGCGGCCACCGCCCAATCGACGAGTTGCCGGGGCCCGCCATTGCGTTCGTGGACGTTGACAATGACCTCGCCGCGATAGCGGCGTCCCCAATACTTGAAGTAGCCGTCCTCAGTTCTCGCCCCCTCCACGAACACCAGGATCTGACGGCGCTCCCGTTGCGGTTTCGTACGCCGCCGCGGCGGTCCTGTGCGCTGCCGTCGCGCCACCGATCACTCGTCCACGCCCGACACGATCCGGTCGAAGTCCCGCCGGGACAGTATTGGCGTCGCCCCGTAGCGGCCATCCAGATACCGGCGGCCGACGGCCTCATGCTTGCGCGGACGAAGATCGGTGAGCGGATACAGGCGGGTGTCACCGTCCGCCAACTTCTCTGTGAGCCAGATCTGATCGCGTCCGAGCAACCGATCTTCGCCGGAGTCACCGAGAATTGTCGGGGCGTGTGAGTTGAAGATTAGCTGCGCGTGGTGCCGATTCGCGTGGGGATCTTGAAAGAGCCTGACCAGTTCCGCCACCAGCGTTGGATGCAAGCCCGAATCAAGCTCATCGGCCAGCAGAACTGCGCCATCGCGAAGCGCTGCTATCACGGCCCCGGCCAGCCCAAGCCAAACCAGGGTTCCACGCGACTCCAAGCTTGGATCCAGCTCCATATCCGCGCCAGCGCCATGATGTATCAGCTTGAAGCCGAACCCCTCGACCTTCAGCAGCTGGTTCAGGTCGCGTTCGTTGAGTGCCGCCTCCTCGCCGAGCATCTCGCGGATCGCACGCGTCATCACCTCCTGAACGCGAGGATCGACAGGGATCGCATCCTCCTTAACGTCCGCTATCCCGAGGTCGGCCGCGCGGAGTAGATCAAGGACGCGTTCGCGATTTCCACCGCTCCCTGTATCGTCCAGCTGTTCGATCGTAAAGGCTTGGCGATTAGCGCGATTGCGCTCGTGCGCCAGCAGAAGATTGCGCCGAAACCAGTTGTACAAGGGCACCAGCAGGGAATGATTCGCCGCCGCTCCCGCCGAAAGAAGCAAAGAGTCGGGACGGACGAGTGCTTGCACAGCACGTGTTTCGCGACGTCCGGCAACACCGGTCTCCACCTTTTCGCCGATGCGGTGGAAGACAGCAGCGGGACGGCCGTGTGGATATCGGTACGCCCACTCCTCGATTACCCGATCTCGGTCGAGCATGAATCCGTACTCGTGTCGAATCCCTTCGAGGATCAGATCTATCTCGTATTTGGAGGGTCGGCTTGCCGCCTGCTGATCGAGACGGAACGGCCAATATACGCGTTGTCCAATATGTTGAAAGGAATGCAATACGCATAGCCGCATGTCGTCCATGGACTCGAGCACGTTCGACTTGCCCGAGGCATTCGCACCGAATACTCCAGCTGCGGGAAGCACTCGCAGCGGACGGCCTGCTCCGCCCGAGTCGATTTCGCGCACATACGCCGCCTCCGATTGCGAGGTGGCCAGAAGCGAAAGCTCAAACTCGCTGCGAAACGAGCGTACGTTCTCGGCACGAAAGGCAAGCAGCATCGACGTGTTATGAGCGGCGTCGCTTGACATCACAGCCTTATAATCGCAGAAAACTTGCGGATCTGTGGTTTAGACCAGCACGACCGGCTCCCGTGCCGATACGAGCCACGTTCACAGCTCACAGCCCCGGCGGATGTCGCACCGACCAATGCGCCCAGGTCGGGACGTAGGGCAGCAGCCGCCAGCGCGGCCCGCCCTGCAGGCGGTTCGGGCCTTCATCTGTGCCCCCGCCGACGGTGTCGAGGCGCAGGCCCGCGATCACGACGAACACGTGCGGGGTCGGCAGGTCGGTCGCGTAGATGCTCACCCACCTGCCGGGGCCGGGCGCTCCCCAATGCACGTAGTCCTGGGCGAGCGGGTTCTCGCGCACGATTTCGCCAAGCGGCCGCACGCCCCCTCTGAACAGGACGTAACTCACGGAGCTCGAGCAGTCCTCGCTCGCGGCGCCGAGCGGGTCCGGATGTCCTGAGGGCCCGTAGGGCAGGTCCTGCAGCTCGTTGCCGGCGACGATCATCGCCTGCACCGCCGGCGGCGCCGCTTCCGGAATCAACGCGACGTGGCCATCGCCCCGCAGCAGCTTCGCCTGCGCGCCGGCGACGTAGAGCACGGGCGTGCGCGTCTGCCGCTGCGAGATCGCCTCGCCGGCGCCAGCCCCTTCTTCGCCAGCCCCGGACACGCCTTCACCGGCACCGGACGCGCCTCCCCGGTTGGTCGCAAGCCCGCGCGTTCCGCTCCGTGCCGCTCCGCCCCCTTCCATCCCGGCGCCCGCCCCCATCGCCGTGCCCGCCCCCATCGAGCCGCGATAGCGCGCCGCCCACGCCTCCACCTCCGACACGTACCACGAGGCATGGTTGTAGGCGTAGATCGCCTTGCCGTAGTCGCCGGGGGCGCCGGCTGCGCGCAGGTAGCGGGCCGCGGAGAAGATCGCGTCGGCGGGGCTCCAGCGGTCGGCGCGGCCGTCGCCGTTGCCGTCGACCCCGTAGGCCGCCCAGGTCGAGGCGAGGAACTGCATCGGACCGCCCGCGCCAGCGGAGTTCGTCGCTCCCTCCTTCGCACAGGAGGGGCTCGGGTCGCGGCCGTGATCGCACTCGACCCTGCCGATCGCCGCGAGCACCGCCCAGTCGAGCCCGTACCGCGCCGCCGCGGCGAGGTAGAGGCGCAGGTAGAGCGGTGGGATGTCAACGCGCGCGAACGCGGAGATCTCCGCCTGCGCCGCCGTCGCCGGCTGCCCGCCGGCCGCGCCGCCGCCGATCGCGACCGCGGCGCCGCCGAGCAGCAGCGCGAGCAGGCTGACGGCGACCGGGACGAGGAGCACGATCGCGACGAAGGCGCGACCGGCCGCCGATGCGCGGACCTGCGCGTTCACTCCGATCCCTCCGCCCGTCTCTCCTCGAAGCTCCAGCCGAGCCGGCTCTCGCCGCCTTCAGCGACCTCGAACGCGTCGCGCATACCGGCCCGATCGCCCTCTCGTCTTCCACTCCTCGCCCCACGCTTCGCGGCCCGCCTGCTCGATGCGCTCCCTTTGTGCCGCGGTGAAGCCGCGATTGCGGCCCGCCGCACCCGGACCCCAATCGTCGCTCACGGCACCCGGACCCCAATCGTCGCCCACAGCACCCGGACCCCAATCGACGCCCACGGCACCCGGACCGCGGTCGGCGCTCCCGACATCCGCGTCACGATCGGCGCCCGCCGCGTCAGCGCCGCGAGCGACGCCCCCGCCTGCAGGCCGAGGAGGATGCGCCGCCTCACCGGAGCCCTCCTGCCGAACCGACGCCAGATCGCGGCTCGCCCGCCAGGTCGCGGCCACCTCGTCCGCCGCGCCGGCTCGCCCTGCGTCCCGCTGCTCCGCCGCCGCAGGCTCGCCTCCCGACCGCAAGCGCCGCGACGAACGCGAGCTCGCGCGCCGCCATGCGTCCCTGCCAACGCGCCTGCCGATCGCGACCTGCGCCCGCCTGTCGCGGTCGAAGTGGTAGCCGCCGCGCACGGCGAGCAGCCTCACGCGGCCTCCACGTTGCGCGAACAGTCGATGGCGCTGCAGGAAGGCGCTCCACCAGAGCGCGCCCATCAGCAGCCACTGCGCGAGCCAGCCGATCCCTTCGAGCGCGAGCAGGAGCCGCAGAGTCATCAGCAGCGCGCCGAGCACGAGCGACCACAGCAGCTTCGCGGTCACGGCCGCGAACAGGCGGCTCGCCCAGCTGCGAAAGGCAGCCCGCCCCGATTCGCCCCACACGGGCGCGAGCGCGGCCGCGGGCGCGAGCAGCAGGAGCAGCACGCCGAAGAGCGCGGCCTCGAGCAGCCGCATCGTCACGAAGCCGAGCAGCAGCAATAGGCCGAGCACGCCGAGCGCGATCACGCACACGCCGCCGATCCGCGGCAGCGTGCCAGATCCGGTGCGAAACTCAGCCTGCGCGGCGGTCGGTCCGCGGCACAGCGTCGCATCGGAGCCGCCGCCGCAGAGCACGGACAGCAGCGATCCTTCGTCTTTCACGGAGTTCCTCAGCAGGCCGTTCGCGGGCAGCGCGAGGAACAGCTCGCCGTTCGTGCGCGCTCCCCGCAGCAGCTGCGCACGCGTCCTCAGCGCTTCCCCGCCAGGTCCGTCATGCCCTGATTCGCTCGCCTGCGCTTCGCTTTCGCCCGCGATCCTCAGCGCCGCCTTGCGCAGCCGGGGGTCGAGCTCAGGCGGCTGCTCGCACCAGCTCACGTCCCCGAACTCGAGGAAGCACCAGGGCGCCTCGATCGAGGCCGCGTACAGTTCGCGCAGGCTTGCCGCGAGCGCCGCGTAGGGGCGCTGAGGGTCGCCGTCCCGCACGGCGCTGAAGGCGCCGACGCTCGCTTCCTCGGCCAGCTGCGCGAGCGCGCCGATCGTGCCGCCTGGATCGGCGATCACGAACGTCGCCGCGGCGATCATCGCAAGCGTCGTCGCCGCCTCGCCGAGCGTCTGCGCGACCCGGCGCCGCACGAGCCCGTCGTAGGCGGTGAGGATCGCGGCGAGCGCGAGCGCGCTCTCGAGCAGCGGTCTCGTCAGCTGCGCTTCGGCGCCATGAAGCGCCTGCGCGAGGTTGCCCGTCAGCGGCCCGCGCAGCAGGTCGAGCGTATAGGACCATTCGAGGCCGACGAGCAGCCCGCGGACGAGCCACACGAGCGCGATCCAGGCCGGTCTGACGAGATAGTCCTGCAGCAGCGGGTCGACGCCCACGCCACCCAAGCCAAGCGGCGTGTCGATGTTCGTGTCGAAGGACCAGTTCTGCGTCGGAGCGCTCGCCGCGAGGAACCCTGAGGTCCTGCAGTCTTCGCTGCCCGCCGCCGGCAGCTCGTCCGTAGGCAGCCCGCAGAGCGGGCTGCCCAGGCCGTTGCGGACGAGCGGGTCCTCGCTCGCAGCCGCGGATTCGACTTCGGATTCGACCGGCTGCCGCGGGGCTTCGAAAGCCGAGGAGCCGGAGACGAGCGGCGGCCCCGTCGGAGCGCGGGGAGCGATCGGGCGCGCGCTCGCCGAGCGCCCACTCGAGACGAAGCCGGCACCGCCACGAGCGACGGCGGCGCGCGCGGGCGCCACGGCCGCCGGCGTCAGCCCGACGGCCAGCATCGCCGCGATCGCCCCGCGTCGCCTCAAGCGAGGCCCTGCGTCTCCACTCGCGCCTCGCGCGGGGCGGACGTCTCCGATCGCGCCTTGCGCGGAGTCGTCGAGAAGGCGCGCAGCAGCGAGGGCAGCACGATCTCGACCTGGATCGCCTCGACCCGTCCGCGGTGGTCGCGAAACAGGCAGCGTCCCGCGTCGAAGCTCAGCAGCGCGGCCCGCGCCCGCGCGTCGTCCTCGTCGAGGCCGAGCAGCGCGAGCGCCCTGCCGGCCTCCGCCTCCGAGCGCACCCCGAACGCGAACGTCGCCCCGACGAGGCTCTCTAGCGAGGAGCGCTCGGCCAGCAGCGTGTCGCTCACGAGCTGCGTCGAGACGATCGGGACCGCGAGCTCGGAGCGGCCCATCCGCTGCAGCGACGCGAGCAGGCTGCGGCCGACCGGGTCGCCGAGCAGTCTCCAGCCCTCGTCGATCGAGAACACCTTCAGCCGCTCGCGATCGAGCGCCAGCAGGCGCATCGCGAACATCGCGATCAGGCGCATCACCTGCTGGCCGACGCGCTCGGCCTGCGAGTGCTCGGCGCGCGGCACGCCTGGCTCGGGGCCTGGCAGGTCGCGGATCGGCAGGTAGGTCACCTGGGCGCCGCCGACGTCGGGCAGGCGCACGTGCGGATCGGCGAAGGCAAGCTGGGTCAGACCGGAGCGCGCGTAGATCTCGAGCGTCTTTGCGACCTGGACGTCGACCTCGTCGCCGGACTGCAGCGCGCGCACGACCTCGAGGCACGTCGGCTCCCTGCAGGCCCGTCCGACCGCGTCGACCGCCGCGAGCACGGACGTCTCCCAGGCGGGCTCCGCGCGCGCAGGCAGCAGGTCGCGCAGGAACGAGACGGCCGCGTCGTGGCGCAGGTGCTCCGGCGCGACGCGCAGCGGATCGAGCATCCCCCGCAGGCGCCTGTCCGGGCGCAGCGTGAGGCACTCCACATGTGGCGCGACCTCCTCGAGCAGGTGGAAGCGGTGGTCGCCCTTCGGGTCGCAGTCGACCACCCGCGCCCCTTGCAGGAACGCCTCGTACTTCAGCTTCTGGGCGAGCGTGCTCTTGCCGGAGCCGAGCGCGCCGATGCTCAGGATCGTCGTATTGCGGTCGCTGTCGGAGCCCTCGCGAAGATCGAGGCAGATCGGCCGCCGCGAGCCGGTCAGCGTGCGGCCGAGATGGAAGCCGGCGCGCGACCCGGCGAAGTGGGTTGCGGTCGGCATCATCGCGGCCACCTGCTCGAGCGTCAGCATGTCCTCGTAGCCGCGCACCCGCGTGCGCTGGCCGGGCAGGTGCTGGAAGAGCAGCTGCAGCTGCTCGCCGATCGGGCGGTGCAGGCGGATCTCGCCGTAGGCGCGGCGGCAGGTCTCGACGCGTTCCTCGAGCTGCCGCTCGTCCGTCGCCCCGACCGCGATCGCGAGGCTCGCGCGCAGCAGCGGCGGCCTGCTCGAGGTCTGCAGGTAGGAGAGCAGCTCGCGCGCCTGCACGCCGCGCCGCTGCCCGAGGTCCGAGACGCCCTGTTCGCCGTCCGCCTCCGCGCGCGCGATCTGGTCGGCGTCCTGGATGCGTCGGCGCGCGATCCGCAGCGCGAGCTCGTTCGGCAGGAAGCGGGCGTTCAGCGAGAGATCGACGTCGAAGGGCAGGTCTTCGACCGGGGCGAACATCAGCTCGGCCGC
>JBAIYK010000090.1:0-12393 GCA_037915935.1 Solirubrobacterales bacterium | reverse complement strand
ATCAGCTCGGCCGCCGGCCCAGGGAAGCTCACGATCTCCGGCAGCGCCCCGAGCACGAGCTGCGCCTGCCAGCTCACGCCAAGCTCGGACTCGACTCGCAGCAGCCGGCCGCGACGCTCGACCACGCAGTCCATCCAGCGCAGCACGTCGGCCTCGAGCGGGCAGAGCAGGGCCTTGCCGTTGCGCTCGAACGCGAGCGCGCGCGGCTCGTGCAGGCCCTCGACCTGCGGCTCGCCGAGGCCGCGGCAGAAGGACCGCCGCACGAGCCACTGCAGCTCGACGGTGCGGGCGGGCCGCGCCGTAAGGCAACTCGAGAGTCGATCGTACAGGCGGTCCGCCTTCACGCACACGCGCTTGAGCTCCGCCGCGCTCAGCAGCCCCCTGCGCCTGCCGCCGAGCGCGTCGCGCAGCGTCGCCATCCACTCGCGCGGGCGGCTCTCGGCGAGGCTCGAGAGCTGGGTCGCGACGTCGCGCTGCGGCTCGCGCAGGCTGACGAGCAGGAACAGCTGCGGGCGGCTCGACCGCGCCTGCCGCAGGAGCCCCGCCTCCGCCGCTTCGTAGTCGCGGCGCAGCCCCTCCGCGGGTCCGTGTACCGCGTGCACGCCACGCCCAAGCCCTTCCACCGATCCGCGTCCGATTCGCACGCCGCGCCGCGGCTCTTGCCGCGATCGGCGTCCCCCTCGATGCCGCACCAGCCTGCCCACTCTCAGCAGCTGGACGTCCGCCTCCAGCGCCTCGATCGCCGCGCGCAGGTCGAGCATGCGCCCGCGCTTGCGCTCGGAGGCAAGCCACGAGTAGGAGGCCGTCTGCACGACGAAGGCGGCCCAGGCGTCGTCTGGGCCGGCGCCGAAGACGCAGTTGCCGTAGACGAACCAGATCGGCGGCCTCATCGCACCCGCAGCCAGATCGGCAATCTCATCGCACCCGCAGCCGCGCGCCAGGCGAGAGCTCGATCAGCTGCGGGCGGCTCAGCGTGTGCCCGCGCAGCTCGCTCAGCGCGAGCTGGGGGCGGCGACCGAGACGCCGCAGTGCGCCGTCGGGCAGCTCGCGGCGGCGATGCGCGACCGCGACGAGCACGGCGCCAGGTCCGCGGTAGCTCATCCTGCGCATGCGCGCCTCGGAGCCGTCGGGCACCAGCAGCAGCTCCTGCGGGCGCCAACACGAGCTGGGCAGCGGCAGCCCGCATCCGAGCGTCAGGCGCGGCTGCGTCACGTGCGCGAGCAGCGCGACCGCGGCGACGTGGAAGGACCGGCCGTCGATGCGCAGCATCGCGAGCAGCGCGGCGGCCGCCGCAGGCGCGGCGATCTCCCTCATGTACCAGGGGATCGCGGCCGCGAGCGTGTCGATCCCCGGCAGCGCCGCGGCCAGCGTGCCCGTCAACAGGAGCGCGAGGAAGTAGACGACGCCGCGCAGAGGCACGCCGCTCGGATTGAGCTTCAGCCTGTCGACCCGGTAGATGCGCCGCTCGATGTCGAAGACGGCGCGGTAGGAGCGGATCTCCATCGCCGCTAGGCGCCGAGCAGCGTGTTCACAGTCGCCCGCAGCAGGCTCTCGCCGGCGGGCGTCGCGAGCATCACGCACACGACTCCGACCGCGAGCACCGCCGCGGCCTCCTTGAAGTCGCGCCTGAAGGCGAGCACGGTCGCGGCGACCGCGAGCGCTAGGCCGATCAGGCTGATCGCGACGTTTCGCCCCGTTTCCCCCGCCCTCCGCGCCGCCGATTCGAGCGAGACGCCGCCGCCCGTGGGGGTCGCTATGGCAAGCGCCGTCCGGATCGCCAACTGCCTGAGATGGTGCATCGTCGACTCCTTTCGTTCGTGGAGGACGCCCGCGCGCGAGTGGCCGCGCATGGGTCCGTGTATGGGTCTTGTGCGCGGCTCATGCGCCAGGGCCGGTCGCCTTCCAGATCCGTCGCCTTCGCCGCTCACGCGCGGGGGCCGGTCTCGATCGCGCTCAGCTCCCAGCGGCCGGCCGCCTTCAGCACGCCGACTTCGTAGGCGAGCGTGTACCGAGCCCCGCCCGCCCCGCCTTCGCCGACGGCGACGACCAGCGCGACGACGGCGTTCTCACGTCCCGGCGCCCAGGTGAGGCTCTGCAGCGCTTCGAGGCTCAGCTTCCGCTGCGGCGGCGAGACCTCTGCGCCCGGCGCGAGGTCGGCGGCCAGCTCTTCTGACGCAGATGCGAGGTAGTTGCGCAGCGCGCGTACGACGACCGCCCGCAGCGCCGGGTCTTCGACTTCACGCCCGGCCGTCGTGATCGCCTCGGCGGGCGCCGCCGCGGGCGCGCCGACGAACGCCGGATAGCCGGCGATCTCGAGACCGCCGTCCGGCCGGCGCAGCACCGGCACCGACAGGTACACGAGCCCCTCCGCGCCGGTGTCAGCCGCGATTGAATAGACGTGCAGACCTCGCTCGACTTCGCGTTCGCCGATGACCTGCTCGAAGAGCACCTGCTGGGAGCCGCGCGGCGGCTGACTGCCCGCTTCCGGCGTGAGGCTCGACCCGGCGAACGGTTCGAGCGCCCTGCGACGCGCTTCCGGGTCGCCTTCCTGCCAGCTCAGATACGCCTTCGCGAACAGGGACGCGAAGCCCTCTGCGGCGAGGTCGCGAGACCCGCTCGGATCGTGTGTCGCGATCACGAGCGGCCGTGGCGGAGCGAGCGCGAACCGCGCGCACGCGATCAACCCGACGGCGGCGGCCGCGTGCAGCAGCCGCCGCGGCAGCTCCTGCGCGAGGCGCATGCGCCAGATCGGGCGAGCGTCGATCGCAACGCTCGCCCTCCGCTCGCGCCTCGCGTTCACCGCTCGAATCCGAACTCGGCTTCCGCGACGGCGGGCGTCGACAACGCGGCCGGCCGCGCGGGGTCGACGAAGACGACCGGCCGTACCGGGACGGTCGGCTGCGGCGCCTCTATCGCGCGACCGCTGCGCAGAGGCGCGGTCCTCCTGCCGACACGCGCCGCAGGGGCGCTGCGCAGAGCCGGCGCCCGCCGCGGGCTCCGCGTCGCGCGACCGATCGGCATCGGAGGGCCTGCCGGCGTGTTCGTTGCCGGCACGTTCGCCGCACGCGAGCGAGAGGCGCCTTCCGCGAAGCCGATGTGGGGCCGTTGCTCGCCTCCCGTGGGACGCAGCAGCATGAGCGCGAGCGCGATCGCGACGCACGCCGTGGCGACGGGCAGGATGACGGCGACGACTCGGCGCCTGCGCCGGGAAGGTCGCCCATCGGGGTCCGCTTCGCGCTCGCCGCCGCGCTCCCGGCGCCACGGCCCGTCGAAGTCCGCCTCGCGCTCGCCGCCACGCTCTCGATGCAACTGCCCGTCGAAGTCAGTCTCACGCTCACCGTCGCACTCCCGGCGCAACGACCTATCGAAGTCCGCCTCGCCGTCGCCGCCACGCTCCCGGCACAACGGCTCGCCGAGGCCCCCCTCGGGGTCCTCGACATCCTCGACATCCTCGACGAGCGCCCGCTTGACCTCGCGGACGGTGTAGATGGGGCGCGAGGTGCGGCGCGGCAACGTCATCGGCACGCGGCCTGCCGAGGAGAAGACGTTCCGGCGGCCGAGAGCGAGGATGCGAAGCCGCCCCGCTCCCGACCGCCGGAGGCCGGGTCGAGAGCGCCATGAGGCCGCCTGTGGGGCCGGCCGCAGAGCTCTCGCGGGACGCGCCTATGTGGGGGAGCGGTTTCCATAGGTTGATCCCTACCTGCTTATCCGACTGGGACGCATACCTGGGACACCTCTCCTCGATCGCGCGCCCCTGGATCGCCTTCCCCACGACTTGCGGCGTGCGGCAGCGGCACCCTTCGAAGAGCGACGCGCAGCCGGTGCCAGGAGTCACGCAGCCGCTGTCGGGAGTCGAGCAGCTGTGTCAGGAGTCGAGCAGCCGTCTCAGCCGCGCGCGGGCGCGCTGCGCCACCTTGCGGTACTTCTCGTAGGACCAGCCGAGCCGCTCGCAGAGCTCCTCGACATCGATCTGCGTGTACAGCTGCGATTCGAGCACGAGCCGCTGGTCGGCTGTCAGCGACCCCATCAGGCTGCCGATGCGCTGCAGCTCGATCCGTCGCTCGACGAGCGCCTCGACCTCGGCGCGGGGGTCGGCGACCTCGTCCTCGCTGTCCTCGAAGAGGCCGTCGGCGAGCGCTAGCTCGAAGGCGGCGTGGGCGGGGCTGCGGCCTTCGATCGCGCGGCGGCGGTCCTGCACGCGCGAGAGGAACCGCTGCTCGAGCATCCTCGCGACGTGGGCGGCGTCGGAGAAGACGGCTCCCCTGCGCGCCTGCACGACGAGCTCAAGCGACGCCTGGCTGAGGCTGTCTTCGAGATCCTCGCGCCGCAGCCGCCGGCGGTGCACCCGCAGCAGGATCTCGCGACGGGCGCCGACGACGAGCGCGACGAGCTCGGCGGGATCGGCGCTGCGCTCGCGCGCGATGCCGAGCGCGCCGGCGTTGACCGTTCGGGCGCCGCCGTCTCGCTTTCGCGTCGTGAGCGGGGCAGACACGCGGGCATGTCGTCAGACCGCTCAGCGACGCCCCCCGCGAGAAGCGACGGCTGACCGATGAAGCCGCGAGCGGGGCGCCGAGGGCCCCTTGAAGTCACTCGAAATCATCTATATACTTACTACAAAATCGTAAGCTCATATGGAGCCGATACCTATGCCTTCATCCCCTTCGCAGACATCCGAGCAGAGCAAGCAGGTGCTGAGGCTGATCCCGCTCGACGACACGGTCGTGATGCCGAGCATGGGCATCACGCTGACCGTCGACGTCGGCGAGGACGAGCGCGTCGTGCTCGTGCCGCGCCACGAGAACGAGTTCCTCGAGGTGGGCACGATCGCCGAGGTCTCCGACCGCGTGAGGCTTCCCGGCGGCGGGCGCGCGGTCGCCATCTCCGGCGTCGCGCGCGGCCTGATCGGCGCGGCCCAGACCGGCCCGGAGGGCGAGCTGCGCGTCGAGGTGCAGGAGCGGCCCGACGACACGCCCGTCGACCGCCGCACGCGCGAGCTCGAACGCGAATACAGGGCGATCGTCGAGGAGATCCTCGAGCTGCGCGGCGACGACGGCCGGATCGCCGCGTTCCTGCGCGCGATCGTCGAGCCGGGCGCGCTCGCCGACTCCGCCGGCTACTCCCCGAACCTGTCCTACGAGCAGAAGGTCGAGCTGCTGAGGACGCTCGACGTCGCCGACCGGCTCGAGCTCGCCGTGAAGCTGCAGCGCGAGAGCCTCGCCGAGCTGCAGGTGCGCAAGCGCATCCGCGAGGACGTCCAGGAGGGCGCCGAGAAGCAGCAGCGCGAGTACTTCCTGCGCAAGCAGATGGAGTCGATCCGCAAGGAGCTCGGCGAGGACGAGGGCTCGGTCGTGGAGGAATACCGCGCGAAGATCGAGGCCGCAGAGATGCCGGAGGCGGTGCAGGAGCAGGCGCTGAAGGAGCTCTCGCGCCTCGAGCGCACGGGAGAGCAGACCGGCGAGTCGAGCATGATCAGGACCTATCTCGACTGGCTGATCGCGGTGCCCTGGAGCAAGCGCTCCGATGAGAAGCTCGATCCGGTCGCGGCGCGCGAGGTGCTCGACGCCGACCACGCCGGCCTCGAGGACGTGAAGGACCGCGTGACCGAGTACCTCGCGGTGCGCAAGCTGCGTGAGGACCGCGGGATCGAGGCGGATCCGAAGTCGGGCGCGATCCTTACGCTGATCGGCCCGCCCGGCACCGGCAAGACTTCGATCGGCGAGTCGATCGCGCGCGCGACGGGCCGCGAGTTCGTGCGCATGTCGCTTGGCGGGGTGCGCGACGAGGCCGAGATCAGGGGTCACCGGCGCACCTACATCGGCGCGCTGCCCGGCCGCCTCGTGAGGGCGCTGAGGGACGCAGGCACGATGAATCCGGTGATCCTGCTCGACGAGGTCGACAAGGTCGGAGCCGACTGGCGCGGGGACCCCTCCGCGGCGCTGCTCGAGGTGCTCGACCCCGCCCAGAACCACTCCTTCAGGGACCACTACCTCGACGTCGAGCTCGACCTCTCGCAGGTGATGTTCATCGCGACCGCGAACGTGCCGGACACGATCCCCGGGCCGCTGCTCGACCGGATGGAGGTGATCCGCTTCGACGGCTACACCTCCGAGGAGAAGCTCGCGATCGCGAAGGGCTACCTGTGGCCGCGCCAGCGCGACCGCAACGGCCTGCGCGAGGAGGAGGTGAGCATCTCCGACGAGACGCTGCGGACGGTGATCTCCGAGTACACGAGGGAGGCGGGCGTGCGCAACCTCGAGCGCGAGCTTGGCACGCTGCTGCGCAAGACCGCGACGAAGGTCGCCTCCGGCGCGGTCGAGCCGCCGATCGAGATCGATCTCGAGCAGGTGCGGGACGCGCTCGGCAGGCAGAAGTTCTTCCAGGAGTCTGCGATCAGGACCGCGGTGCCAGGCGTCGCGACGGGCCTTGCCGTCACGGGCGCGGGCGGCGACGTGCTGTTCGTCGAGGCGAGCTCGATGAAGCGCTCCGGCGGCGGCAGCGGCAGCCTCGTGCTGACCGGGCAGCTCGGCGACGTGATGAAGGAGTCCGCCCAGATCGCGCTCTCCTACGTGCGCGGCCACGCCGAGGAGCTCGGCATCGAGGAGAGCGCCTTCGAGGACCACGAGTTCCACGTCCACGTGCCCGCCGGAGCGATCCCGAAGGACGGCCCCTCCGCGGGCGTGACGATGGTGACCGCGCTCGCCTCGCTGCTGACCGGAAGGCCGGTGAAGCACACCGTCGGCATGACGGGCGAGGTGACGCTGCAGGGCAGGGTGCTGCCGATCGGCGGCCTGAAGCAGAAGGTGCTCGCCGCGCACGCGGCCGGCCTCACCGACGTGATCCTGCCCGAGCGCAACCGCGGCGATCTCGACGAGATCCCGAAGGAGGTCGCGGAGCAGATGACCTTCCACCCGGTGATGAGCATCGGCGAAGTGCTCGAGAAGGCGCTCGAGCCGTCGCCGAACGTCGCCCGGCTCTCCTGAGGCCCGACTCCCGACACCCGATAACCGCAGGCCACAGAGATGTCAGCGCGCAGCTCCCGCAGATGTGTACCGGTCCCGGTCGAGGTGAGGCAGACCGCGGATCTGCTCGAGCGGCGCTGGCAGCTCTCGATCATCTATGCGGCGCTCAGCGGCGCGCTGCGCTTCAGCGAGTTCGCGGAGGCGATCGCCGGCATCTCGCCGCGGATGCTCTCCGAGCGGCTGCGCGACCTCGAGGCGGCGGGGCTGATCGAGCGCACCGTGCTGCCGACCAGCCCTCCCGCGGTCGAGTACCGCCTCACCGCACGCGGGCGCAGGCTCGCCCCGATCGTCGAGGCGATGCGCGCCTACGCCGAGGGCCGCAGCGGCTGATGCCGATCGCGCCGGCGAGACCGCCGGCGGCCACCAATACGGCCGCCACCCCCATCGCGAGATGGAAGGCGCTCACCGACGCTTCCCGCGCGGCGACCTCGATCGTCGCGGCTTCGCCTGGCGGCAGATGCGCCGTGTTGGGCACGCCGAGCGCGAGCCGGCGCGCCTCGGTAACCGTCGCATGACCCGCCGCGCTCAGGTTCGCTCCCGCAAGCCGCGAGTCCAGCGCGGAGGAGAACGAGGCGGCGACGGCGACGCCGAGCGCGGCGACCGCGAGCAGCCCCGCGACGCGCGCGAGCGCGTTGTTGACCGCCGAGGCGATTCCCGCCTGCGATGGCTCGGCGCCCGCGAGCACGGCCGCGGTCAGCGGCGCGACCGTGATCGCGAGCCCGAGCGAGAAGATCAAGAGCCCTGGCAGCAGCTCCGTCGCATAGCTGACAGACGCGCTCACGCGCTCGAGCAGCAGCAGGCCGGCAGCGGCGATCAGCGGCCCCGCACCCATGAACAGGCGCGGCCCGAAGCGGTCGGCGAGCAGCCCGAAGCGGCGCGAGAGCAGGAACATCACGACCGTCACGGGCAGCGTCGCAAGGCCGCTCTGCAGCGGCGTGTAGCCGCCGACCTGCTGCATGAACAGCGTGAGGAAGAAGAACAGCACCGCGAGCCCGCCGTACATCGAGAAGGTCTCGAGGTTGCCGACGGAGAAGTTGCGGGTCCGGAAGAGGCGCAGCGGCAGCATCGGGTCCTCCGCGCGCCGCTCGCGCGCGAGGAACAGACCGAGCAGCGCAACGCCGACGACGAGCGGGGCGAGCACGGCGGGGCTGCCCCAGCCCAGCCGCGGCTGCTCGATCAGCGCGAACACCGGCCCGGCGAGCCCGAGGCCGCACAGCAGCGCGCCCGGCAGGTCGAGTCGACGATGGCGCCGGCCCGGCTCGAGCCTTGGCACCGCGGCCACGATCAATGCTATGCAGGCCGCGACGAACGGGACGTTGATGATGAAGATCCACCGCCAGGAGACGGTGCTCAGCAGCTCACCGCCGACGAGCGGGCCGATCACGGTCGCGATCCCGCTCCACGCCGTCCAGCTGCCGATCGCCGCGGCTCGCTGCGAGCCCTCGAAGACGCCGACGATGACCGCGAGCGCGCTCGGCACGAGCAGCGCGCCCGCGATCCCCTGCAGCGCGCGCGCCGCGATCAGCGCCTGCACCGAGGGAGAGGCCGCGCACAGCAGCGAGGCGACGCCGAATCCGGCGACCCCGGTTGCGAAGACCCTGCGCTCGCCGAAGATGTCGCCGAGCGAGCCGCCGATCAGGATCAGCGAGCCGAGCGTGAGCAGATAGGCGTTCGCGACCCACTGCTGTGCGGCGAGGCCGCCGCCGAGGTCGCGCTGGATGCTCGGCAGCGCGACGTTCACGACAGTGCTGTCGAGCAGCGCGATGCCCGAGCCGAGGATGCAGGCCGCAAGCGTCAGGCGCCTTGCGGTCTCCGCACGGAGGGGCATGAGTGCACGGTAGCCAGGCGGGCGATCCGCCCGATCGCCCAAAGCGGGAGATCGAAGGGTGTGAGCGAGAGGTCGAATCCGTGGCCAGCACACGTGAGCGGGTCCTGCTCGGGCGCATCAGGCCCTCGAGGCCGACTTCGCCTCTCGGCTCTCTGCGCTATGTGTGCCGCCGGCGGACCACCGGCTCGCTCTCCTCTTCGATCACCCACTCTGGACTGCTTGGGACAGCCGGAGCCCCGGATCGATCAGGCCCCGGACTCGCCTTTGGTGTGACCGGGCACTCACCGTTCGCACCAGCGAGCGAAGCCATCATCGCACGACGGAGAAGCGATCGGCGGACGAATCGAGATGCTCGTCAGCGCGCTGACCGAAGCAGGCCAATTTGGGGCCGTATACCGCCGACGAGCGTCAGATTGCTGACCATTCCTTGGGAGCCCGCTGTTTATAGGCCCGCCTGATTTGTTTCTATCTCCGCCCGCTGGGCATCTTCGGTCCGGCCGATCCTCCGGCGCACGCCCCGAACAGCGGATGCATCGAAGACGGCGAAGCTCCCGATGGGCCGCTGCATCGGCCACACTGTGGGATGCGCTTCCTGGGATGCGCTTCCCGAAAGCGCGCCAAGCGCCCGTAGCTCAGCTGGATAGAGCGCCGGACTTCTAATCCGATGGTCGCAGGTTCGAATCCTGCCGGGCGCATTGTTTCCAGACCGCGGCGACCTCACTGGCGGCGCTGGCGGGAGCAAAATGCCCATCGGATCACGGGATCGCCGGGGCGCCTGCGCCCGCGGCCCGCCCTGAGAGCCGCTGCTGAGGCAATCCGCGCGCAAACGGTGTAATAGTTGGGCCATGACACCGACCGGCACAGACCAAGATCCCGACAATCTCACGCGCAAGCAGCGCCGCGACCACGCGCGCGAGCAGCGCCGGGCCCAGGAACAGGAGCAGGCGAGCGCGGAGGCGAGCAGGCGGCGGCGGATGCAGCTCGGCGCGGTCGCCGGGGCGGTGGTGATCGCGATCGTTGCGATCGTGATCGCGACGAGCGGCGGCAAAAGCTCGACCGAACCGTCGGTGCCGAAGACCCAGAGCGCGAAGAACGAAGACGTGAAGGCCGTCGAATCCCTGATCAACGGCATTCCCCAGAAGGGCGTGACGCTCGGAGACCCGAGGGCGCCCGTCACGCTCCAGTACTTCGGCGACCTCGAGTGCCCGATCTGCCGACAGTTCACGCTCGGGGCGCTGCCAGGGATCATCCAGAACGAGGTCCGCAAGCACAAGCTGAAGCTCGAATACCGCTCGTTGGAGACCGCTACGCACGAACCGACGATCTTCCGCACCCAGCAGATCGCCGCTTACGCCGCCGGCAAGCAGGACAAGGCCTGGTACTACATCGAGCTCTTCTACCACGAGCAGGGCGCTGAGGGCAGCAACTACGTGAACGAAAACTACCTGCAGGGGCTCGCGCAGCAGGTGCCGGGGCTCAACCTCAGCCAGTGGCAGAGCGACCGCGGCGACAAGGCCCTCGAAGCGAAGCTGCTCGCAGACGAAAAGGCCGCGAGCGAAATCGGCTTCACGGGGACGCCCTCCTTCATGCTCGGCAAGAGCGGCGGCACGCTGAAGCCGTTCACGGAAGCCGGCAACCTCGAATCCTCGTCCCCCTTCGAATCGGCGATCGACAAGCTCGCCTAGCGAGAGCGGAGATGGGCAGCGGACGCATCACCCGAGTCGCGATGATCGTCCTCACCGCGGTCGGGCTCGGCGTCGCGAGCTACCTCACCTACGTCCACTACTCCGGCGCCCAGATCCTCTGCACCGCGGGCGACCCCTGCGAGACCGTCCAGACCTCGGTCTACTCGAAGCTCGCAGGCGTGCCCGTGGCGCTGCTCGGCCTGATCGGCTACGCCCTCATCCTCGTCTCGCTGCTGATCCGCGAGAGCGAGCGCAGCCGGCTCGCGACGCTCGGGCTGACCGCCGGCGGCTTCGGGTTCTCCGCCTACCTGACCGGCCGCGAGCTGTTCTCGATCCACGCGATCTGCGTGTGGTGCGTGAGCAGCGCGAGCCTGATGACGATCCTCTTCCTGCTCTCGATCTACCGCTTCCTGAGCGGCGGCGGCACAGCCTCCTACGGGCCCTGGCCCGAGGACGAGGCGGCAGAGTCCTCCTCGGCGCGCCCTGACGCGGACGCGCTCGGCGCCGGCGCCTGAGCGCCGCGCACCGGCGCGGGAGGACCGTCAGTCCGCGTCGCGCGAGAGCGCGCGCACTCGGGGCATCGGCGCGCCCTGATGCGGACGCGCTCGGCGCCGGCGCCTGAGCCCCCGTCGCGCCTCAGCGCCTTCCCCAGCTTCGAAATCCCGCATCGCAACAGGGCTTCCGGCGAGGGCTCGTCCATCCGTCCACTGCCCTCCGCATCGCCCTCGCGGGAGGCAAACTGGGTCGAATCTGAAGATGGGTCCGGCGAATCGATCCGTTCCGCTCGCCGTTCCGTAATCGATGAGCATACGTCCAGACACCGACCCGACAGCGCGCGAGCAGGCGATCTCGGCGCTGCCTGCCGCCGAGCGGAGCTCATCTCCCTCGCCCGCGACGCTCACCCTCGAGTTGAGCGCAGCCGACCCCGCCGAGGTGCAGCGCCTGTTCGAGATGACCGACGACCTGCTCGCCGTGATCTCGGTCGACGGCCGCTTCACGCTGCTCAATCCCGCCTGGGAGGCGGTGCTCGGCTGGAGGCGCGAGGAGATGCTCGGCCGCCACGTCCACGAGCTGATCCACCCCGAGGACGTCGAGCAGACGATCGCGCTGAAGCTGCCTGACAGCGTCCAGGCAGCGCACCTGACGAACCTCACGAACCGCTACCGCCACCGCGACGGCTCCTGGCGCTGGCTGCTGTGGAGCGCCCGCTGCGACGGGCATGCGTGGTACGCGGCCGCGAAGGACGTGACCGACCGCATGTGGATGGAACGCCAGGCGCTGCACGACCCGCTCACGAAGCTGCCGAACAGGCTGCTGTTGATGGACCGCGCGCGGCGCGCGCTGACGCGGCTGCCCCGCTCGGGCGGCCTGATCGCGCTGCTGTTCGTCGACCTCGACCGCTTCAAGGCGATCAACGACAACCTCGGCCACGCGGTCGGGGACGACCTGCTGATCTCGGTCTCCCAGCGCCTGCAGAGCGTGCTGCGCGACAGCGACACGGTCGCGCGCCTCGGCGGCGACGAGTTCGTGATCCTCGCCGAGGACCTCGAGAGCGACACCGAGGCGCTCGCGCTCGCCGAACGGGTGCTGCACGTGCTCGAAGAGCCGACGAGCGTCGGCGCGGCGGAGGTGAGCATGCAGGCGAGCGTCGGCATCTCGATCTGCCACGAGCCGAACAGGGACGCCGAGGATCTCCTGCACGAGGCCGACGTCGCGATGTACCGCGCGAAGGGCGCTTCGAGCCGCCGCAGGATCGGCCTCTTCGACGAGGACCTGCGGCAGGAGATCGCGAAGCGGCTCGAGGTCGAGAGCCGGCTGCGCCACGCGCTCTCCCGCCACGAGCTGCGCCTGCTCTACCAGC
>JBAIYK010000051.1:0-6329 GCA_037915935.1 Solirubrobacterales bacterium | reverse complement strand
TTGCGCGTGAGCTGCAGCTCACGCCCGGCGAGGAACGCGCGTCGCGCGGCCGGATCGACGCGGAGCTCTCCGATCTCAAGCGCCCGATCGGCGTCCTCGCTGTCGCGGGAGGAGAGGCGCACGCCGTTCGCGCGGCCGTCGCGGTAGGCGGTGCCGACGCCTGTCGCCTCACGCTCGAAGCGAGGCGCGACGTCGTCACGCTCGGCGGCGAGGTCGGCCGGGCGCGTGCGCCGCAGCACCGCCCTGATGCGCGAGATCGCCTCGCCGGTCGCGAAGGGCTTCACGATGTAGTCGTCGGCGCCGAGCTCGAGGCCGACGACCCGGTCGGTGATGGTCCCCCGCGCCGTCACGATGATGATCGGCACCTGCGAATCCCTGCGCAGCCGGCGGCAGAGGTCGATCCCGTCGACGTCGGGCAGCCCGAGGTCGAGCAGCACGATGTCAGGCGGCGCGTCGCCGCCGATCCGCAGCGCGTCCGCGCCGGTCCTCGCGATCGTCGCCCTGAAGCCGTGCCTTCTCAGCGCCTGCGCGAACGGTTCGGCGATCGATCGCTCGTCCTCGACGAGCAGTACCGAGGGGCCGAACGTATTGGCTGCGGTTGCGACCAATGTCTTCACTGTAGTGTGAGGCGATGCGCGAGGTGCTGCCTGGCGTCTTCCACTGGCGGGCGATCCACCCGAAGCTGAAGATCGAAGTCGACTCGCACTGGCTCGACGAGGAGGGAGTACTGATCGACCCGCTCGTTCCGCCCGACGTCGGGATCGAGTGGTTCGCGCAGCGCGCACAGCCGCCTACGCGAAGCTGCTCGCCGAGCTCGACTTCGAGCACCTGCTGCTCGCCCACGGCGGTCCGCTGATCGGCGACGGCCGCGCCCGCCTGCAGGACCTGATCGACAGCGGCGGTCGCACGGCGTTCGAGTGGGATCCGTCTTGACCGACCGCTAACAATCGGTCACGGCAGGTGAACATCCGCTGCCGTAGCTTGACGGCGGGCTGGAAGCGAGCCCTGCGCTTTCGCCCGCTCCCGCGATGTCAGACGCACCCAGCAGCCACCGAGGAGGAGCATCGCTCGACCGCAGGACGTTCCTGCGGCGCGGCCTGCTCACCGGCGGCGCGCTCGCCGCCGGCGGGCTCGCGAGCCTCGATCTGCTGCACGCCGGCGGGGAGCCGCGACGGTTGGCGGCGCCGGCGGTCGCGGCCGCGCGCAGAACGCCGCGCTCCCCGAACGTGCTCGTGATCGTCGTCGACCAGATGCGCAGCGACCCGCATCGCAGGCGCAGCGGCCCGATCGCTCCTGCGATCACGCCGAACATCGAGGGACTCGCGCGCGAGTCGGTGAAGTTCGCAAACCACTACGCCGCCGCGAACGACTGCACGCCCGCGCGCGCGAGCATGCTCACGGGCCTCTACGCGCATCAGACCGGCTGCATGATCACCGGCGGCAGCACGCTCGACCCGGGCTTTCCCACCTGGGGGACGCTGATGCGGGAACACGGCTACAGCACCTCCTGGTTCGGGAAGTGGCACCTCACCCATCACGACAACCACTGGAGCCCCTACCTGAACGGAGACGCGCTGGAGCCCTACGGCTTCTCGGGCGGCACCTATCCCTCGCCTGACGGCGCCCCGGGGCAGGGCACGCGCGTCGACCCGATCATCGCGGCTCAGTTCGAAGAGTGGCTCGCTCAGGAGGGCGGCAGGCAACCCTGGTGCACGACGGTCTCGTTCGTCAATCCCCATGACATCGCCTGGTGGTATCTCTGGAGCAGGCGCAGCGCCGCCGAGCGCAGGGCGCCGCGGACCTTCCACGCGCTGCCCGCGAACTTCGAGACCCCGGCGCAGCTGCTCGCCGCGGGCAAGCCGATGCTGCAGCGCTCGCTGCAGGACACCGCCGCGGCCTCCTTCGGCCTCGTTCCGTTCGAAGGCGAAGGCGTCACCGCGGCCTGGATGCCGTTCCTCGACCTCTACGCCCAGCTGCAGCGCGACGTCGACGCGCAGGTCGGGCGCGTGCTCCGGACGCTCGCGGACGCCCCCGAGGTCGCCGCGCAGACGATCGTCGTCTTCACCTCCGACCACGGCGAGTACAACGCCGCCCACGGCCTGCGGGGCAAGGGCGCGGGCGCCTACGAGGAGGGCATCAGGGTGCCGCTGCTCGTGAAGGACCCGACCGGCAGGCTGACGAGAGCCCCCCACGTCGTCAGGAGCCAGCTCACCTCGAGCGTCGATCTCGCGCCGCTGCTGCTCACGATCGCCACCGGCTCCTCCTCCTGGCGCGGCGAGCGGCGCTACCGCCACCTCGCCCGCCGGCACGATCTCGCCGCGATCCTCGCAAGCCCGACCGCGAGGGGCCGCAGCCACGTGCTGCACACGACCGACGAGGTCGTCACGGAGTTCGCGATCGAGCCCTATGCCGCGAGCGCGCCGCTGCACGTCACCGCGCTTCGCAACAGAGCCGGCAAGTACGTCACCTACTCGCACTGGCGCGACGGCGAGATCGAGCCGCTGGTCCGCGAGCAGGAAGTCGAGCTCTACGACTACGCGACTCCGCGCGGATCGCTCGAGCTGGAAAGCCTCGCCGGCGGCGCGCTCGAACCGGGGATGCGCTCTGCGCTGGAGAGGGCCGCTCGCGAGGAGCTGCGGGAGCCGTTGCGAGGCGAGCTGCGCGACGCGCAGCGGCGCGGCTTCGAGGACTACTTCGACACGGCGAAGAGGGACGCGCGCAACGCGACGACTCAGCGGCGGCGGAAGATGCAGCGCGACGGGCTGGCAGCGGCAGGGCACGAAAGCGCGACCGACCGCGGGCACGCCGCGACCGACCACACTCGCGCGGGTTAGCATGAGAACGGCGATGGGAGCGAAGCAGAGCAGGGCGCGGAGGCTCGCGCTGACGCCGGCGCTGCCTGCGGTCGCCGCCCTCGCCCTCGTGCTCGCGTCAGGGTCGCTCGCGGCGGGCGCAAGCGCACAGTCGGCAGGCATCGCGCCTCGCCACCTGCGCTCGCGGGGGGAGACCGCCTCATGGGGCGGCACCAGGAACGACCTTCGCGACAGGACGGCGACGACGGGCGGTCTTCGGAGCGGGCTTCGCGGCGATGCGGCGAGCAGGCCGCGCTACACGGGCCAGCAGGCCGTCCCGCCGCGGCGTACGAGCCTGCCCCGCTCGGCTGTGCCAGGCTCCGCGAACGTACCGGGCTCCGCGACTGCGCCAGGCTCCGCGACCGTGCCCGGTACCGCGACTGCGCCTGGCTCCACCGCTGCGCCCGGCTCGACGAGCTCGCTCACCACCACTACGAGCAGCTCGATCGCACCCGCCGCGCCCTCGACGCCCGCGCTTGCCAGCCCGTCTGCGACTTCGAAGGCGCGCACCCGCGGCGACGGCTTCACGTCATCGACGCCTGCGGTCGCGCTCGCCGTGCTCGCCGCGCTGCTTTTGCTGCTCGTCGGCGCCTGGGCGCTCGCGCGCGCCTTCGCCTACGAGCCCGCCTGGATGCCCTCACTTCGTCACTCCTTCGCCGAGGCGGGCTTCAGGGCGTCGGCGACCTGGGCGGAGCTCGGCGACTGGCTGCGGCTTGGGCGCTGAGCTTCGGCGGGACTGCCTGAATCCTTCGGCGTGGCCGCCCGTGTCAGGCGGTGGACCTGACTCCGCCTCCGGTCGCGGTCTGCTCGCAACCTAGAATGAGGCATGTTCGCAATCTGCGGACGCCTCGCTGACGACGCCTTTTCCATCCGATGGTCGCGCAACGATAAGCGGCCCCGTTAGAGAGCTTCCCAATGGACGTCGCAGGAGGAAGGCCGATGGAGCCGATCACGCAACCAGCCACCGCAGAGCAGACGATCGCAGGCGAGGCGCTGCGCGTGAAGCGCGTCTTCACCACGCCTCAGGTCCACCCGTTCGACACCGTCGAGTGGGAGCTGCGGGATGCCCGCATCGGCCACGGCGAGCGCGTCGCCTTCGAGCAGAAGGACGTCGAGTTTCCGAAGAGCTGGTCTCAGAACGCGACGAACATCGTCGCTCAGAAGTATTTCCGCGGGCAGCTCGGCCATCCTGCGCGAGAGTGCTCGGTCAAGCAGATGATTGGGCGCGTTGCCGGCACGATCACAGGCTGGGGGCGCGAGCGCGGCTACTTCGCGAGCGACGAGGACGGCGACTCCTTCGAGGCCGAGCTCACCTACATCCTCCTTCACCAATTTGCCGCATTCAATTCACCTGTCTGGTTCAACGTGGGGTTCGAGGACAGTCCGCAGTGCTCGGCGTGCCAGCCCTATCACGCGCTCGTCTCGACGCCACAGGGCATGATCCCGATCGGCGAGCTGGTCGAGAACGACCTCGTCGGGCACGAGGTCTACGACGCCAACGGCGTCACGCGCGTGCTCGCCGCGAAGTCAAATGGCCGCAAGCGCGTGCTCCGCGCCAAGCTGCGCAACGGCAGCTTCGTGGAGGCGACTCCCGATCACGTTGTGAAGGCGGTGACAGAGCGTCGCACTCAGCCGGTGTGGCTGCGGATGGATCAATTGCAGGTGGGAATGAGGATGCACCTGCACCCGCATCGTGCGAAGGTCTGCGACCCGGTTCGCGTCGCGATTGGGTCAGGTACTGCTGAGACTGTGATGCAGGATCTGATCGAAGCTGATCACGTGAAGGTCGCCGAAGCCGCATTGGCCGGTTGGCTGCAGGCGGATGGCTTCGTCGGCCAGTACACAGGCACGAACCGTTCGTTGACCATTGAGTTTCAGGTTGCGAGCGACGGCGAGTACGACTGGGTGATGGAGCATCTGAAGGCGGCTCTCCCCAATGCGCACCACAAGATCCGGGAGGCGGATACCCAGCATGTGCGAGTGCGACGCATTCGCCTCTACGGCGAGGCTCTGCGTGAGTTCGTCGAGTCATGGGGGCTGCTTGCACGCGGCACGGACATTCGGGTGCCGGAGCGCCTGTTCGGCGCATCGCACGACGAGGTGGTTGCGTATCTGCGCAGCGTCTTCCAGGCTGACGGATATGTGAGCGTCCGTCGGTGTGGCGGTTGCGAGAACGGACGCATCGGCTTTGCGGTGATAGGCGAGCACTGGACCGAGGACATCCAACTGTTGTTGGGCATGCTCGGGATCTATTCGCGCCGCCTGCATAAGCGCGAGTCGAGGGCAGATCGTCACGATCTCCACGAGATAGCGATCTCGATCGGCTCGGAGCGAGCGCGATTCGCTGAGCTGGTTGGTTTCGTGGACGCACGCAAGCAGAGCAAGCTGCTCGAGTCGCTCACCCTCCGCAATCCCAAGCGTTGTCCCGACCTTCGTGAGGAGGAAGTCGTCGCGATCGAAGACCTCGGCGAGATGGACGTGTACGACATTCAGACCGAGTCGGGCGAGTATCTGTCCAACAACATCGCCGTCCACAACTGCTTCATCCTCTCCGTGCAGGACACGATGGAGTCGATCCTCGAGTGGAACACGAAGGAGGGGATGATCTTCAGGGGCGGCTCGGGCTCCGGAATCAACCTCTCCAACATCCGCGGGTCGATGGAGCCGCTCGCGAAGGGCGGCACCGCCTCCGGGCCCGTCTCCTTCATGCGCGGCGCGGATGCCTGGGCGGGCACGATCAAGTCAGGCGGCAAGACGCGCAGGGCGGCGAAGATGGTCGTGCTCGACGTCGATCACCCTGACATCAGGGAGTTCATCTGGTGCAAGGCGAAGGAGGAGGACAAGGCGCAGGCGCTGCGCGACGCCGGCTTCGACATGTCGATCGACGGCGAGGGCTTCCTCTCGATCCAATATCAGAACGCGAACAACTCGGTGCGGGTCACGGACGAGTTCATGAAGGCCGTCGAGGAGGACGGCGAGTGGCGCCTCCTCGCCCGCGCGACGGGCGAGCCGGTGGGAGAGCCGGTGCCCGCGCGCGAGCTGATGCGCGAGATCGCAGAGGCCGCCTGGCGCTGCGCCGACCCCGGCGTGCAGTACGACACGACGATCAACCGCTGGCACACCTGCCCTGAGTCGGGGCGGATCAACGCGTCGAATCCTTGTTCCGAGTACATGCACGTCGACGACTCTGCTTGCAACCTCGCCTCGCTCAATCTCATGAAGTTCCGCGGGGCTGACGGCAGCTTCGACGTGCAGAGCTTCGAGCACGCCGTCGACGTCATGCTGCTCGCGCAGGAGATCGTCGTCGGGCCGTCGAGCTACCCGACGCAGGAGATCGGCGTCAACGCGCGCGCCTTCAGGCAGCTCGGGCTCGGCTACGCGAACCTCGGCGCCTACCTGATGGCCGGCGGCATGCCCTACGACTCGGATGCCGGCCGGGGCATTGCGGCCGCGAGCACGGCTCTCATGACCGGCCGC
>JBAIYK010000021.1:0-37589 GCA_037915935.1 Solirubrobacterales bacterium | reverse complement strand
GACATGGGCGAGCCGGTGAAGATCCTCGACCTCGCGCGCGCGATGGTCGAGCTCTCGGGGCTCGACCCGAAGCGGGACGTCGAGATCGAGATAGTCGGCCGGCGGCCCGGGGAGAAGCTGAGCGAGGATCTGATCGCCGACCACGAGCGGCTGATGGCGACGGAGGCGGAGAAGATCATGCGCGTCGCGCGGCGGCGCGCGAGCGGCGAGGCCGTCGAGATCGCCTTCGCCGAGGTCGAGGCGCTGCTCGAGGAGGGCGACGTCGCGAAGCTCTGCGAGCGGATGGCCGCGATCGCCGCCTCGCCGTGGGCCGATCGCCCCGTGCCGGCCGACGTCGTCGAGGCGCCCGAGCGTCCGGCCGAAGTGCTCGAGCCGCTGCCGCCGGCCGGCGCCGGAGCGCACGGCGGGCGGTCGTCTGCAACCGTGCGTCTGCCCTCCTCGTAGACTGCGCGCATCGAATGGCCTCCGTGCTCGCGCTCTCCGTCTCCGGCTCGATCTCCCAGCTGAGCGTGATCGTCGCGGCCGCGGCGCTGCTCGGGGTCGCCGTGCTGACGCTGCTGTTCTTCGCGCAGGCGCGCGAGGTGAAGCGTCTGCGGGAGTGGGGCGCGCAGGCCGCCGACCGGCTCGCCGAGCTCGCCCGGCAGCAGGCCGCGCTCGCGACGCGCGCGGCGCAGCGCGAGACCCAAGACGCTCAACGCGCCTCCCAGGCGCGAACGCTGGCGCCCGCGGGTCAGGCCGCACGCACGACGCCGCCGATCTCGCGCGTGTCAACGGCTGCGGCTACGACGAATGCCGGCGCGAGGCAGCTCGCGCCGGTGGCGGGCGCGATCGCGCTCGTCCCGACCGCGACGGGGACGGCGGTGCCGGGACTGCCGGTCGCCGGCGAGCAGGCGCCGGCGCCAGCTGCCGCGGCGACAGCAACCTCTCCCGCACCCGCAAGCGTCGCGCCCGCTTCGCCGCCGCTCGCCAGCCTCGTAGCCTCGGGGTCGCCAAACGACGCGGCGATCGGGGCGGCTTCGAGCGACGACGACGCCTCGGCGGAGGCCGCCGTGCGATCGGCGTCTCCCGCTGCGGCTGCAGCTGCGACTATGTCGCGTCCGGCGCGCGCGCCGCTGCCCCCGCCGCCGGACGAGGATCCCACCCGTCTCGCGCGCTCGGCGCCCGAGCAGCGCTCTGCCGCTCCGGTCCGCGCAGCCTCGGCGACGAGCCTTGCAGAGGAGCCCCGCCTCGCGCAGGAGCCCCGTCCGACGACCTCCGTCGCCCGCGCAGGCGCTCGCTCGCCGCTGCCGCCGGGACCGTCGGCGACCCGTCGCGCCGCTGCGGACGGCGGCGGGCAGAGGAGGCCGACGATCTACAGGCGTGAGCGCCCTCGCGTCCGGCCCGTCGCGATGGCGGTCGGCGCGCTCGTCGTGATCGTGGTCGCAGCCGTGCTGATCGTCTCCGCCCTCGGGTCCTCAGGTCGCACGGCCTCCGACACCGGCCCGAGGGGCGCCGCGGCCGGTGGCCACCACCTCGCTCGCGCTGCGCGCGGTCACGCGACGCCCATCGGCTCCCTCAGGGTCGTCGTGCTCAACGCGACGCAGGTGAACGGACTCGCCGCGCACGTCGCGAGCAACCTGAAGAGCCACGGCTATGACCAGGCGTCCCCGCTCTTCGGCACGCCGTCTGGCGCATATCCGACGACGACGGTCCAGTACGCCGAAGGCCATGCAGGCGACGCCGCGGGCGTGGCGAGCGTATTGAATGCGCCCTCCGCCGACGTGAAGCCGATGCAGTCCGCGGTTGCGCCGCTGTCAGGCGGCGCCCCGGTCGTCGTCATCGTCGGCGAAGCGACCGCGAACGAAGGCGCCGGCGGAGCGACGAAGGGCGCCGAAGCCGCGCCCGCGGAAGGCGAACCGGGCGCGGAAACGGCGGGCGGAGAAACGGCCGAAGGCGGCGAAGCCACTGCCGGATCGCAGGCCGCCGAACCGGGCGCGTGAGCTTCCTCGACATCCCTCCGCGGTCGGCGAAGCCGCGCGAGCGCGGCATCACCCATGTGATCGACAGAGGGCTCTCCGTCGCCGCGATAGAGGGGCTGATGGAGGCCGCCGGCCAGAGCGTCGACATAGTCAAGCTCGGATGGGGCACGGCGCTCGTCAGCGAGAACCTGCAGGCGAAGCTCGACCGCTACGCCCAGCACGGCGTGCCGGTCGTGCTCGGCGGCACGCTGACGGAGATCGCGATCCGCCAAGGCCGCGTCGAGGGGCTGATCGCGTGGCTGCACGAGCTCGGCGTGCGCCACGTCGAGGTCTCCGACGGGACGATCGAGATCGAGCCGCAGCACAAGCACGAGCTGATCGCCCGCCTCGCGCAGGAGTTCACCGTGCTCTCGGAGGTCGGCTCGAAGGACGCCCACGCGATCATGGCACCCTACGTTTGGATCGAACGGATCGAAGGCGACCTCGAGGCCGGCGCCTGGAAGGTGATCGCCGAGGCGCGCGAGTCGGGCACCGCCGGCATCTACCGCGCCGACGGCGAGGTTCGCAGCGGCCTCATCGACGAGATCGCGCACGCGGTCGACTGCGAGCGCATGATCTTCGAGGCGCCGCAGAAGGAGCAGCAGGTCTGGCTGCTCGAATACTTCGGCCGCGAGTGCAACCTCGGCAACGTCGCGCCCGATGACGTGCTCTCGCTCGAGACGCTGCGGCTCGGGCTGCGGTCGGACACGGTCGGGCGTCTCGACGGCGATCGAGGCGGCCGTCCCGAGGAGGAGGGCCCCGCGCGCCGTGGATCCCGCCCGCCGGAGCCTGGCGGACTCGTGTGAGCGCCGGCGCAGAGCCTCAGACGGTCGAGAATGGAGCGAGCGAGGCGGCGCGCTCGGGCCGACTCGGCGCGCTCGTCTTCGCGCTGCTCGCACTCGCGAGCTTCGGCGCGTTCTTCCTCGCCCAGCGCCTGAAGCACATCCCAACCGCCGTTCAGGGCCTGAAGCTCGATCCAGCCTTCTACCCCGAAGGCGGAGGAGCGCCGGTCGCCGAGCCGATCTCCTTCGAGATCGAACGTGCGGACCGCGTGACAGTCGAAGTCCTCGACACGCGCGGATCCGCGGTCGTGACGCTCGCCCGTGCGCGGCCGCTTCGCGCCTACACGCAGCTCGACCTGCGCTGGGATGGCCGCTACGGCGCGCGGGCGGCGCGTCGCGCGGCGCGCTTCCGCGGCGCGCTCGCTCCCGAAGGCGAATACCGGCTGCGCATAAAGCTCCTGCGGCGAGGGCTCGAAGTGCGCTCGCCCTCGAGCATCGAGCTCGTGAGGCCGCGCTCATGAGCGTCCTGCTCGCGAGCGTCGAAGGCGCGTCGGGGCCGGGCGAGAAGGCTGCGCTGATCGCGCTTGCGCTGCTCGTCGCGGCCGCCGTGCTGCTGCGCCCGCGACGACCCACTCAGGAGCGGCTGCGCGCCGCCCTCATCGTGGCCGTCGTCGCGCTCACCCCGACGCTGCTCGCGATCGACGTCTGGGACAGCTCGCCGTTGCGGCACCTGCGCGCGCACCCGGCGCTCGCCGCCGCCGCGATCCTCGCAAGCCTCGCGGTGATCGCCGGCCTCGCGACGCTGTTCGCGCGCCGCCCGGCGGCGCTGCCGCTGACAGCGGTGCTCGCGCTGCCCTTCAGGGTGCCGCTCACCTCCGCCGGAACGACCGCGAACCTGCTCGTGCCGCTCTACGCGGTCGTCGCGGCCGGCGTGCTCGCGCGTCACCTGCCGCGGCTGCGCGCCCGATATGGGGCGGCGAGCGCATCCAGCGAGAGCGCACCCGACGCGGGAGAGAGCCGCGCCGAAGCGGCAGCGCGCGGCAGGCTTTCGACGCTCGCCTCGCCGCGCGCGCTCGAATGGCTGCTCGTCGCGTCGATCCTGCTCTACGCCGTCCAGGCGGCCTATTCCGCGGGCTTCTCGAAGGCGCTCCAGAACGTCACGTTCTTCTACGTCCCGTTCGCGCTGCTGCTGACGCTGCTGCGGGAGGCGCGCTGGACCCGTGCGCTGCTGCTGCGCTGTGCGTTCGCGTCTGTCGCGCTCGCCGCGCTCTTTGCCGGAATCGGGTTCGTCGAGTACGCGAGCAGGTCGTTGCTGCTCAACCGGCAGCTCGTCGCCGCGAACGTCTACGGCAACTACTTCAGGGTGAACTCGCTCTTCTACGACCCGAACATCTACGGGCGCTATCTCGCGCTCGCGATGCTGCTGCTCGCGGCCGCCGTGCTGTGCGTGGCCGAGCGCAGGCGGCTGCTGCTCTGCGCCGCGGCGCTCGCCTGGCTGTGGGCGGGCCTGCTCGTCAGCATCTCGCAGACGAGCATCGTCGCCCTGCTCGCCGGGCTCGCGGTGCTCGCCGGCTGGCGCTGGGGCGCCCGCCGGACGGCCTATGTCACCGCCGGGATCGTGCTCGCCGGGGCGCTCGTGCTGCTCGTCGCGCCCTCCTCGCTGCACTTCGGGCTCTCGGGCAGAGGCGGCTCGGTCGACAACGCGACCAGCGGACGCGCGAACCTCGTGCGCGGCGGGATCGACCTGTTCGCGAAGCGGCCGCTCGCAGGATTCGGCTCGGGCTCCTTCGCGCAGGAGTACAGGGCTCATCAGGCCGCGACGGTCGCGAGCTCGACGTCGGCCTCGCACACGACCCCGATCACCGTCGCCGCGGAGCAGGGGATCGTCGGCCTTTGCCTCTACCTCGCGCTCGTGCTCTGCAGCCTCGGCGTGCTCTTCTCCGGGGCGGGGCGCTCGCCGCCGCAAATCTCCCTCGCGGCCTGCTTCGTCGCGCTGCTCGTGCACACGATGGCCTACGCCGACTTCCTCGAAGACCCGATCACCTGGGCGCTGCTGGGGGTGGGCATCGCGCTTGCCAGGCAGAGCGCCTGCGGCGACCGCGCCGGCGCCGCGCTCGTCAGGAGGCGAATCGTCGCCGCGACGGACATCGCGCCTCGAGCGTCCGCCGGGGTCTGACCACAAGCACGTGCTCGACTACCTCAAGCGCCTCGTGAAGACGGGCGCCGCCTACCAGGCGGCGGACATCGTCGCGAAGGCGCTCGCGCTATTCACGCTGCCGCTCTACACGAGGCACGTGTCGACGCAGGAGTACGGCGCCTACAGCTCGCTGCTCACGGCGGTGATCCTCGCCTCGATCGTGCTCAGGGTCGGCGTCGGCGAGGCGTTCGTGCGCTTCTACTTCGAGGACGAGGACAGGGAGCGGCAGGATCGGATCGCGAGGACCGCGACCGCTACGGTCGCATGGACGACGACGACGGCCGCCGCCGCGCTGCTCGCCCTTGCGGGCCCGGTCTCGCAGCTGCTGCTCGGCTTTCGCGACCCGGCGCTGCTCGACTGCGCCGTGCTCGGACTGTGGGCGTTCACGAACCTCGAAGTCGCCTATGCGCAGCTGCGGGTCGACGAGCGCGTGAGGACCTACCTCAGGGCGTCGCTGGCCAACGTCGCGCTCACCGTCGCGCTCACGATCGGGCTCGTCGTGTTCGCGGGTCTCGGAGCGAGGGGGCTGCTGCTCGGAAACTTCGGCGCCTCCGCAATCGTCGTGCTCGGCCTGTGGTGGTCGCTGCGCCGCCGCTTCTCGCTCCGCGTGCGCCTCGCCGACCTCGTCGCGATGGCCCGCTTCGGGCTGCCGACCGTGCCCGCGGACGCGATCGTCTACAGCCTGCAGGTCGCCGACCGCTTCTACCTGCTGCGCGCCTACAGCAGGTCCGCCGCCGGCCAGTACGCGATCGCGTTGCAGCTCGCGACGGTCGTGTTCGTCGCGGTGAGGGGGTTCCAGTACGCGTGGCCGCCGCTCGCGTACTCGATCAGGAGCGATGCCGCGGCGGCGAGGCTCTACTCGCTCGTCAGCACCTGGTTCGTGCTCGCGACGGGGTGCGTCGTCGCGGCCGTCGTGCTGCTCGGCCGCTGGCTCGTGCGGATCTTCGCCGCCCCCGAATACTTCGGCGCGCACACGGCGCTGCCCTGGCTTGCGCTCGCGTGGACGCTCTACGGCCTCTACCAGATGGCGATCGTGATCAGCGGCAGGGCGAGGGTGACGAAGCGGAACCTGCCCGCCGCCGCCGCAGGACTCGCGGTCAACGTGCTGCTGTTGCTGTGGCTCGTGCCAAGCTCCGGTCACCCAGTCCCTGCCCACGCCCTCATCCATCCCGCCCACCTGCTTGTTCCGAGGTCGGGGTCGGCAGAATCCGGCCTTGGCATCGCCGGCGCGGGCATCGCGCTCTGCGGCGCCTACGTCGCGATGCTGCTCGTGATCCACGCTCTCACGCGCTCGGTGTTCAGGATCTCCTTCGAATGGCTGCGGCTCGCCCGCCTCGTCGCGATCCTCGGCGGCGTCGCGGTCTCCGGCGAGCTGCTGCTGCCGCCGGCGGGCGGGGCGGGCTTCGTCCTGCGGACGCTGTGGCTCGCGCTGATCCCGACGCTGCTGCTCGCGACGCGGTTCCTCACGCCGCGCGAGGCGATCCAAGCGCGCGCGCTGCTGCTCGCCGCCCGTCGCGGGGCGCGTCTCCTCCGTCGGGCGCGCGCGCGCTGAGCGCCCGCGCGCGCGGATCGCCCGCCAGCGCGTAGGCTCAGGGCTCCCGCAGCTTCGCCTGCGACGAGCGGACGCCCTGCGCGTCGGCGCCGGGCGCGCGCTCCCCGAGCGCGCGGTTGTAGGCGTCGGCCGCCTCGCGCAGGCCCTCGCCGCGGCTCGGACGGAGCGTCGCGGTCACATGGCGCAGGTAGCGGCGGGCGGAGTGTCCGCGCAGCACGAGCGCTGCGAGCGCCCGCAGCAGATAGGGCAACGCGGTCAGCAGGCGGAAGACGAGCGCCTGCGCCCTGCCGTGGTGCTTTCGCATGTAGAGGTCCCGGTTGCGCGCGAACTCGACGATCCGTCGCTCCGGCACCGCGCCCGTCGAGAGCTGCTCGTGGTGGATCGCGACCGCCGCGGGCACGTAGAGGGATCTCCAGCCGGCGTCTGCCAGCCGCCTCGCGAAGTCGACCTCGTCGGAGTAGACGAAGAAGTCGGGGTCGAGGAAGCCGACCTCCGCCGCCGCGCAGCGTCTCACGAGCAGCGCCGAGGACTGGCACCAGTCGACGGTCCGCGTCTCGGTCCCTCTGCTCTGGACGGTGTACGCGCGATGCACGAAGAGCGCGCCCGCGAGCGCCGTCCACACCGTCGGAAAGCGCCAGGCGCAGGTCTGGGGGCTGCCGTCGGGCCTGCGCAGCGCCGCCCCCGCGCAGGCGGCGCGCGGGTCGTCCTGCAGCGCGTCATGGAGGGCGAGCGTCGCACCGGGCGTCAGCTCGGCGTCCTCGTTCAGCAGCAGCGCGTAGACGCCCCTCGCCTCCCGCAGCAGCTGCGAGTCGCACCGCGCCTTGCCCTGACGCAGCGGCAGCGCGAGCACGCGATCGACCGCCGGATGCGCTTCCGCCGCCTGCGCCGAGCCGTCGTTCGAGCAGTTGTCGAGCACGATTGCCTCGCTCGCGAAGGGCAGCGCCTCTCTCTCCCTGCCGATCGCGTCGAGCGCGCGCATCAGCAGCTCCCGCTGCGCGGTGTTCACGACGCAGAAGGTCAGCTCGACCGCAGAGGACATCGCCCTTCTCACTCTACGTCCGATCTCCCTCTTCGGGCATGCCCACATCACCCTTCCGCCGCGCCGCTGGGCGCCTTTCGGGCGAAGCCTCGAAGATCCGGCCAGAGCGGGAAGATCGCGCCGCGGGCGGGGCTATCGTCTGCTCATGTTGGCGTTGCGCGCACTCTCGGGCCTCGCTGGGCTCGCCTCCCTGGCCTCGCGCCTCGTCTGCCTGCTCGTGCTCGCATGGTTCGCGGTCTTCGCCGTCGACAGCACGAGCGTCGCGGCCTCTCATCAGGTGGGCAAGCTCTACGGCGCCCGCCAACAGCAGGCGCTGCGGCCCCCGCCGAAGCAGGCGGCGAAAGAAGCCGCCGCGAAGAAGGCCCTGAACGAAGCCGGCAGCGCTGTCACGTCCCCGTTTGCGGGCCTCACCTCCGGCACGAGCAGCGCCTGGCTCGCGCGCGGCGCGGACACGCTGCTCGCGCTGCTCGTCTACGGCCTCGGCGTCGGCTTCCTCGTGCGGGTCGTGCGCCTGCGGACGTAGGACCACCCGGGCTCGCCGCACCTCCGCGGCCCGTCGCGCGACGGGTGTCTTTTGAGCTTGCTGCCCGCCCCTGTACGCTTCTGGCATGCCGTACTTCAAGTTCAGGGATCGCCATACGATCGCCTACACGGAGTTCGGCGGCGGCCCCGCCGAGCTGACGTCGGCAGGCAGGCGCGGCAGGACGGCGCGCTCCGCGCAGGCGCTCGAGCGACCGATCGTCCTCGTCCACGGCCTGCTGCTCTCCCAGACGATGGACCAGCCGCTCGCCGAAGACCTCGCCGCGCGCGGCAACAGGGTGATCACGATCGACCTGCTCGGCCACGGCGAATCGGACAGGCCGCGGGACATGTGGCTCTACTCGATGCAGGCCTTCGGCCAGCAGGTGATCGCGCTGCTCGACCACCTCGAGATCGACGAGGCGGTCGTGATGGGCACCTCGCTCGGCGCAAACGCCGCGCTCGAGGTCGCCGCGGTCGCGCCGCAGCGCCTGCGGGCGATGGTCGTCGAGATGCCCGTGCTCGACAACGCGCTGCTCGCGAGCGCGCTCACGTTCACGCCGATCCTCGTCGCGCTCACGTTCGGCGAGCCGGTGATGAAGCTTCTCCAGCGCGGCGCGAAGGCGGTCCCGCGGCGGCTCGTGCCCCACTATGGAAACGTGATGCTCGATCTCGTGCGTCAGGACCCCGGTCCTGGCGCGGCCGTGCTGCAGGGGCTGTTCTTCGGCCGCGTCGCCCCGCACCGCAGCGAACGGCGCGCCTTCACGACGAAGGCGCTCGTGATCGGGCACCGCCGCGATCCGGTGCACCCCTTCTCCGACGCGGGCATGCTCGCCGAAGAGCTGCCCGATGCGCGCCTGATCGAGGCCAACTCGCTCGTCGAGCTGCGCCTCAAACCACAGCGCCTCACGGACGAGATCGCCGGCTTCCTCGACGAGGTCTGGTCGACCAGGCGGACACGCCGCCGCAGCACCGCCTCCTCCCGCCGCTAGCTCGGTTCGTAGAGCTGCACCTCGTTCAGCTTCGCTTCGCTGCCGGTGAACTGGCCGCTGCTCGAGGTCGGCGCCCTCGAGATCCAGATCAGCAGCCGCCTGAAGCGCTTCGTCGCTTCCTTCAGCTCGATCGTCGCCCTGCGCCTCTTCACGAGATGGGCGTGGCTGAGGCGCACCCACGACGTCGAGCTCAGCGAGGCGGGCAGCGTGCGATCGCTCGTGCCGTAGACCTTCACGGTCATACCTGGCGTTTCGGTGACGAGCGAGAGCTTCAGGACCTTCAACGCCGCTTTCAGGTCGAGCGCGAGGCCGACTTCGACTGCGGGCGCCTGCGCGGGTTCGAGCTCGACGCCCCAGGCGGTCGTCGCTTCGCCGTCGATCGCGAGGCTTGGGTCGCCGAAGCGGCTCGCGGGAAGGCTCCCGGGGTTGTAGACGGCGGCGGCGTTCGTGTCGAGCAGGATCGGCACCCCCTGCTTGCGCTGCTGTTCGCCTTTGGCTCCCGCTTCGCCTTCCGGTTCGGGCCGTCCGCCGGCGCCTTCTTCCGGTTCGCCGCCCTGACGGTGCGGGGCGCCGCCGCTGCCGCGATTGCGGCCGTTGCCGCGGCGGTTCTTGCCGCCATTGCCTTTGCCGCCTTCTTCTTCGCGGCCGTTCAATGCGCCTTCTTCGTGCCTGCGCGGGGTCGGGCTGGAGGACGGGATCTGGGGAATGCCGGACGGCGTGTTCAGCGTCCTTGGCCCGCGTGGCAGGGACGGCGGGCGCGCTCCGATCGGCGGCACGGTTTCGGGCGTGCCCGGGCTGCTCGTGGTCGGCGGGACGGTCGGCGAGGTGACGGGCGGCGTCTGCGCGACGGGGGTCGGCGGCCTGCGCGCCGGATGCTGTTCGAGCGCCGCATATGCGGCCGCGGCGGCGCCGAGCGCGAGCGCGGCCGTCGCGCCGAGCGCGAGTGCGGCCGAGCGCCATCCTGGGGCGGTGCGCGCGCCGCGGCTCGCCGCCGTCCCGCACCGCAGGCACCAGTCCTGGCCCCCCTGCATCGACGCGCCGCAGCTCGGGCAGGTCCTCTCGCCGCTCATCGACCCCATTGTTGCAGCGTCAGAGCGCAGTTCGCGGCGGTGGGGGTGGGCAGGGTCCTCTAACGATGTCCCGGTCGGTCGGGCGCAGCTGCTCGTCGAGCTCGAGCTGCCAGTAGTAGCGCGTGAAGGTCGCTCCCGCCTCGAACTCGCCGACGTGCGGCTGCACAAGCTCGCCGGAGGCGAGGCGCACGATCAGCTCCGGATAGCTTCTGCCTGGCCTCGCCGCGTAGACGGGAGCAGGGAAGGCCCCGCCGAAGCGGGTGTTCACGTCGGTGATGCCGAGCCCGATCTCCGGGTCCCTGAAGACCTGGATCGTCGCGGGGCCCCGCACCTGCAGCGCCTCCATCACGCGTCGTCCGAGGTCGATCAGCTCCTCGTCGTGGACGACCGTGCCCTTGATCGACTCGCCCCCGCGCGACTCGATCATCGTGCGCGGGATCGCGTTGATGCACCTGCCGGACCCGTCGCCGAGGCAGTCGATCGACATCTCCTCGCCGCCCATCGCCCACTGCACCATCACGGGCTCCTTCACGTACTCGACGAAGAAGCGCGCCTGATCGGGGCTGTGAGCGAGGTGGATCGAGCGCGCCCCGGACCCCTGCCTCGGCTTCACCATCGCCGGGTAGCGCAGCGCGTCGAGATCGGCGTCGGGCAGCGAAGTCGGCGGCGAGGGCAGGCCCAGCCTCTCGAGCAGCAGGTGCGCCTCGTACTTGTCGTAGGTCGCCCGCGCCACCTGCGAGGAGGGGGTGAGCGCCGGCAGCAGCCCGTCCTCGCGCGCCTTCGAGAGCACCTCGATGTCGAGGTCGGTGAGCGGCAGGACCGCGCCCACCGCATGCTCCTCGCACAGCTCCCTCAGGAAGGGCACGTAGCCGGGGTCGTCGATCCGGGGCGGGCAGAAGCGCAGCTGGGCCGCGTACTGGGCGGGCGCGAGCGGGTTCGGGTCGACCGCGATCGTCGTGGTCAGGGCGGCGAAGCAGGAGACGATGTCGTAGCGCTTGCCGACGCCCGTGAGCATGACCGCATTCATCTCCAGCCCCCCGTCTGGCCCTTGTAGAGGCCCTCGCCACCGAGCACGAGCTTCAGCGTCCTCATCAGGATCTGCAGGTCGAGCGCGAGGCCGCGGTGCTCGATGTAGTGCAGGTCGAGCTCGATCCGCTGCTCCCAGGGCAGCGACGCGCGCCCGTTCACCTGCGCCCAGCCGGTGATCCCCGGCTTCACCTCGAGTCGCCTGCGCTGGCGCGGCGTGTACTGCTGCACCTGGACGGGGATCGTCGGTCGCGGACCGATCAGGGACATCTCGCCGCGCAGCACGTTGACCAGGTTCGGCAGCTCGTCGAGCGAAGCGCGCCGCAGCAGCGCGCCCACCCGCGTGATGCGGGAGTCGTTCTCGTCTATCGCGAGCCCCGCGCCGATGTGCTCGGCGCCGTCGACCATCGTCCGCAGCTTCAGCACGTCGAAGGGCTTGCCGTCCTTGCCGATCCGCCGCTGCCTGTAGATCGCGGGGCCGCTCGACTCGAGCCTGATCGCGACCATCGCCGCGAGCAGCAGCGGCGAGGAGACGATCAGTGCTGCCGCGGAGACGACCATGTCGATCGCCCTGCGGATCATCTGCGGCGCCCGACGCTCACGCAATCCTCCATGCTCATGCGACCGAATGCTCGGCCGTTCGCCGCTGTTCCGCCGCCGGTCATCGCGTGCCCTCCGCGGCCTCCCAGGAGGGGTTCACGCCCTCGCGCAGCCAGTCCCACAGCCCCGTTGCGAGAGAGGCGGTCGTAAGGACGTAGTAGCGCAGCAGCAGCAGCGCCCTCCAACGCAGCCTCGATCCGAGCAGCGCGCCCGCGACCGCCGCGAGCTGGAGCGCGAGCATCGCGACGTAGAGAACGCCCGCTCCGAGCGTCACGAGCGCGACGTTGCAGGCGAGCGCGAGCGCGTGCAGGAACGGCGTGACGTAGCGCAGCAGCCGGTGCGAGAGGATCATCGACCCGTAGGCGAGACCGTAGCCGCGCGGCGAGAGCATCCCGCCGCGCAGCACGATCGCCCAGGTGTGGGCCATCATCCGCCGCTTGCGAGCCCGCTCGCCCTCGATCGTCGGCACCATCTTCTCGGTCGCGACCGCCCCCGGCACGTAGACCGCCCGCCTGCCCCGCTTCACCATGTTGAAGGGAAAGGAGAGGTCGTGGCCCATCACCGGGTCGACGACGATGTAGTCCTCCCTCCTCGTCGCGTAGATCGCGCCGTTGCCCGCGGTGATCGAGCACAGCTGCGACTCGAGCCTCCGCAGCGCCATCTCGTAGCGCCAGTAGGCGCCCTCCTGGTTCGTCGCGGCCTCGCCGCCGGCTGCCTGGGCGAAGCGCACCTGGCCGCAGGCGTAGCCGACCGCGGGATCGGCGAAGGCACGCACGAGCTCGCGCAGGGCGTCGGGCAGCCAGAGCGAGTTCGCGTCCGAGAAGGCGACGATCTCCGCCTGCGAGCGCGCGACCGCGGCGTCCTGGGCGCTCACCTTGCCGGCCCTCGCGAGCTCGAGCACGACGTGCGCGCCCGCCCCCCGCGCGCGTGCCGCGGTGTCATCCGCGCAACCGTCGCAGGCGATCACCACCTGCAGCAGCGGCTGCGGGTAGTCGAGCTTCAGCGCATTCAAGACCTTCGCCTCGATCACGGCCGCCTCGTCGTGGGCCGCGATTATCAGCGAGACCGCTGGCAGCGCCTCGACGGCGGTGGGCATCGCGTCTGGAGGTTTGATGGATGGGGATGGGGCCGCCTTTGGGGCGGCCCTGGGCGGGCCTTCGTCGTGCCCGGAACCGCTGCGATTCCCGCGTCGAGACCCCGGCCGCAGCGCCGACGCGGCGATCCACAGCGCAAGCCCGTACCCGAGCTGCGTCCAGAGGATCAGGCCGATGCAGGCCCAGAAGCAGATTTCGAGGGCAAGGCGCATGTCGCGGCGCCATTCTCGCCCAACAGGGCGAAGCCTGCCTTCTGTCAGGCGTCTGCGAGCAGCCGTTCGTAGAGGTCGAGGTGCTCCCTCGCGATCGCCGCCCAAGAGTAGGGCCCCGCGGCCGCGGCCCTCGCCGCGCTGCCCATCCGCTCCAGCTCGTCAGGGTCGCCCAGCAGCCGCGCCAGCGCACCCGCGAGCGCATCGGGGTCCCCCGGCGGCACGAGCCGCGCGGCGCCCGTCGCCGCGAGCTCCGGAAAGCCGCCGACGGCGCTCAGCAGCAGCGGCTTGCCGAAGGCGAGCGCGGTGAACAGCACGCCCGACTGGTCGATCTCGCGGTAGGGGAGCACGACGAGGTCGGCACGTGCGAAGTAGGCCGGCAGCTCGCCGTCGGTGATGAAGCGGGCAGCGACGTGAATATGCGCTGCGGCGGCCGCCCGCTTGCCCGTCGCCGTGTCGAGATCTGGCAGCCCTGCGGTGGCGAGGCTCATCCTCGGCATGCCAGCGATCCACAGCTGTGCGCCGTCGCGCTCGGCGGCGCTCAGCCTGCGCCATGCCTGCAGCAGCACGTCGAGGCCCTTGTAGGGGCGCAGCAGGCCGAAGAAGAGCACGACCGGCGCCCGACCGCCCGTCGGCGCCTCGGCGAAGGCCGCCCTGCCCTCGGCCGCCTCGCGATTCGCCGCCTCGTCCTCGGCCGTCGGGCGAATCGCCGGGTCGGAGAGACGCTTCGCCTGCCCCCCGAACGGCGGCGGCCCGACCGGCAACGCCGCGAGGTGCGCGAAGGCGCCGTGCCTGATCACGTGCACCTTCTCAGGCGCGAGGCGCAGCTCCCTCGTCAGGCGGTCGGCCCCGTGCTGCGAGTGCACGACGATCGCGTCGAAGCGCTCGTAGAGCCTGCGCTGGCCGCGCAGCTGACCCCGTCGCGGCTCGCGTGGCAGCACGTCGTGGGCGGTGATGAGGAGCCGCGGCCGCCCCGCTCGCCTGCGCCGCGGCAGCAGGTGGGCGTCGAGCTGCTGGACCGGCAGCCACTGGTAGTGGGCGATGTCCGCCTGCGCGGCGATCCGCCTGCAGCGCAGCATCCCGGGCAGGTGCTCGGCGAGCTTTCTCGCGAGGCCCCTGCGCGAGCGCTCGCCTGCGGCGACGCCCGCGTGGGAGCGGCGGTAGAAGAGCTCCTCGCGTTCGTAGCCTTCCGGCGCCTGCACGGGGCCGTAGGGGAAGCGGCTCGTGAGCAGCTGCACCTCCGCGCCGGCGGCGCCAAGCGCGGCGCAGAGCGCGTGATCGTAGGGCGGCGTGTAGGCCGACGGGTCGATCACCTCGACGCGCATCGAGGGAACGATAAGGGCCTGAGCGCTTCGCACCCGGGCCCGGGCGCTCCCTCCTGTCGCCCGGGCGGCGGATGCCCTCTCCTAGCGGACCCTGCTCCCAGGGGTCCCGTGTATGCGAGAACACGTCGTCAAGGACGAAGGTGCGGTCTGACACAAATCGTTTTTGCAGGGCCGCGATGTTCGACCAGCTTGCACCGCGCCGCCTTGGCGATAGGTTCTGCTTCCGGAGACCGCTCGTTCGAGGAGGAAGATCGATGGCAAGGCAGGCCCGCATCGCAAGGCAGGGCCGGGTGCTCGCGGGACAGACGGTCGCGATCACGGGCGGAGCGCGCGGGATCGGGCGCGCAACCGCGCAGGCGCTCGCGCGAGAGGGCATGAGGGTCGCGATCGGCGATCTCGACCTCGAGGCGGCGAGCAACGCCGCAGCCGAGCTTGGCCGCAGCGCCGTCGCGCTGCCGCTCGACGTCACCGACAGGCGTTCGTTCGCCACGTTCCTCGACGGCGTCGAGGAACAGCTCGGGCCGCTCGAGGTCCTGATAAACAACGCCGGCATCATGCAGCTCGGGCGCTTCGTCGACGAGGAGGACGTAACGGCGAGGAGGATGATCGACATCAATCTCGGCGGCGTGATCCTCGGCACGAAGCTCGCGCTGCAGCGGATGGTCCCTCGCAACCGCGGGCACATCGTCAACATCTCCTCCCAGGCGGGCAAGTACGGTGCGCCCGGCGGCGCGACCTATTCCGCCACGAAGCACGCCGTGATCGGCCTCACCGAGGCGGTGCGGGGCGAGCTGCGGCTGATGAAGGCGGACGTCGACGTCAGCTACGTGATGCCCTTCGTCGTGAACACCGAGCTCGGCTCGGGCCTCGGGCAGGCGCACGGCATGCGCAGCCTGCAGCCCGCGGACGTCGCCGATGCGATCGTCGAGGCGCTCCAGCGCAGACGGGTCGACGTGTGGGTGCCGAAGTCCTCGCGCGTCACGCAGACGCTCGGCGCGATGCTGCCGCGCCGCGTCTCGGAGGCGATCGCGAGGGCGATGAAGGCCGACATCGTGCTCGCCGGCGCAGACGCGGCGAAGCGCCGCGACTACGAACTGCGCGCTGCCGCCTCCGAGCCCGGCCTCGCCTCCGCCGAGCAGCCGTCTCGGGCCGAGCTCGACTCGCCGCGCTCCAGCTAGCCGCCCGTCGCCAGCCACTCGGCGATCAGCGCGCCAATCTCCTCGCCCTTGTCCTCCTGCAGGAAATGCGAGGCGTCCTCGATCACGCGCGGCGGCTCACGGCCGATCGCGGCGGCGAACCGCTCGGCGGTCGAGAGCGGCAGCAAGGGGTCCGAGTCCGCCCACAGCATCAGCGTCGGCCGGCGGTCCTCACGCAGCGCCCGCAGCACCTGCCGCCCTGTCGCCGCCCCCGGCGCGTCGGGCTCGTGGGGGATCAGCAGCGGGAACGCCCTCGCCCCCGCCTTGCTCGCCGCGTTCGGGAATGGCGCGTCGTAGGCGGCGATCACGTCCTCGCCCGGGTCGTGCTTGCAGGCGCCCTTCACGAGGAAGCCGACGGGAAGGTCCTCGGTGCGTGCGACGAAGTCCCTGAAGGCGAGCCATGCCTCCGTCATCCGCTGCTCGCCGGTGAAGAGGCCCGTGTCGAGGATCACGATCCGCTCGATCCGCTCGCGGTGCTCGACGGCGAGCCGCAGGCCGATCGGCCCGCCCCAGTCGTGCACGACGATCGTCGCGCCGCCGAGGTCGAGGTCCGTGAGCAGGCTCGAAGCGATCTGCGTGTGCCTGTCGTAGGTGTACCAGCCGACGTCGGTCGGCTTGTCTGAGCGTCCGAAGCCGACGAGGTCGGGGGCGATGCAGCGAAAGCCCGCCTCTCTGACGGGAGGGATCACCTTCCGCCACAGGAACGACCAGGTCGGCTCGCCGTGCACGAAGACCACGGGTGCTCCCTCGCCCTCGTCGAGGTGCGCGAGCCGCAGGCCGTCGAGCTCGCGGTAGCGGGACCGGAACGGGAAGTCAGGGAGCCCCTCGAGCGCCTCCTCGGGCGTGCGCACGGCGTCGACCATCTCCGGCGGGGCAGGATATCCGCCGCCGCCCGCGACGACTAGCATCGAGCCTCTTGGCGCCCCGCCGTACATCGAGTCGCGAGCCCTCGCAGCCTCAGACGCGAGACCTCGTAGACGTCCACTGCCACATCCTGCCCGCGCTCGACGACGGCGCGCTCGACCTCGCAGACAGCGTCGCGATGGCGAGGCAGGCCGCCGCGGACGGGATCGCGGTCGTCTGCGCGACGCCGCACATCAGAGATGACCACGACGTGAAGATCGGGGAGCTGCCGGCGCGGATCGCCGAGCTGCGGGAGGAGCTGAAGACGGCGAAGGTGCCCGTCGAGATCGCGACCGGCGGCGAGGTCGCCGAGCACGCTGCGCGGCGTCTCGACGCGGCGACGCTGCGCAGCGTCTCGCTCGGCGGAGGCTCCTCGCTGCTGATCGAGCCGGCGCCTGGACCGCTCGGCAAGGGGCTGCAACTGCTCGCCGAACGGCTCGTGAGCGAGGGCTTCGGGGTGCTCGTCGCCCACCCCGAGCGGCACGCCGGCGAGGGCTTTCGCCGCAGCCTGCAAGACCTCGCCCGCATCGGCTGCCTCGTGCAGTGGACGGCCGCGTTCGTCGCGCACGCAGATCACGGCGAGATCGCGCTGCAGCTCGCGCGCGAGGGCCTGCTGCACCTGCTTGGCAGCGACGCCCACTCCTCTCACGGCGGTCGGCCCGTCCACCTCAGCGAGGCGGTCGCGCGATTGGCGCAGGAGTGCCCGGCTGACCAGGTCTCCTGGATCGCACACGAGGCGCCCTGGGCGCTGCTGGGCGGCGCGCATCCGGTCCCGCCGTGGTGACCCCGCACGGCGTCCTCGCCAGGGTGATCCGCATGACGGCCGCCCACGCTGGCCGTCTGCCCGGCTCGTGCCGTCGCTCAGGCGGTGCTCGCCCGCTCCAGCGGCCACGGGGTGAGCGTCACGACCGCCGCGAGCTGCTCTACGACCTCGCGCGAGACATTGCCGAGGCCGTGACGCAGGAAGTTCGCGGCGCCCGCCCCCGCGCCGATCTCGAGCGCGCGCTCGATGCTCTCTCCAGCGGCCATCGCGGCGGCGATCGCGCCCATCATCGCGTCTCCGCAGCCCTCCCTGAAGCCGTTCTTCAGCCGCGGCGGCGTCAGCTGCCAGGCGACGCCCTCGTGCAACGCGAGCGCCGGCTGCTCGCCCCTCGTCACGATCACGGTCGCCGCGCCGTCTTCCTGGATCTTGCTGGCCGCCGCGAGCAGGCGCGCGTCGGTGTCGACCGGTCCGCGCACGAAGGCGGCGAGCTCCCAGTCGTTAAGCTTCACGAGGTCGGGTTCGCCGCGCAGCGCGCTGTCGAGGCGCGGCGAGGAGAGATCGACCAGCGTCTTGCAGCCGTTGCCCTTCACGTCGGCGATCAGGTCGCCGTAGATCTCGAGCGGCAGCGATCCGCCTGGCATCGGATTCGTGACGACGAGCCACCCGCAGGCGATCGCCTCCGCGCAGGCGAGCGAGAAGAGCTCGTCGAGCTCGTGCCGCGAGGGAGGGTCGCTCACGCTCATCGCGACTAGCTCGCGCTCTCCGGAGCGGCGGTCGGTCACGTAGCAGCCGCTCGCCGTCTCGGTATGCACGAGCCGCATCTGCTCCGCGCCGAGCATCCGCTCCATCAGCGGCGTGAGCAGGCTGCCGCTCTCGCCGCCGATCAGGCCGCAGAGCACGGGGCGCGCGCCGAGCGCGGCCGCGGCGCGCGCGACCCAGACGCCCTGGCCGCCGGCGGGGAAGTGGATGCCGTGCCGCTCGGCGCCCTCCGGCTCGATCGTCACCGTCAACAACGGATGCGGCGCGAAGATCGCGACCGCCTCGCTCATGTGGCGCGGCTCCCGGACGAGGTCTCCACGTCAGCGCGTCTGCGATGCGCGAGCGCGTCGAGCTCTCTTGCGACCCGCTCGGCGACCGCGTGCGGGTCGCTCAGCACGGCTGTGTCTGCGAGCAGGCCAACGGTCACCTGTCCACGGTAGCTGAACAGGCTCACGCTCATGCCTACGCTGCCAGAGGCGGGCGCCCAGATCGCGAGGTCGCGCACGACCGCTCCGGCGAGCAGCCGCGGCTCTCTCGGACCGGGCACGTTCGTCACGACGGCGGTTCCCTTCGCGGAGAAGAGCGTGACGACGCGGCTCTCGACCTCCGCCGGCGCGAGACCCACTCCCTGCAGAACCGCATATGAGACCGGCGCCTCAGGAGAGCGCTTGATCGTGTCCATCCTCGCCTTCACGGTCTCGAGCCGGCGGCTGCGGCGACGCTCGCTCAGCGGCAGGTCGAGGAAGACGAGGCCGAAGCGGTTGCCGAGCTCGGGCGGCAGCGGCTCGTCGGGAGGGCGCAGGTTGATCGGCACGATCGCCGTCATCCGCGGCGGAAAGGCGGCGCCGACGCTGCGCAGGTGGCTGCGGATCGCGCCCGTCACCGCCGTCAGCAGCACGTCGTTCACCGTCGCGCCGCCACGGTGGGCGATCGCCTTCACCTCCTCGAGCGCGATCGGTCGCGACCACCCGCCGCGCCGCTCGCCGGCGAGCGGCTGCTTCAAGGCGCCAACCGGATCGGCGGGATGGGCAAGCAGCCGCGCGAGCACTTCGACGTCGCGCGCGCCGCCACGCGCGAGATCGAGCAGCCGCCGCGGGTGCAGCAGCCGCTCCACGCTCTCCTGGACGAGCGCCGACATCGCGCGGGCGGCGCCCGCCGCCGCGCCGAGACGGCCACCGGCGCCTGCTGCCGCGCCGTCGAGGGGGGCACCACTCGCAAGGCGCTCCGCAGGCTGCGAGAGCGCGTCGATCGCCTGCCCGGTCTCGCCGAGCCCGTCGGTGAGCGAGAGCAGCACCTGGGCGAGCGCGATCCCGTCCGCGATGCAGTGGTGCATGCGCGTGAGCAGCGCGGTGTCGCCGTCGGCGCACTCGATCAGGTAGGCCTGCCAGGGAGGGCGGTCCTCCGGCAGTGGGCTGGAGACGAGGTCGCCGACGAGCGCGCGCAGCGCCGCCTCGTCGTGAGGGCGCGGGAGCGCGCGCCGGTGCAGGTGCCTGCCGATCGCAAATCGCGGGTCGCGCTCCCACCTCAGGCCGACGGCCGGCAGCGGCCCGATCGCCGGCACCGAGCCGACGAGCGGCAGCCGCCCGGGGCGGACGAGCATCGCGAACTTCGGATGGGCCGCGACGAGCCGCCGCTGCAGCACCTCGGACAGACGGCCGAAGTCGAGCGGATCCTCGAAGCGGATCAACGAGTTGATCACCATCGGGTTCGCGGGCCCGTCCATCCGCAGCCACGCCGCGTCGGCGCTGCTCATGTGAAGCGAGCGGGGGAGGTTGGTCATTGCGCCTCCATCCGGTCGGCGCCTTTGACCAGGTGCCCGCGCGCCCGATTGGGAATCAGGTCAGTGGGCTTCCGGGGGTTGGTGGGCGGATCGGTCATTGCGCCAGCGGCGCTCTGGGCCTCCGTCTCATAGAGGCGATCGAAGAAGGAGGCGTAGCGGTCGTAGACGACGGCGCGACGCACCTTCAGCGTCGGCGTCAGCTCGCCTGCCTGCATCGTCAGGTCGTGGGGCAGGATCGCGAAGCGCTTCACCTGCTCGATCCGCGCGAAGCGCTCGTTGTTCGCTGCGACCACGTCCCAGAGCAGCTGCTGCACGCGCTCGTTCGCGGCGAGCGTCGCGACGTCGGCCTGTTCCAGCTCGAGCCTGCGTGCGAGCGTCGGCAGCTCGTCGCGATCGAGCGTCAGCATCGCGACGAGATAGGGCCTGCGATCGCCGTAGACGACCGCCTCCGAGATCCAGCGGCTCTCGCGCAGGCCCTTCTCGATCTCCGCCGGACCGATGTTCTTGCCGCTCGAGGTGACGATCAGCTCCTTCTTGCGGCCGGTGACCGCGAGGTAGCCCGCCTCGTCGAGCGAGCCGAGATCGCCGCTGGCAAGCCAGCCGTCGCGCACCGTCGCGGCCGTCGCCTCCGGGTCGCGGTGGTAGCCGGCGAACACGTTCGGCCCGGCGATCAGGATCTCGCCGTCGGCAGCGATCCTCACCGCGACGTCTGTGAGCGCCGTGCCGGTCGTGCCGAAGCGCGGGGCTCCGATCGGGTTCAGCGTCGCGGCCGCGCAGCTCTCGGTGAGGCCGTAGCCCTCGAGCACGAGCACTCCGCAGGCGTCGAAGAACTCGAGCAGGCGCCGATCCGCGGGCGCGGCGCCGACGAGCGCGAGCTCGAGCCGCCCGCCGAATACCTGCCTCACCGCGGTGAGGCCGATCTCTTCGGCCAGCCGCAGGCGGGCGGCGAAGACCCGACCCGGCGCCGTCCTCGCGCGGCTGCGCGGGCGCGCGCGGCGCCCGACCTCGAGTGCCCAGGCGAACGCGATCCTCGCGATCGGCCCGCGCGCTTCGACCTCGTCGAGCACCGCGTTGTGGACCTTCTCGTAGACGCGCGGCACCGCGACGAAGTGCGTCGGCTGCGCCTGCGCGAGCTCCTCGACGATCCGCTCCGAGTCGCCTGACCAGTAGACGAGGGTGCCGCCCGTGTCGAGCACGACGATCGCCGCGAGCCGCGCGAGCACGTGGGCGAGCGGCAGGAACATGTAGATGATCGCGTGCTCCTCGGGCAGCTGCAGGCGCTCGCGGTACATGTGCGCGGTCCTCATCAGGCTCTCGTGCGTGAGCACGCAGCCCTTCGGCGTCCCCGTCGTGCCCGAGGTGTAGACGATCGTCGCGACGTCCGCCGGCCGCACCTCCGCTACGCGCGCCTCGACGGCGGCGCGCGAGTCGCTCTGCCGACCGCGCTGCATCAGCTGCGAGAGCGGCAGCGCTCCCTCGGCGTCGCCTTCGAGCACCAGCACGTGCTGCAGCAGCGGGCAGCGGTCGGCGACCGACCGCACCTTCGCGCAGTCGGCGGCGGTCTCGCAGAGCACGAGGCGCGCCTGCGAGTGCTGCAGGAGATAGGCGCACTCCGGCGGCGAGCTCGTGTGATAGATCGGCGTGAGGATCGCGCCTGCGCACATCGCGCCGAGCTCGAAGATCGTCCACTCCGCCCGCGTCGAGGCGAGAATCGCGACGGTCTGCCCCCGCTCGACGCCGAGTGCGATCAAGCCCGCTGCGATCTCGACTGCGCTGTCGGCCAACTGCGCATAGCTGACCTCGCGCACGCCCGGGTCTGCGCCCACGCAGAGCTCGCGCAGCTGACGCAACGCGGTTCGCCGCCCGCGGTGGGACGCTGAAAGCGCCAGCTCGCCCAACGTCCTGCATCGATGTGGCCGGCCGCCGTCGCCCGCCCGCCGACCCTCGTTGCGCATCTCATCCTCCAGGCCTTCTCTCGCCAGTCGAGTCGCCCTCGAAGAAAGCTGTCACGCCCGCACGCGCTCGCCATCCGGATTTGGCCGAGGCCGAAATCGGGTAACTGCTGAGCGAGGAGCGCCTTTGCGGGCGCAAGGGTCTTGGAGGCGCCGGAGGGAGCGCGGCGCCGTCGACGGCACCGGAGGCCGAGTTCGATGTTTCCGACTCTTGACGGACCTGCGGGCATCACCTAGCTTTCGAACAGCTGGCACAGTTTCTGATTCTTTGAGAGATCGTCTTGCCGCGTCATTCGCAGCCACCGCCGTCGACGCCACTCCGGAGGGAGGTCCGGGTGAGCGACGATCGAGGCTACCTCGGCAGCCCCGAGTTCAAGGAGCAGCGCCAGCGCGAGCGCCTCTGCACCGCCTTCGTGCGGTCGGTGAGCGACCGCGGCTACGAGGCGACGACCGTCGCGCGCGTCGCGGAGCTGTCCGGCTGCTCCGAGCAGACCTTTCACCGCTACTACGAAGACCTCGGCGACCTCTTCAGGGACACCTGCTCGCACACGCTGCAGGAGTCGCGCTCCGCGACGGTGAGCGCCTGGCTGACGGTTCACGGCTGGAGCGAGCGGCTGCGCCGCTCGTGCGAGGCTCTGCTGAGGCACGTCGAGGAGCATCCGGACGCCGCCAAAGCGGTGCTCGTCACCTCGCTCACCGGCGGCATCGAGGTCGCGGAGCACGTGCGCGAGACCGTCGCCTTCCACGAACGTGCGCTCGTGACGGCTTTCCAGCTGCACCCGACCGGCTTTCCCACCTCCCGTCTCACGCCGCGCGCGCTCACCGGCGGCGTGCGCCACGTGCTCTACCTGAAGATGCGCGAAGGCGGACGGCGGCTGTCGCCGCTCGCGGAGGATCTGCACCGGTGGATCGAATGCCATCGCTCCGCAGCCGCCGCGCGGCTGCCGATCGTGCAACGCGAGCCGTGCACGTCGCACGAGGCCGCCTTTGGCGCGTCTCGCTCTGCCCCACCCCTGCCAAGGCGATCCCTGTCGGGCTTCGATCGCACGGACGAGCGCGCCTACGTGATCGAGACGCTCATGCAGCTGATGCTCCAGGAACGCCGGGACACGCTCGACGACGCGACGGTCGCCCGCTTCGCCGGCATCTCCACGGCGCGCTTTCTCGCCGAGTACGGTGGTCTGCTCGGCTGCCTCGAGCAGCTCCTCGAGCGCCACGTCGAGGAGGCCGGCACCGCGCTCGCCGCCGGTGCCGCGCGCGGCCGCAGCTGGCCCGAGTCGGTGCGTCTCGCGGTGCTCGAGTGCATGCGCCATCTCGCCTCTCAGCCGCGGTTGACGCGGCTTGCGCTGCTGCGGCTCTCGCTCGTGCCCGAGCTTGCGAGCGCCCGTCATGCCGCCCTGCCGCAGCGAATCGTCTCGTGCGCGCTCGATCAGGCGCCCCCGCTCCGTCACGGCCGGAGCTTCGTCGCCGAGGCGCTCGTCGGCGCGGTCGGCGAGCTGCTCGCCTGGGCCGTCGCCGGCGAGATGTTCGATCGACTGCCGGCCCTCGGCGAGCACATCGCCTTCTTCCTGCTCGCTCCCTATCTCGGCGGAGAAGCGGCTGCCGCGTCGATCGTCGCCTCAGCGGCGACGCAAGGGCTCGGTCGCCGGCCGAGCCTGCTCTAGCGGCCGCTCAGCCACTGGTCGAGCCTGCTCCAGCGGCGCCGCGCTTCGGCGGCAGCCACTTCAGCGCCTCGTCATGCGGGTCGCCCGCCAGCTTGGGCTCGCCTCGTGCGGTGAGCGCGGCCCTCACCGCGAGGTAGTCGGCGGTCTCGGCGACGTCGTGAACGCGCACGATGCTCGCCCCCGCGTCGACACCGAAGCCGATTGCCGCCAACGTTCCCGCCAGCCGGTCGACGGGTCCGCGGCCGGTCAGCATCCCGAGGAAGTACTTGCGCGAGACGGCGAGCAACAGTGGCCGCCGCAGGTGATGCAGCTCTCGCATGCGGCGCAGCACCTCGATCGAGTCCCGAGGGGTCTTCGCGAAGTCGAGCCCTGGATCGAGGATCAGCTGCTCCTCCCTCACGCCAGCCTCGAGCGCGCTTTCGGTCAGGCGCTCGAGCATCGCCGCGACGTCGACGACGGGATCCTTATATGAGGGGAAGCGCTCGGTCTTCGGCGCCGCGCGGGTGTGCATCAGCACGAGCGCCGCGCCGCTGCTCGCCGCCAGCGCAGCCATCTCAGGGTCGGCGAGACCACTCACGTCGTTGATGATCGCCGCCCCCGCGTCCAACGCGGCCGCGGCGACCTCCGCCCGCCACGTGTCGATGGAGACGACTACGCCCTCGTCGGCAAGCGCTTGCACCAGCGGGGTCAGCAGCTCGACCTCGCGCCTCGCCGGCATTACGGCCGTGTCGGTGCGGCCGGACTGCGCGCCCACGTCGACGATGCTCGCGCCGGCGGCGACCTGGCCGCGTGCGGCGTCCAACTGGTCCTCGATGGTCCACAGCCGCAGGGGGTCGGCGACCGAGTCCTCGCCGACGTTGACTATCCCCATGATCGCCGGCCGCGAGGCGTCGAGCTCCAACAGCCGGTTCGCTGCCGTCAGCCTCATCTCACACCGTTGCGGATCGCGGCGGAGAGCATGCGGTCAGATCGCTCATCTCGCAACGATCTCACATGACGACTCGAAGGCGTCCAGGAGGCTACGTCAGGCACATATGTCGTCGCCCTCGGGGCTGGACGCCGAGCGCTCTTCCACCGCGGCCCTCGTGTCCGCGTCGAGCTCGTCGACGCACTCGCCGCAGAGCACGCAGCAGTCGTCCTCGTCGAAGAGGACCCCGAAGATCGGATGCGCGCTCACGAAGCGCGCCGAATCGAAGGTCACGGGCGTGCCGCACATCTCGCAGGCGCGGCCGGCGCGCCTGATCGCCCTTGCCTTCACGATGTCGGTGTAGGGCATCGCCTCGCTTCCGGCTCCGGGGCCCGGCCGCAGGCACGCGACCGGCGAGCGTGTGCGGATCCGCTCAAAGATCCAAGCGCCAGCTTATAGGAGATCCGAGCGCTTCGACACAGGCTGCGGATCGAGTGGTGGAGGCTTTCCTAAATCTTGACTTCGTGCAGCAGTTCGGCCGGCGTCACCCCGAGCCCTCGGCAGAGGGCGACGACCGTTTCGAGCAGCGGCTTGCGTTGGCTGCGCTCCAGCAGGCTGATCTCGGTGCGATGCAGCCCGCTCGCCTCCGCCAGTTGCTCCTGCGTGAGGCCGCGCTCGATGCGCACACGCCTCAGGACCGGGCCGAACTGGTCATCCGGTTGCATGCGGACCACTGTCGCAGACCCACGGTGGTCAGTCAAGGATTGCAGACGGAATCCGCGTAACGTCGACTATCCACCGTCGTGAGCGCGATTCGATCCGCAGGCCGCTGACTCACACGCCCACTAATCGAGCATCCGCAGGAACGCGGTCGCGCTCGCGTCGAGGGCGACCGCGATGTTTACGACTGTGTTGCGGAGCGGTACGGCCTCGCCGCGCTCGATCAGGAGCACGTCCTCGACGGGCACGCCGCTGCGCTGCGCCAGCTCCATGGGGGAGAGGCCCTGTGCGGTCCGCAGCCTCCTGACCTCCTCCCCGAGGCCGTCGAGATCCGGCATGACCTCAGCATCTCAGGACGCGCACGATCTGTCCAGCGTGGCGCGGACAGTTGTGCGAGCTCGTACAGCGAGCAGTCGAGTTGTCGAGTCAGAAACACTGGCCGACAGGTATGTCGCTTCAGGAAGCGAAATCGCGACTGCGGGTTGATCGATCGAAGGTCGACGGGTAGAACAGGGACCTCTCCTGCAGTCGATCACTCGGACCCGGCGCCGGGGTGTCTCCTGCGATGCAAGACGAGCGCCCCGGCGCCGGTCGCCGAGTCTCGGCAAGCGAGATCCGAGCAAACGCGAAGAAGCGAGCTCGCCGTCCGGCGCAGGACTGCCAAGCGCGACCTGAAACTAGTGGTCGATCTGGGCGCGCAAGGGCACGGGTTGCATGGAGCCAGGCGGGACCTAGACCCGCTCGCCGGCGGACGCGTCTGCGAGCAGCGTCCCGCGTCCCGCGTCGGTCCACACCACCTGCTCGCGCCCTGGGCCGACGCCGATCAGCGCGATCGGCACGCCGATCTCACCCTCGACGAACTGCAGGTACTCGACCGCGGCGGCAGGCAGATCCGACATCGAGCGGCACTCGCCGATGTCCTCGCTCCAGCCGCGCAGCTGCGTGAGCTCGGCGCTCGCGTGGTGCAGGACCGTCTGGTGGTAGGGGAAATCCTCGAACTCCGCGCCCTCCGCGCCCCTGTAACCGGTGCAGACCCGGATCGCGTCAAAGCCCGAGAGCACGTCGAGCTTCGTGATCGCGATCGCGGTGAGCGTGTTGAGGCGCGCGGCGTAGCGGAGGGCGACGAGGTCGAGCCAGCCGGTCCGACGCGGGCGCCCCGTCGTCGTGCCGAACTCGCCGCCGCGCCTCCTGATCTCCTCGGCCGTCTCGTCGTGCAGCTCGCTCGGGAACGGGCCCGCGCCGACGCGCGTCGTGTAGGCCTTGCTCACCCCCCAGACCTCGTCGATCGCGCGCGGGCCGACGCCCGCTCCGATGCAGGCGGCGCCTGCGACCGGGTTCGAGGAGGTGACGAACGGATAGGTGCCGTGGTCGATGTCGAGCATCGCGCCCTGGGCGCCCTCGAAGATCACGGTCGCCTTGCCGTCGAGCAGCTCCCACAGCAGCTTCGAAGTGTCCGCGATGTGGCGCTCGAGCTGGTGGCCGTATGTGAGGTACTCCTCGGTCATCGTCCTGAGGTCGAGCGAGGGGTCCTTCTCGAAGGGGCGCAGCGAGAGCCGCTTCGGCTCCATCGCGGCGACGATCTTCTTCTTCAGGATCTTCTCGTCGAGCAGGTCCTGGACCCTGATCCCGAGCCGCGCCGCCTTGTCGGCGTAGCAGGGGCCGATGCCGCGCCTCGTCGTGCCGATCTGGAGGCTGCCGAGCTTCGCCTCGCCGGCGGAGTCGAGCAGCAGGTGGTAGGGCATGATGAGGTGCGCGTTCGCCGATATCCGCAGCCCGGAGACGTCGACCTTGCGCGAGCGCAACGTGTCGAGCTCGTCGATCAGCACCTTCGGGTCGATCACGACGCCGTTGCCGATGACGCAGGGCTTGCCAGGGTGCAGGATGCCCGAGGGGATGAGGTGCAGCTTCCACTCGACGCCGTCTCTGACGATCGTGTGGCCGGCGTTGTTGCCCCCCTGGAAGCGCACGACCGCCTCGCCCCGCTCGGCGAGCAGGTCGGTGATCTTGCCCTTGCCCTCGTCGCCCCACTGGGCGCCGACTATCACGATGCCTGGCATGAGACTCGGCAGTCTAGATGCGTTCGCGCGGCGCAGGGACGCGCCGCCGTCGTTCGCCCGGAGGAGCCGCAGGACCCAGCCCTCCGTTCGATCGCTGACGTCGCTTGCCGCTCGTCAGTTGGCCGGCAGCGGCAGCTCGCGGCGGCGGTCCTCGCCGTAGAGCGGCAGCGGGTCGCCGCACATCTCGATCAGGCGCGAGACCGTGCGGTCTCCGATCTGCTCGGCGAGCGCGTGGGGGTCGAGGTTCGTCGTCATCACGACCGAGCGCCTGTCCTCGTAGCGCGCGTTCACGATCGAGTAGAGCTGCTCGAGCGCCCAGTCGGTCCTGTTCTCGGCGCCGACGTCGTCGATCTGCAGCAGGTCGACCGAGGAGAGCGTGTCGAGGAAGCCGACGACGCCGCCCTCGTGCTCGATCGACTCCCTGATCAGGTTGAGCAGGCGGGGCAGCGAGTAGATCGCGACCGTCCTGCCCGCCTGCAGCGCCGCGCGCGAGACGAGCATCGCGAGCGCGGTCTTGCCGGTGCCGACGTCGCCCATGATCCAGAGGCTCCTGCCCTCGTCGAGGTTCTCGGCGATCCGGGTGCTGAAGCGGCGCACGACCCTGATCTGCTCTCTGAAGGCAGCGAGCATGTCCCCCTCGAGCTGCTCGAAGGTCAACGCCATGTAGCGACGCGGAATCCGCGCCTCGAGCCGCGCGGCCCGCGCCCTCGCGATCCGCTGCGGGCGGCAGCGGCAGTCGGAGGCGGTGTTGCTCTGCTCGTCGATCACGAAGCCGCTGCCGTCGCAGAGCCCGAACGGGCAGTCGCGGGGATGTCTTACGGCTGCGCTCGCAAGCTCGTCCGACTGCAAGGTCTGCGGCTCGGAGGCGGGTGCGGCGTTCCAGGCGGCCATCGGCTCCCCTACTGCGCGTAGCGCTCGCCGGCGTAGTTCATGAACTTCGGGTACTCCTTCTGGAAGGTGAGCGTGACGTCGCCGGTCGCGCCGTTTCGGTGCTTCGCGACGATCAGGTCCGCCTCTCCCGGCCGCTCCGACTCGCGGTCGTAGTACTCGTCCCTGTATATGAACATCACGAGGTCGGCGTCCTGCTCGAGGTTCCCCGACTCGCGCAGGTCGGACAGCTGGGGGCGCTTGTCGGGGCGCTGCTCGACCGCGCGCGAGAGCTGCGAGAGCGCGATCACCGGCACGCCGAGCTCGCGCGCGAGGATCTTCAGCCCGCGGGAGAGCTCGCCGACGGCGGTCACCCTGCTGTCGTAGCGGCTGTCCGTCCTCATCAGCTGCAGATAGTCGATGACGATGAGGCCGAGTCCCCCGGGCGCCTGCGTGTGCAGCCGCCGCGCCTTCGCCCGCAGCTCGAGCATGCCGACATCGCTCGAGTCGTCGACCCACAGCGGCGACTCGGAGAGGCGCTGTGAGGCCTTCAGGATCTTTGGCCAGCGCTGCTCGGCGACCCTGCCCTTGCGCAGTTCCTCGCCCTTGATGCGCGCCTGGGAGGCGACGAACCGCTGCGCGAGCTCCGCCTCGGCCATCTCGAGCGAGAACAGCGCGACGGGGCGGCGGTGCTCGACCGCGGCGTTCTCGGCGATGTTGCAGACGAGCGCGCTCTTGCCCATCGCCGGGCGCGCGGCGATGATGATCAGGTTGCCGGGCTGGAAGCCGCCGGTCAGCTCGTCGAGGTCCTTGAACCCGGAGGGGGTTCCCGTGAGCGAGGTGCCCTCGGTCGAGAGCCGGTGCAGCTTGTCGAGCTCCTCGTGCAGGACCTCCTCGATCCGGCGGAAGTCCTGCTTGCGGTCGTCTCGCGCGACCTCGAGGATCGCCTTCTCCGCCTGCTCGACGAGATCGCGCGGCGCGGTGCGATCGCCGAGCACGCTGCCCTGGATCTCGTAGGAGGCGGTGAGCAGGCGCCGCAGCAGCGCGTTCTCGCGCACGATCTGGGCGTAGCGGCGGGCGTGGCCGGCGGCGGGGACGGCGGCGGTGAGCTCGTCGACGGCCGCCTGGCCGCCGACCTCGGCGAGGCGGCCGCTCTGGCGCAGCCGATCGGTCACGGTGAGCACGTCGACGGGCTCGTTCTCGTTGTAGAGCGAGAGCATCGCCTCGTAGATGAGGCCGTGGCGTTCGTGGTAGAAGTCCTCCGCCCTCAGGCCCTCCTCGATCACGAGCGCGTAGAGCGAGCGATCCGAGAGCAGGATCGCGCCGAGCACCGACTGCTCCGCGTCGAGGTTCTGCGGCGGCACGACGGTCGGCGGGGCGGCGCTGCCGGCCGCGCCGTTGCCGCGCGCGGCGAAGGCGCCGCCGTTTCTCGACGAGGTGCTCATCGGTCCCGAGTGTAGGCGCGCTCGCGGCGGCGCTGAGGTCGCGTTGCCGCAAGTTGGGCGCTTCCGATGCGCGTGCCGATCATGAAGGAGAGTCCATCGAGCAATCGAACATATGTTCGTGTAGAATCGCCCCAATGGCGTCCGGGTCCGAGATCGACCGCTACTCCGCGACGACCGCCGCGCTTGCCGCGGCGCGCGCGGTCGAGGCGCGGGAGATCGCGGCCGCGCTGCGCGCGCACAGCGTGCTCGGCCTGCTCGGCGAGGCGGAGGTTGGCAAGACCCAGACGTTGGGCCAGGCGCTCGCGAGCGCGGACTGGCGCGTGATGTACCTCGATCTCGCCTGGGCGGCGAGCGAGGAGCACCTCGGATTCCTGCTCGCGCGCGAGATCGCCATGGCGTTGGCGCCGGCCGGTCAGCTGTCCGCGCTTCGCGGTCTCGGGACGGTGCCGCAGAGCGTCGAGCAAGCACGTACGAAGCTGACAGAGGTCCTCGGCGGCGGCCTTCAGGAGGCGATGCGGACGTGGCCGTCCGGTCGCTACCGCTGGGCGCCGGCGCTCGAGAGCCTCGAAGCCCTCGCAGATCAGCTCGAGGTGCTGCTGTGGGTCGACCATCTGGAGGCGCCCCGCCTCACGTTCCGGCATCCGCTGAAGGTCGGTCCGCTGCTGTGGAGCCTGAACGAGCTCGTCGAGCGGTCGAGCTTGCGTCTGCTCGTTTCAGGCCGCGAGGCTGCGCGCGCCGACGCGCTCGGCCAGCGCGCGGCCTTTCACGAGCGGGGGCGGTGGCTGACGATGCGCGCGCCGTCAGCCGAGGTCTGGCGCGAGGTCGCGCGTCTCGTCGGGGTCGGCGCCGACACGGCGACCGAGCTCGCCGCGCTCACAGGGAGGCACGTGCGCACGATGCTGCTCGCGCTCGCGGCCGTCGCAGAGGCCGAGGCGCAGGGGCTCGAGCTGGGAGCGGAGGAGGTGCTGCGCGGGCTCGCCGCCCAGGACGACGGCCTCGCCAGCCGCGCAATCGAGCACGCCCGCTCTCTGCACAGGCTGGGCGGTCAGGTGCTCACGCAGGCGGCGCTCGGCCAGCGTCCCTACGCGAACGCCCAACGGGGCACGACCACGACGCAGGACCTCAGCAAGGCGCTGAAGCGTCTACGGCTCGCGGGGCTGCTGCGCCACGAGCGGCGCTGGACGGTCGTCAATCCCCTGATAGCGATGAGGCTGCGAAGCGCGAGGCCGCACGAGCCCTTCGCCGGCCCGCGCTAGGCGGACGGGCCTTCAGCCCTGGGCGACGACCATCGTCTTCACCGTCGCGGTGACGCCGTCCACGACTTCGACGACGACCATGTAGGTGCCGAGGTTCTTGATCGGCTCGGGCAGGAAGACCCGGTGACGGTCGAGCTTCAGCCCGCGCGCCTCCCTGATCGACGCGACGATGTCCTGCGGTCCGATCGAGCCGAACAGGCGTCCGTCCGGCCCTGCCTGGGCGGAGATCGTCAGCACCGTCTTGCTCAGCAGGGCGGCGTTCTCCTGCGCCCGCTCCTCCGCGTGGCGGGCGGCGCGCTCGGCCGCCTGCTGGCGACGCCTCACGTCCTCGACGGCGCCCTTCGTCGCCGGCTGGGCGAGCTTGCGCGGAATCAGGAAGTTGCGCAGGTAGCCCTTCGAGACGTCGACGACGGCGCCCTTCGCGCCGAGGTCCTCGACGTCCTGCATCAGGATCGCGTCCGGCACGGCCAGGCTCTCAGCTGCGGTCGCGATCGCGTTCGCGGCGCCCGCCGCCGCCGTCCTCGCGTCCGCCCTCGTTCACGTAGGGCAGCAGCGCGAGCATGCGTGCGCGCTTCACCGCCGTCGCGATCTGGCTCTGATGCCGCCTGCACGCGCCCGTGATCCGCCGCGAGCGGATCTTGCCCTTGTCGGAGACGAACCTGCGCAGCGAGGCGATGTCCTTGTAGTCGACCTGCTCGATCTTGTCGCGGCACTGCGGGCAGGGCTTGCGGCGGCCGCCCGTGAGGGGGCCGCGCTTGTCCTTGCGCCGGGGCTTGCCACGTCCGCGTGCCTTCGCCATCCGCGTCGATTCCTCGCTGTTCGGTTCTCAGTTGCTGTGACTAGAAGGGGATGTCCTCGTCGGCGACGGAGCCGACGGGGCTCGGCTCGTAGTCCCCCTGGTCGACCGGGACCTCGCCACCGCGGGCGGGGCGGCCGGGCTCCGATGCGGCGAATCCGCCGTTCTGGGCTTCGTCGCGGGAGCCGAGGAACTGAACCGAGTCGGCGATTATATCGATCGCCTGCCGCTTGCCGCCCTCCTGGGTCTCCCACTCGCGCCATTCGAGGCGCCCGTCGATTGCGACCGGACGCCCCTTCGAGAGGAACCGCGAGCAGTTCTCGCCCTGCGCGCCCCAGACCTTCACGTTGAAGTAGTTCGGCTTGTCCTCCCACTCGCCGCTCGCGCTGTTCTTGCGGCGCGTGTTGCAGGCGATCCGCAGCTCGCAGACCGATGTGCCGCTCGGCAGCGCCCGCAGCTCTGGGTCGCGCGTGAGGTTCCCGGTGATGATGACGCGGTTGATGTTCGTGGCGGCCACGGCTGCTCCCTCGCTTTCATGCCCCGCGACCTGGCGCGCGGGCTGTCGACACTCGGGCCCATTCTAAGGCGGGAGCAGGCGGCAGATGAGCGCCTGTGCGGGCGGTCCGCCGCTCCCGCGCGAGGTCGATGCCGCACTTTGCAGGCTTTGCCTGAGTTGCCGAGTCGGACGGGCAATCCCGCACAAACGCGATCTGACCGCTATACTGACCACATGTCCAGGCAAGTGACCGCGACCGACGCGAAGGCGAGGATTCTGCGTCTGCTCGACGACGTCGCAGCGGGCGAGGAGATCGAGATCACGAGACATGGCCGCCCGGTCGCTCGTCTCGTGCCTGCTCATGGCGCGCGCACGCTGAAGGGCGCGTTCGAGGGAGTTGCCGCTACAGCGGCTGACGATGAGGGACTGTTCTCCACCGACACGCGATGGAACGCCTCCTGAAGCGTGGGCGCGGTCCTGCTCGACACGCATGTGGTCCACTGGTGGTCGGCCGAGCCTGCGAGGGTGAGCGGACGAGCGCGCAAGGCGCTCGATGAGGCGGACGAGCTCGTGGTCGCCGCGATCTCGTGGTTCGAGCTCGCGTGGCTGGCAAGGCACGAGCGGATCGTGGTGAACATCCCGGTCAGGTCTTGGCTCGACGGCCTCGCAGCCGAGGTGCGGACGCTCGGCGTCACACCTGCGATCGCGGACACGGCGGTCGCGCTGCCCTCTTCGTTCCCTGGAGACCCAGCCGACCGGCTGATCTATGCGACGGCGATCGAGCACGATCTGCCGCTCGTGAGCAAGGATCGCGCGATGCGCGAGAGCGCTCGCCACCGACCGTCGGTCGTCTGGTAGGCGCCTCGCCGCACGCTGAGTAGCCGCTCTCAGCTACCGACGCCCGACCTGCCGCGCTCAACCCTGCTCGACTGCGCCCCGTGCCCGCCGTCTGCTCATCGGTGAGGTCCTGAAGATCTCGTCCCAGTAGGGGGCGGAGATCCCAAACCCCTTCGTGTCGTCCTGGAAGTGGTGCCTCATGTGCCGCTCGCGCAGCGCCCTGCCGAGGCGACCGCTCGGGACGTAATGGTGCAGCGCGTAGTGGAGCATGTCGTAAACGAGGTAGCCGGCGAAGAAGCCGGCGGCGAGGCCAGGGGCGTAGTGGCCGCCGGCGATCAGCCACATGACGCCGAAGACGAGCGCCGCGAGCGGCACGCTGACCGCGGGCGGCATGACGAGTCGCATCGGATCGTTCGGGTGGTCGTGGTGGACGCCGTGGATGATCCAGTGCAGGCGCGCGCCGATGCCGTCCTTCGGCTCGAAGTGGAAGACGAGCCGGTGCAACCAGTACTCGAACAGCGTCCAGAGCAGGTAGCCGCCGGCGAACAGGCCGATGCTCGAGGCAACGCTGAGCAGCGAGAGACTCCAGATCGCCATGAGCACGATCGCGGGGCCGAACACGAGCACCGGCACGGAGGGATGCACGCGCGAGAAGAAGTCGAGCAGCCTCGACTCGAACATCGGCGGCGAGGCTCTGAGCACGTCGGTCCTGGGCTGTTGGACGTCCGCTGCGCCGTCCCCAACCTGCCGCCCCCCGGCCGCCTGACGGTCGCCGATCTGCCCGCTCCACGCCATGGGCGCGATGTTAGCGCGAGGGCGCTCCGCGACTACGTCTGCCGGCTGACTTCGCGCCGCCGCGTTCGTCGGCGCTCTGTGCCGCTGCGCGAGACTTGTCTACGCCGCCGCCGCGGGCTCCGCAGCCTCGGCGGCCTCCGGTGCTGCGGGGTGCTCGTGGCCGGCTGTGTGCCGCGGGCGCGCGTCAGGGGTCTGCGGCGCCTCCAGCGTGCCTGGCGCGAGCTTGCTGATGAGGAAGCGCAGCACCTCGTCCGCAAGGTGCAGCGAGCGGTCGAGCCCCGCGAGCATCGTGCTGTCGCGCACGTGGAACTGGAACAGGTGGTACTCGGCGTCCGTGCGTTTCGCGATCGGATAGGCGAGCGCCCTGAGGCCCCAGTCGTCGTCGCGCAGCAGCTCGCCGCCGGCCTCGATCGCCGCCCGCGCCTCGGAGAGCACGCGCGAGCGCGCCTGCTCATCCGCAAGCGGGTCGAGCAGCAGCACGAGGTCGTATGTGATCGGCGCCTGGCTCATGCGCGGCGGCCGATGATAGCGCTATCCAGCGGGTGGGCGGGCCGTTCTCTTCGCGGCGATGTCCGCGAGCTGGTCGTCGATCCAGTTGCCCGGGTCGCGCGAGGTGACGATGCTGCGCAGCCCCGCGGCGTGCGCCTTGCGTTCGGCGGCCGGCATCGACAGCGCGGCGTGGATCGCGTTCGCGAGCTCCTGGATGTCGAACGGGTTGACCGACAGCGCGTGCTCCGAGAGCTCCTCGTGGGCGCCCGTGTTCTCGGAGAGGATGCAGACCCCGTCGCGCGTGTTGACGATCGGCCCCTCCTTCGCGACGAGGTTCATGCCGTCGAACATCGCGTTGACGAGCAGCACGTCGTAGTGCCTGTAGGCGGCGATCGCCTCGTCGATGTCGTCCCTGAGCTTGAGCTGGATCGGCATCCAGTCGGGGGTGCCGTGGCGGTGGTTTACGACCGCGACGAGCGCCTCGATCCGCTCGAGGTACTCCTGATACTGGGGCACGTCGGTCCGCGAGGGCATCATCTGGGCCATGAACGTGACCCTCTCGGTGAACTCGGGGTGCTGCTCGAGGAACAGGTCGAAGGCGGAGAAGCCGCGCAGCACGTTCTTCGAGAGGTCTGCCCTGTCGACGCGCAGGATGAGAAAGTCCCTGCGCCGGCGCAGCATCTCCGCCTCGAACGCCTTCACCCGCTCACCCTCGGCCATCTGCCGCGTGGCTCTGTGGTCGATCGGCAGCGGATAGGCCCTCACCCACACCTCCCTACCCTGGAAGCAAACGACGCCGCGCTCGAAGTCGACCTCCAGGTCCATGAGGTCCCGGCAGCACTGCAGGAAGTTGCGACGGTAGGAGCGGGTGTGGAAGCCGACTATGTCGTTGCAGAGTACCCCGGAGTAGATCTCCTGCCTGATCCGTGAGGGCAGCACCCTCCAGGCGTCCGGCTGGGTCCAGGGGATGTGGATGAAGTGGTGCAGGAAGACGTCCGGCCGCGCGCTCCTGACGATCCTCGGCAGCGTGTAGAGGTGGTAGTCGTGGACCATGACGACCGGCCCCTGCTGGCCCTCGATCTCCTCGATCACGGCGCCGGCGAGGTCCTCGTTGACGGCGTTGTAGCCGAACTCGAACGCCTCGATCTCCTCGCGCCTGATGTCCGGCGCGTTCGAGAGGTCCCAGAGGTAGTGCTGGATGAACCACAGCATCGGGTTCGCGAAGACGTTGTAGAAGCGGTCGTAAGCGGCGGGGTCGGAGGCGACGAGCCGCACCTGGTACTCGCCGCCGACGGGCGAGCGCACGGGGAAGGCGCGTCCGCCGTTCGCGCGCGAGACCTCGGCGTCGTGCTCGCTCATCGCCGAGGCGATCCAGACCGCCTCGCGGTGGGACGCGAGCCCGGTGAGCGCGGTGACGAGGCCGCCGCTGCCGCGTCTCACCTCGCCGTGCTCGTGGAAGGTGACCGGCCCGCGGTTGGATACGAGCACGAGCGGCGCGGCGGGCCGGGCGGGGACCGGTCCGGATGTCTGCCCGCCCGCCCGTGCCGCCGGTTCGCGGGCCGCCGGACCGGGGGCGGCCGGTCCTCGGGCCGTGCCCCGCTTCGTTGCCTCGCGGGCGACGCTCATGCTCCCTGCAGCTCGCCGAAGATCCTGAGGTAGTCCCGCAGGTAGCGGGGCATGAGGAAGTGCGCTCTGACGTGCTCCTTGCCGCGCCGGCCGAGCGCCTTGCCGAGCGCGGGGTCGGAGAGGATCTCGAGTGAGCGCTGCGCGCACTGCTCCGGGCTCGCGACGAGGTAGCCCGTGACGCCGTCCTGCACCTGCAGCGGAATGCCGCCGACGTCGCCGCCGACGAACGGCCGTCCCTTCCAGATCGCCTCGGAGACCGTGAGCCCGAAGCCCTCTCGCGTCGACTTCTGGATCAGCACGTCCGCATGCGACTGGAAGGCGTTCACCTCGATCGCGCCGACGTTGTTGAAGTTGTTGAGGATGTGCACGTCAGCGTCGCCGTCCGCGTGGGCGATCGTCGAGTTGAAGTAGTCCCACCCCTCGGGGTCGTCGGAGGCCATCGAACCGACGAGCGCGAGCTGCACCTGAGGCATCGACTCCTTCACGAGCCGGTAGGCGTCGATGACGCCGAGCGGGTCCTTCCAGGGGTCGAATCTGGAGACCTGGCACAGCAGCGGGCGGTCGACGTCGATCCCGAACTGCTCGCAGACGTACGCGGCGTCCTCGGGCGAGAGCGCCATGTTCTTCGGCGTGAGCGGGTCGATCGCCGGCGGCACGACGTTCACCTTGCCGTTCATGCCCGCCGGCACGTAGCTCTGCATGTGGAACAGCGACTTCGGATAGTCGCTGACATATGGGGTGAAGCGCGCGATCGTCTCCGGGTTCGGAGTCGAGAGGTCGATGTGGCAGCGCCAGACCCAGCTTTGCGCCTTCTCCGGCACGAGGCAGTGCAGCGCGGCCGGCTGCGGGTCGTGCACGAGGCAGACGTCCCAGCCGCCGGAGAGCTCGCGCGCGTTCATCTCGTTGTAGCGGCGCCAGATCGTCCACTGCTCCTCGTCGAGGTCCTGGGCGGCGCCCTGGAGCGCGTTGTGCATCAGCTTCGTCGCATTGAAGAACTCCTCGCGCCCGTAGATCACCTGCCACTCGCAGTCGAGGCCGACGTCCTTCATCAGCGGCACGAGCGTGTAGAGGATCTCCGAGACGCCGCCCCCGAACGCGGTCGCGGAGACGTGCACGACCCGCGAACCTCTGAGCGGCTCGGCGAGCTGCCTGATCTCGTCGATCAGGCCCCGCCCGCAGATGTGCGTGTAGTCGGAGAGCTGCTTGTGGCCTACGGCTACGGGCTGGAGCACCGCGGGCACGATAACTGAAGCGCACGCTGAGAACGAGCCGACGCGGACGCTTCTCGTAGGCTCCGATCGAGCGTCGACGGCCAAAAGCGGCCTTGCCCATCCCCTCGTTCGTCTGCCCGCATCGAGCGGTCGAGCCCGCCGCATCGCGCCGCGCGATCGGTCACTATGGTCGCGTGCCCATGGCCTCTGCGACGCCGATGGCGCGGCGGAGCGGCCGGCGACCGCCGCCGGCGCAGACGCCGCTGAACTGGCGGCTGTACCGGCTCTGTCTCGCGCCGGTGGTCGTGGCGCTGCTGATCTGCGCCTTCTCGCTCTCGACGCCGCCGGCGCCGCTGAGCTCGACGCTCGCGCCAGAAGCCTTCGAAGGCGCGCGCGCGTTCGCGCAGCTGCGCGAGATGGCGGCGATCGCGCCTGACAGGCGCCCGGGCAGCCGCGGCGATGCGAGGCTGCTGCGATACCTGACGGCGCAGCTGCGCGCGTTCGGCGCTCCCGCGAGCGGCGGCTACGAGGTGGCGGTGAGCGACGTCCCCGGCGAGACCGTCTGGGGGTCGCGCTCAGAGCCGCTGCTGATCGCCCGCCGCGCTGGCTCGGGCTCGCAGGCGCCGATCGTCCTGATCGCGGCGCGCGACTCGGCGTCGCGCGGCGCT
>JBAIYK010000015.1:0-3108 GCA_037915935.1 Solirubrobacterales bacterium | reverse complement strand
CATCGCGCGCTGCGCCGCCGGCGTCGCGACGTTCGACGGACGCGCCCTCAGCCGCGTCTCCCAGCGCGAGCTCGCGCGCTGCCGGCGGGAGACGATCGGATGGGCTCAGGCAGTGCGGCCGCGCAGCGAGCTGCCGGTCTCGCTGTGGGTCGCGCTCGCGGTGATGGGCAGGCACGGCCGGCGACGCGCCAGGGGCCTCGCGAGCGCCGCGCTGCAGCGGCTCGGCGTCGAGGACTGCGCGAGCCAGCGATGGCGAGACCTCTCCGCCGGCGAGCGCGCGCTCGTCAGCATCGCCTATGCGATCGTCAGATCGCCGAAGCTGCTGCTCGTCGACGACCCGACGATCGCGCTGCACGCGGAGGAGCGGGAGACGGTCGCCGCGATGCTGCGCTCGCTCGCGGCGCAGGACGGGATCGGCGTGCTGATGACCGCGCCGGACATGTCCTCGATGATGCACGCGCACCGCATCAACACGCTGAGCGGCGGGCGCCTGATCCACCCGCCGCAGACGCAGGGCAGCCGCGCGGGCGTCGTCGAGCTGCCGATCAGGCGCAGGAGCGCGTGATGCTCGAGTTCCAGCAGGCCCACTTCGGCTATCCCGTCGAGGGGCGGGAGCCGATCAGGGCGGTCGCGGGCGTCTCCTTCGCGGTGCGGCCCGGCGAGCTCGTCGCGCTCTACGGGCCGAGCGGCTCCGGCAAGAGCACGATCCTGCTGCTCGCCGCGGGCCTGCTCGTCCCCGATCGCGGGCACGTGAGCGTCGACGGCCGCGAGGTGTCTGCCCTGTCCGAGCGCGACGCGGCCCGCTACCGGATGCGCGAGCTCGGGTTCGTGCGCCAGTCCGCGCACCTGCTCTCCTCGGGAACCGCGCTCGAGAACGCCTCGCTGAAGCTGCTCGGGCTCAGCAGGCGCGATGCGCACAGGCACGTCACCCCGCTGCTCGAACGCCTCGGCCTCGCGGAGCGGCTGCAGCATCGCGGATCGCAGCTGTCGATGGGCGAGCGGCAGCGCGTGATGATCGCAAGAGCGCTCGCGAACGATCCGCCGCTGCTGCTCGCCGACGAGCCGACGAGCAGCCTCGACACCGCCCGCAGCCGCGAGGCGCTGCAGGCGCTGCGCGAGATCTGCCACGAGCGAAGGATGGCGGCGCTGCTCGCCACCCACGACCCGCAGGCGGCGGCCTTCGCCGATCGCGCCCACGAGCTGCGTGACGGGCGCCTCATCGCCTACGAGCCGGAGCTCGTGCCGGCGACGCTCGCGGCGCGAACCGGATGAGCAGGATCGGAGGCTGGCGGTGAGGTGGTCGAACATCCCGGCGCTCTATCTCACGCGCCTGCGGGTCACGCTCGTGCCCGAACTGCTCGCCGCGCTCGGGATCGCGGTCGGCGTCGCGCTGCTGTTCGCCTCCAACGTCGCCGGCAAAAGCCTCGATCATTCGGTCGCGCGCCTCTCCGGCAGCCTGCTCGGGTCGATGCGTTTGCAGGTGAGCGCGCGCTCGCCCGAGGGTTTCGACGAGCGGCTGCTCGCGCGCGTGCGTGCGCTGCACGGCGTCGCGGTCGCCGCGCCGGTGCTCGACGAGCAGGTCGAGATCGCCGGCCCGAGCGGCGCGCAGGCGATCGACCTGATCGGCTCCGAGCCGCGGTTCGCGCGGCTTGGCAGCGCAGTCGTCAGGCGCTTCACGACCGAGCAGCTCGCGCGGATCGACGCGCTCGCGCTGCCTGCGGCGAGCGCGCACGCGATCGGGGTCGTCGGGGCGCTGCAGCCGGTCACCGTCGAGGCTGACGGCCGCCGCCAGCAGGCGCTCGTCGGAGTCGAACTGACGAGCGGCGACAGCCCGCTGCTCGCGAGCAGCCCGATCGCGATCGCGCCGCTCTCCTACGCTCAGCAGCTCACGGGCCGGAGGGGGCGGCTCACACGGATCTTCGTCGCCGTCCAGAAGGGCCGCGAAGCGGAGGTGCGAAGGGAGCTCGTCGCGCTCGCGGGCAACCGGCTCGACGTCCGCTCGGCCGCCTTCGATGCCGGCCTGTTCGCGCAGGCCGCCGGGCCGATCGACCAGTCCACCCAGCTCTTCTCCGCGATCAGCGCGCTCGTCGGGCTGCTGTTCGCCTTCTACGCGATGCTGCTCACCGTGCCCCACCGCCGCAGCCTCGTCTACGACCTGCGCATCACCGGCTACAGCTCGATGCAGGTCGCGCAGATCCTCGCCTTCGACGCCCTCGTGCTCGGCCTGCTCGCCTCCGCGCTCGGGCTCGGCCTCGGCGAACTGCTCTCCAGCTCGGTGTTCCATGTGTCCCCCGGCTACCTGTCGTTCGCCTTTCCGGTCGGCACGCAGCGGATCGTCACCGCCGGCGACGTCGCCCTCGCGGTCGCGGCGGCGATGCTGATCGCGCTCGCGGGCGTGTTCGCGCCGATGCGGGACATCTTCGGCCCCTTCAGGCTGAGGGCGAAGCCCGCGCCTGCGCGCGCGTCGCGATCGGGGCTGCGTCTCGCCATCGGCGGCGCCTGCCTCGGGCTCGCGGGCGCGATCCTCGCGCTCTCGCCGCAGCTTGCGTTGCTCGGCGTCGCGAGCCTCACGCTCGCGCTGCTCACGCTGTTGCCGAGCGTCTTCGATCTTGCGGTCGCCGCATTCGACCGCGGCGGCGCCGCGGTGATCGGCACCGCCCAGGCGCTCGCCGCGATGGAGCTGCACGACCGCGGCAACCGCCTGCGCTCGCTGGCGATCGCGGTCACCGGCGCGATCGCGGTGTTCGGCAGCGTCGCGGTCGGCAGCGCCCAGCGCAACCTCCAGCGCGGCCTCGACCGGACGAGCCGGGAGATCAGCCAGGTCGCGGACGTGTGGGTCCTGCCCACCGGCGGCTACGACGAGCTTGGGACGACGCCGTTCGCCCCGCTGCAAGCGCATAGGCTCAGCGCGATCGAGGACGTCGCCCAGGTCAGCCCCTACTTCGGCAGCTTCCTCGACGTCGGCCGGCGGCGGGTCTGGGTGCTCGCGCCACCGCTGCACGGCGGCGAGCTGCTGCCGCCGAGCCCGCTGATCGAAGGGCGGCGGGCGCAGGCGAGAAGGCGGCTTGCGATGGGCGGGTGGCTCGTCGTCTCCGCGGAGCTCGCGAG
>JBAIYK010000099.1:0-40908 GCA_037915935.1 Solirubrobacterales bacterium | reverse complement strand
GTGCACGCTCGTGCGCGCCCAGATCGGGCCCGCGACCGTCAGGCCCGCGCTCACGGCGACCGCGGGCACCGCCGCGCCGGCGGCGAGGCCCGCGCCGCGCACCCTTGCCGGCGGCGAGCCGGAGAGGAACAGCGCCGAGAGCGCGAGGATCAGGATCAGCCCGGGGACGATGAAGCAGAGGCCGCCGAGCAGCGCGCCCAGCCGGCCTCGCAGCCGCCAGGCGCAGTAGATCGCAAGCTGCGTCGAGGCGGGCCCCGGCAGCATGTTCGTCGCGGCGATCGCGCGCTCGAAGTCGTCCGCGCTCAGCCAGCCCTCGCGCTGCACGCACAGCTGCCGCAGCAACGCGATGTGGGCGGGCGGGCCGCCGAAGCCGACGCAGCCGATCCGGCCCCACTCGCGCACGAGCCGCGCGAGCGACGGCGCCGTCGCAGTGTCGGTCGCTGCCATGCGAGGAGCGTATGCGCTCGCTGCCGCAGCCGGGCGGCGGCGGCGCTCCCGCTACGGCTACGCGGTCAGCACGGGGGATAGAAGCACGAGGTCGTCGTGGATTTTGTCACGGTGGTCGAGGTCGTCGACATCGTCGAGGTCGTCGAAAGCGTCGGCGAGGTGATCGACGAGGTCGCGCTGCTCGACGTCGAAGCGGGCCATTCGGTCGAGCTCGTCATCGTCGCTCCGGTCGACGTCGTCGAGGTGCCGCTCCAGCTCATGCTCTTGCTCTTGCTCGTGCCTTTGCGCGCCGGGACCACGTGCCATACGCCGCCGAAGCTGTGGATGTGCTGACCTTTCGCTTCGCCCTTCTTGCTGTCGCCCGCGAAGTGGTACAGCGGCATCCCGTTCAGGACCACCTGCAGCATCCCGTTCGATCGACGCAGGATCGTGAGGCGCCCGCGCACGCCCGCGCCCTTCTTCAGCATCGTCTTGCGCGAGGGCACCGTGAGCGGCGGCCAGACTTCGAAGCATTCGCGGGTCTTGCAGAGCAGGTGGCGCGTCGTCTCGGGACTGAGCACGTAGAGGGTGCGACCGTGCGCGTCGACGACGATCCGCCCGAGCTTCGCGTTGTGCATCGCTCTCACCGTCGGCGCACCGGCCGAGGCGAACGCGATCGCGACGAGCGAGGCGACGAACGCGGCCGTCATCGCTGCGGCTGCCACGAGGCGGCCCGCACGTCGGCGGCGGCGAAACGGTCGCGGGTTCGGCATCTCTGAGCTTCGCATCGGTCTCCCTTCGCGTCGGTCTGCTGTCGTGAGCGTCACCTGCATGGACGCCGGCGACGCCCGAAACCTTCCCTCGCCTTACACCGCGCAGCCAGCCGGCTGCGATCGGCGCATCAGCCCGCGGCGACCGCCTCATCTCTGAGGACGCCGCCTCGACGGGAACCTTTCATGGATCGCTACAGTCGTTCGCGATGGACTCGCTCTCCTCGCACCGGCGAGCGCTCTGAGGTGCCGACGCTCGACCCGCAGTCGCTGCCGCAGCACACCGACCGGCTCTACCGCGCCGCGTGGGCGCTGTGCGGATCGCGCGAGGACGCCGAGGACCTCGTGCAGGAGACGTTCACGCGCGTGCTCGCGCGCCCACGCACGCTCCGCGGCCAGGACGAGCTCGCCTACCTCATGAGGGCGCTGCGCAACACGTTCCTCATCCAGCGGCGCACCGCCTCGCGCCGCCCACAGACCTCGATCGCGACGCTCGAGGACGTCGAGCCGGTCGATCCCCGCGCCTCCAGCCGTCCGGAGGACGCCGCTCAGGCGCGAGAGGTGTTCGCCGCGATCGCGACGCTGTCCGAGAGCCACCGGCTCGCGCTCGTCGCGGTCGACATCGTCGGACTCTCCTACCGCGAGGCGGCGGAGGCGCTGCACACGCGCGAGGAGACGATCGCGGTGCGCCTCTTCCGCGCGCGCGAGCGCGCCGCAAGGGCGCTCGGCCGCAGCGACCGCGTCCCTGCCACCGCGCGGACGGCCGGGGAGCAGCCAACCGATGCACACGACGGCGAAGGGAAGCCGATCCCCGTGCGCGGCGACGAACGCGGACCATCCCCTCGGCGCGAGGACGAGAAGACCGCATCGCCCCGCGAGGACCGGCCCAGACGCGCCGGCAGGGGTGTAATGGCAGCTGCCCGAAAGGCGTTCTCTCAGGTAGAGCAATGAAGCGCGACGGGGTGAGCATGCGTGAGGGGATGAGCATCGAGGCGCAGATCGCGGCGCTCGCCGACGGCACGCTCGCCGATGCCTGCACCCCAGAGGAGGCAGAGCGGCTGCGCGAGCGGATCGAGGGCGCGCCCGATCTCTCGCAGGCGCTCGCGCGCCAGCGAGAGGCGCTCACGATCGTCGACTCGCTGCAGGAGGTAAGGGCGCCGGCGGAGCTACACGCGTCCGTCCAAGCGCTCGTCGCCGAGCATGCGCGCGGCCGCGAGGATGGCCTGCGCGGGCTGCGCCGCCTCCTACCGCACCTGCCCCGCCCGCTGCCGTCACGCGCGCCCGACCGACCGGCCCGCAGGACGCGTCCGCTCATGGCGAGCGGCGCGCTTGCGGCCCTGCTCGTCGCGCTCGTGCTCGCGCTTGCGGGCCAGCCGGCGAGCTCGCCGACGGTCGCGCAGGCCGCGCGGCTCGCGCTGCGGCCGGCGACGCTTCCATCGCCCTCCGAGAACGCGCCTCACAGCCACGCGCTCGACATCACCATCGAAGGCGTCGCCTACCCCTACTGGCAGGGCAGTCTCGGCTGGAGGGCGATCGGCTCTCGCCGCGACCGCCTCGACGGGCGCACCGTCACGACCGTCTTCTACGAGCGCGCGCCCGGCGGCGGCAGCGCCGGCGCCCGGATCGGCTACGCGATCGTCAGCGGCCGCTCGCTGTCGCTGCCTCCCGGAGCGGTCGTCGTGCACAGGGGGCTCTCCTTCCACGTGCTCGCCGCGCAGGGCGCGACCGTCGTCACCTGGCGGCGCGCGGGGCACACCTGCATCCTCGTCGCCCGCGACGTCGCGGCCAGCAGGCTGATGGACCTCGCCTCCTGGCAGTAGCGACCGCGCCGACCTGCTCCGACCGCGCCTGCCGATCCCTCTCGGGCAGCGCCAGACCGGTCTACGGTCGACAGGCGCAGCCTGCTCGTCAGTCCCTCTCGGCGAGCGCGCGCCCGCTGTCCGGGTCGAAGAGGTGCAGCCGTGCGGGCGAGAGCTCGAAGACGGCGTGCTCGCCCGCCCTGATCGCGCTGTGCGGAGGCACCCTCGCGACGCCTGCGGTCGTCGTCTGCGCGCCGATCTCGCCTTCTGTCAGGTCGAGATCCTCTTCGGTGCTCAGGCGCGCGTCGCTCGCCTGCAGGCGGCTCGCGTCGATCCGGAAGTGGACGAGCTTCTCCGCGCCGAGCGCCTCGACGAGGTCGACCTCGCCCTCCAGCCGGGCGTGGGAGTCATCCTGCCCTGCGAGCGCCGCGTCGGTCAGGTCCTCGGGGCGGACGCCGACGACGAGGGACTTGCCGCGGTAGGGGCCGATCGTGCTGTCGCCCCGCAGCTTCGCAGGCAGCTCGATCGCCTGCTCGCCGAGCCGCAGGCGCGCGCCCTCCGGGTCGACGTCGGCCTGGTAGAGGTTCATCGCCGGCGAGCCGATGAACGCGGCGACGAACAGGTTCGCGGGGTGGTCGTAGAGCGTCTGGGGGGCGTCGCACTGCTGCAGGCGCCCGGAGCGCATCACCGCGACGCGGTCGCCCATCGTCATCGCCTCGATCTGGTCGTGGGTCACGTACAGCGTCGCGACGCCGAGGCGGCGCTGGATGCGCGAGACCTCCGCGCGCATCTGGACGCGCAGCTTCGCGTCGAGGTTCGACAGCGGCTCGTCCATCAGGAACGCCGCCGGCTCGCGCACGATCGCCCTGCCCATCGCGACGCGCTGACGCTGCCCGCCGGAGAGCTGCGCCGGCTTGCGCCTCAGGTGCTCCGTCAGGCCGAGCACCCTCGCGGCCTCCTTCACGCGACGGTCGATCTCGCTCTTCTCGACCTTCTGCAGGCTGAGCGCGAAGCCGATGTTCTGCGCGACCGTCATGTGCGGGTAGAGGGCGTAGTTCTGGAAGACCATCGCGACGTCGCGCTCGCGCGGGGAGAGGTCGTTCACGACCCGCTCGCCGATCCTCACCGTGCCCTCCGTGATGTGCTCGAGGCCCGCGACCATCCGCAGCGCGGTCGTCTTGCCGCAGCCAGAGGGGCCGACGAGGATCAGGAACTCGCCGTCGGCGACCTCGACGTCGAGGTCGCTCACCGCCTCCGCGCCGTTCGGGTAGACCTTCGTCACGTGCTCGATCGCGATCGTCGCCATCAGCAGCTCCTCACCTGAACGACCCCGCGGTCAGGCCGGTCACGATCCGGCGCTGGGCGAAGAGCACGAGCAAAGCGATCGGGATCGTGATGATCACGACCGCGGCGTCGATGCGGTTGTAGAAGACCTGGAAGTTGCTCTGGCCGAAGTTGACGATCGCAAGCGGCGCAGTGAAGTGGGGAGGGGTCTCCAGGAAGGAGACTGCGAAGGCGAAGTCGTTCCAGGCGAGGATGAAGGCGAGGATCGCGGCCGTGAAGACGCCGGGCACCGCGACGGGCACGACGACCTTGCGCAGCGCCTGCAGCCGCGTCGCGCCGTCGACGAGCGCCGCCTCCTCGAGGTCTCTCGGAATCTGAGAAAAAAAATTGCGAAGCAGCCAGGTCGCGATCGGCAGCGTGTAGACGAGGTAGGCGAGGATCAGCGGATAGATGCTGTCGAGCACGCCGAGTTCCTTGAAGAGCAGGAACAGCGGCCCGACCATCGCGAGCACCGGGAAGAAGCCCGCGATCAGGATGAAGCCGAGGATCAATCCCGAGCCGCGGATCGGCATCCGCGCGAGCGCGTAGCCGGCGATCGTCGAGACGACGATCGTGATCGCGGTCGCGAGCAGCGCGACGATCGCGCTGTTTATCAGCGGTTTCAGGAAGTGCTGCTGGGTGAAGTCGTCGACGTAGGCTTTGAAGCTGAGGTGCGAGGGCAGCAGGCCGGTCGATTCGACGCCGTTCGCGATCTCGGCGTTCGTCGCAAGCGAGGTGCGCAGGATCCAGTAGAAGGGGAAGAGGGAGACCGCGATCGCGATCAGCACGAGCAGGTAGAAGCCGATCTCGCGCCAGAGCGCCGCTCCGCGGGGCAGCCGGCGGCGCCTCCGCTCCGCGGCGCGGGAGGCGGGGACTCGGCCTGCCTCGGCGGCGCTCGCGCTCATCTCAGGCGGTCTCCGGCCGCAGCAGGCGCACGTAGACGGCGGCGATCGCGAGCGACATCAGCACGAGCATCACCGAGATCGCACCGCCGTAGCCGAAGTCGGTCGCGACGAGGAACGTCTGCCAGTTCAGGAACGAAAGCGTCTCGGTGCTGACGCCTGGACCGCCGCCGGTCATGATGTAGATCACGTCGAAGACGAGGAACGCCTGCAGGGTGCGAAAGATCAGCGCGACCGCGAGCGCCGGCTTCAGCAGCGGTAGCGTCATGCGCCGGAAGGACTGCCAGGCGCTCGCGCCGTCGATGCGCGCCGCCTCGTAGATCTCGCCAGGAATCACCTGCAGGCCGGCGAGCAGGATGATCGCCATGAAGGGGACGTTCTTCCACGCGTCGGCGACGAAGATCGCCGCCCAGGAGGTCCACACGCCCGCGAGCCAGGTCGTGTGCGCGCCCGGCAGGTGCAGGCCGCCGAGCAGGTAGTCGACGAAGCCCGCGCGCGGGTCGAACATCGTCTTCCACAGCGTCGCCGAGACGACCGTCGGGACGGCCCAGGGGATCAGGATCGCGGCGCGCAGGAAGCCGCGACCGCGGAAGGGGCGGTTCAACATCAACGCGAGCACGAGCGCGATCAGGGTCTCGATCGCGATCGAGACGGCGGTGAAGGCGATCGTGCGCTCGAGCGCGCTCACCCACACCGAGGAGCCGAACATGCGCGTGTAGTTTTCGACTCCGACGAACGACTGCGGCGCGCCCGCTTCGCTCAGGTCGACGTGGTGGAATGAGTTCCAGAGGTTGTAGAAGAGGGGATAGGCGGTGACGGCGAGCAGCAGCACGATCACCGGCGCCACCAGCGCGTAGCCGAGGCGGCGGTCGCCCTGCGCCTGGGCATCGCGGCGCGACCGCGCGGCTCGACGTCCGCGGTGTCCGCGCGCGGGCGCAGGCGCGGCGAGGTGGGCGCTCATCGCCGCACGCCGCCTCGCTTGCGCCTGCCCGCCTCGCTCAGGGTTCCAGCGCCTTGATCTGCGAGGCCGCCGAGCTCAGCGCGCTGCTCGCCGAGGTCGAGTTCGCGTACACCGAGGAGAACGCGTCCTGCAGGGTTTCGGAGATCTTCAGGTATTCCGGGCTCACCGGCCGCGGCTGCGCGAACCCGTTCAGGACCTTCACCTGCCTGAAGATCGGCGCCTTCGAGTACAGCTTTTCGTTGTATGCCGAGGGCAGCGCCGGCGGGTCGCCGGTCGCGATCGCACGTTCGATCTGGACCGCTTCGGTCGTCAGGTATTCGATCAGCTTGTAGGCAGCCGCCGAGTGCGAGCTTTTCGCGTTGATCGCGAACATCTCGCCGCCGAGCGCCGAGCCCGGTTTTCCGCCGGACTTCGGCGGGAAGGGGATGTAGCCGAATTTCCCCTTCGCCGGGCCGCCTTCTTCGGCGACTGAGGCGACGAACGGGTAGTTGATCGCGAACGGGGTGTGCCCGGAGGTGAACTCTTCCTGCACCTGGGCCTCTTCCCAGCCGGTCACCGCAGTTGGCGCGATCTTGTTCTTGTACAGCGCTTCGTGCAGCCAGTTCAGCGCTTGCACGTTGCCTTCCGAGTCGATGCTCGAGACGGTCAGCTTGCCGCCGAAGGCGGGGGCGACCGTCAGGAACGAGGTGATCGCGCCCTCGTACTTGTGCCCCTCGAACGCGAGTCCCTCCTTCAGTTCGGGGTGTTCGGCCATCGCCTTCTTCGCGTCGGAGACGAGTTCTTCGGGTGTCTTCGGCGGGCTTGGGATCAGGTCCTTGCGGTAGAAGAGACCCTCGGGGTTGTCGAACCAGGGAATCGCGTAGAGCGTGCCCTTGTATTCGCCCGCCTGCACCTGGGTCGGGAAGAACCTGCTCGCTTCCGGTTTGAAGGAGCTGAGCGACCTGATCCAGCCGGCCTTCGCGAACTTCGCGGGGTAGGTCACATCCGACTCCAGCAGATCCGGCGTGGTCGATCCGGCGATGAAGCGGTGCTCGAGCTGTTCGAGGTAGGTCGTCGAGTTCGGGGAGAGGATGTCGAGTTCGACTTTTATGTTCGGGTTCGCCTTTTCGAAGGTCTTCACCGCGCGCTTCGTCTCTTCGCCCTCGGTGCCGAGGCCGGCGAGCGCGAAGCTGATCGTCTGTTTCGCCGAGGCCGCGACCGATTTCGATTCTTCTTTTTTGCTACCTCCGCAGGCGGCCACCGCGATCGCCGTGCCCGCGACGACCGCGAGCGTCACCGTGCCCTTGCGCAGCGCGCCCCTGTGCGGCGCACCTCCGCCGCGCGCGCCCCAGTCTCGCGCGCCCTTGCCGCGCCCACCGCCGCTGAGACAGCCGCGCCCGGGCAGCAGAAGCCCGAACCTCGCATGCAGACCCGCCCGCTTCATCTTCGTCACCTCACTCCTCGTAGGAGAGCGCCACCCGCCTCGCGGCGCATCTGAGGGAAGTGCTACCCGCGCGGGGGCGGTGCTAAGCGGGGCGCTGTAGGCCAATGTCTGCAATCCGTCTGGATTGCTGCTAAAATGCATGCATGAGCGTAGCAATCACGGTACGCGACGTTCCTGACGAGGTCCGAAACGAGCTTGCGGCGCGCGCTGCGAGGGTGGGGAAGTCACTGCAGGAATACCTCAAGGGGATGCTGCTCGAGGCTGCCGCACGGCCGCCCGTCGAGGACGTCATCGCTCGCGCGCGCTCTCGCGTCGACGCGACAGGAGTACGAGTCGACGCCGAGTCGATTCTCGCCGCACGCGACGCAGATCGACGGTGAGCGGCCGCATCGTCTGCGACGCCTCGGCGCTCGTCGCGTTGCTGCTCGACAGCGGCCCTCATGGTCGCTGGGTGACCGAAACGGTCGCCGGCGCAGACCTCGCGGCGCCGAGCCTCCTCGCGTTCGAGTCTGCGAACATCATTCGCCGGCATGAGCTCGCGGGGATCGTGGGCGCCGACCAGGCGCAGCAGGCTCACGCCGATCTGCTCGACCTCGCGATCGAGCAATGGCCCTACGAGCTGCTGGCCGCAAGGGCGTGGGAGCTGCGCCATAACCTGTCCAGCTATGACGCGAGCTACGTCGCGCTAGCCGAGCTGATCGGCGCGACCTTCATAACGCTCGACGAGCGAATCGGCGGCGCGCCCGGCCTGCGCTGCACGATCGCCACGCCACCGGCTCATGGCGACACTCGGTCGGGAAGGCGCTAGAGCTGGAGATGTTTCGTGGCGAGGCGAGGAGGGGGGGAGGGACCGAGTAGATTGGGCATACCGACGCGAGAGGAGCAGCAGACATGACGAACGGCGGATCGGAGCGGAGCCGGGTGGGCGTGCTGGGCAGCGGCGAGGTCGGGCGGCAGTTGGCAGCCGGGTTCCGCAGCCGCGGCCACGAGGTGATGATCGGCTCGCGCGATCCAGGCAAGTCGGAGTTGTGCGAATGGCTGGCCGGCGATGGCGTCGGCGTCGAAGCTGGCACCTTCGAACAGGCCGCTGCACACGGCGATCTGCTCGTGCTTGCTGTGCTGGGGGATGCAGCCGAGGAGGCGATCGCCGAAGCAGGCCCTGAGCACTTCAGTGGCAAGGTCGTCATCGACGCGATGAATCCCCTCGATTTCTCGAGGGGATTCCCGCCAAGGCTCTCGATCTCTGGCGAGGACTCGCTTGGGGAGCGAGTCCAGCGCGCGTTGCCTAACGCCAAGGTCGTCAAGGCGTTCAACACGATCGGCAACCCATATTTCGTGGACCCTCATTTCGGCGAAGGTCAGCCGACGATGCTGATCGCAGGCGACGACGAGGACGCCAAGCGCACCGTCAGTCAGGTGCTCGCCGACTTCGGCTGGTCCGATGTGGTCGACATCGGCGGCATAGCCAGCTCCAGAGAGCTCGAGGCGATCTGCATCGCATGGGTGAAGATCGGCGGCGCACGGGGCGCTTGGGATCACGGGTTCAAGCTGCTGGTCGGTTAGCGAGATTCCTCGCGGTGACTGTCGCAGGCGCGGTCACAGCTATCGGCGACAACAGACGGGAACGCCGCGGGCGGTGACAGGAGGATCAGCCGCCTCGGCGAAGACCACCGCCATGGCGGCTGTCCCAGAGGGAATCGTCCTCGAGCGCGACCGCGATCTGGCCGGGCGCGGCTCCGACATCTGGTTTCGACGAGGCTTGCTCGCGCTGCTGCCGGTGCTCGTCCTGTTCGCGCTGCTCAACGTCTTCGGTCAGCGGCCGCAGACCTCCACCGCATCTTCTGCCGCAGCGCGGCTGCAGCTCTACGCGCCGTCCGCGGCCAGGGGCGGCCTCATGTACACGGCGCGCTTCAGGATCGACGCCCATCGAGAGCTGAAGGAAGCGATGCTCGTGCTCGCCCCGGGATGGGCCGAGCAGTACACGGTCAACGGCGTCTCACCGCAGCCGAGCAACGAGGAATCCCAGAACGGCAAGCTCAGCTTCTCTCTCGGAGACATCCCGGCGGGCCAGCACCAGACGCTGTTCATGTCGCTGCAGGTCAACCCGACGAACGTGGGGCATCACACGCAGACGGTGTGGCTCTACGACGGAGAAAAGCTGCTCGCCACGATTCACCACACGATCACGATCTGGCCCTGAGCGATGGACATAGTTCTCCGCGCAGCTTTCGCCTTCGTCTTCATCGTCTTCGCGATGCGCGTCATGGGTCGCCGAGAGATGTCCTCGCTGTCGGCGGCCGACCTCATACTGCTCGTCGTGCTCGGTGACCTGATCCAGAACGGCGTCACCCAGTCGGACATGTCGATGACCGGCGTGACGATCGCGATCTCGACCTTCGTCGTGCTCACTGTCGCCACCTCCTACCTGTCCTTCAAGTCCCTTCGCGCGCGCAGGGTGATCGAGGGCCAGCCGCTCGTCGTCGTACAGGACGGCAGGCTGATCGAGCGAAACCTGAAGCGGGAGCGGATCACCACCGACGAGCTGGCGCAGGAGATGCGCGAGAAGGAAATCGGCTCCTTCGACGAGCTCGCGTGGGCGATCCTCGAGACCAACGGCCGGGTGAGCTTCATCAAGAAGAGCTGAGGCGGGGATGTCGGAAGCCCCTCCGCGGAAGGGGTTCAAATTTGCCGACTCCCGCCTTGACGTGCTACAACTAGCACATGGCGACTGGCATACGTGAGCTCAGGCAGCGAGCGAGCGAGCTGCTTCGACGGGTCGAGGCCGGGGAGACGATCGAGATCACGGATCGAGGGCGCCCCGTCGCGGTGCTCGCCCCGCTGCCAGACGAGGGGCCCACCGCGGCACTGAGAGCGAGCGGCGACCTCCTTGCAAGCGAGCACGACCTCAGCAGCCTGCCCGCGCCTCTGCCGCTGCCTCCCGGTCGAGAGCCGCCGTCGCGAGTGCTCGAGCGTCTGCGGCGCGATGAGCGCTGAGCGCGTCACCTACGTCGACTCCTCGGCGCTCGTGAAGCTCGCTGTGAGCGAACCGGAGTCGGCCGCCCTGCGCGGCTATCTTCGTCGCCGCCGGCCACTCGTGTGCAGCTCCCTCGCTCGCGCCGAGGTCGCGCGAGCGCTCATCTCCCTCGGTGAAGACGCCCTCAGACGCGGCGATGACGTCCTCGCGCGAATCGACCTCGTGAGGATCAACGACAGGGTGCTGCGCGCCGCAGGCGCGATGCGGCCCGCCGAGCTCAGGTCGCTCGACGCGATCCACCTCGCGACTGCACAGCAGTTCGGAGGCGAGTTGCGCGCGGTCGTCACCTACGACAATCGCATGGCGACCGCGGCCGAAGCTCTCGGTTGGCGTGTCGCGAATCCCTGCTGAGCAGTCGGGACGACAGCCCAGCCAGCGTCACGCTCCGCTTCAGCAGTTGGCGACGGGGAACCTGAACGATCCGATCCTCGTGCGCCAGTTGAAGCTGCCGTTGGATGGCAGGTACTCGTTCACGTACCAGAACGTGCATTCGTCGGCCGGATCGCTGGACATCTGGGTGTAGTCCCCCCAGCGTTTCCCCGAGGTCTGAGAGCCCGAGCCCGCGAACAGCGTCGCTTCTCCCTGCGGCATCGTCCCTGCGGGGTCGGTCACCAGTCGGCCCGTGTAGCGGATCCCGGGAAAGATGGTGCTGCTGGAGGCGCTGTAGCCCAGGGCCATGTTGGATTTCCTGTCCATCGCGATCGAGCCCATCCACCGTGACGGTCCTTCCGGCGCGTAGGTGCCCTGCTGGAAGACGGTGAGCAGTTCGCCGCTCGGGCGCAGCTCGTACCAGCGCATCCCTATTAATAACGCGGTCGGTGCGCCCACTAAGACCGAATGCGCGACGACCATCGCTTCATGGTCGCTGAACTTGCGGTAGGCAAGCCGGTACATCAGACGGTCGGCCAGCGAATCCAGCACCTGAGGGGTCCCTGACTGCTGGACGCATAACCCGCCCTGGCAAGCCTGAGAGTACGCGTTGACCGTGAGGTTTAACGGGCCGCTGAGCCTGCTGTTCGCGGGCGTAGCCCAATCGACGTGGAATTTGAAGTATAAGAGCTTTTCGGCCGAATTGGGCGACAACCCGACAAACCACTCTAAGGCGCCCGTGGGCGGCGTTAACGATCCGTCGATCGAGGCCGGCAGCAGCGAGGACCCGCTTTCCCTGTTTGGGCCTATGACGCACTGCTGAGTCGCCGCTTCGCCCCTCAACATCTTGGCGCGATCGAACGCGCACACCTCATAGCCGAGGAACGTATTTCCGTTGAATAGGTTGTAGGAAATATAGTAGGCGTCGGACCAAACGCCCATCTTCGGATAGTCCGGGAATTTTTCGTAGGAGAAGGAATAGCGGTGCCATTTCCCGGTCGCGTCGCTGGTTTCGGAGACCGCGACGCAATCTAAGAACCTGCTCAGGTGTTCTAAGATAGCGAACTGCTGGACGACCCAGCGCTGGCTGAGGGGGTCGAACAGAACGGTGCCGTCGCCGCTGTTTTGTTTTTCGCATTCGCCGCCGAATTTTTCCCACAGCGTGTTGGTTAACTCCGGCCCTAACAGGGCGGCTCCCGTCGACTTTAAGTACACGGCGAGTAATTTATTGACGATCTCCATATACTGGTCGTTGGAGCCGGCGGCTCCAGACGGATCGGGCGGTGACACTAAGTTGTTGGCATTGATTGGGGCTCCTTCGAAGCTGCTGCTTTCAGGAATCAGAGGGGAGAGCAGCTGCGCGCCCGGCTCGGCGGCGCTCGAGGAAGCGGGAGGGGCGGGAGGAGCCGGCGCAAAGGTGGAGGCCACGGGCGGCGTCGGCAGCGCCGGGTACGAGCGGCTTGCCAGCGTGTTCCGCGGCGGACGCATCGAGCGCAGCGGCGGCGAGGTGTCGTAGTGCAAAGCGGGCTGCGATATGACGACCGCGGAGCGCGCACCGGTTCCCCTGCTCCCCGCCGCCATGGCGGCGGAGGCGTCCGCTCCCATTAGGGCTACCAGGACCAGCAGCACGGCTGACATCAATACGACAGGCTTCACCCGCTTCTCCTTCGATGGTGATCTCGACTGGTTCGTCGCTCTTGCCTCGGCATTGAACCGCCGCGCCCGCCCCGCCGCCACCCCAATGTGCGGGGTCGAATATGGCAGTCAGCGGCTTTCAGGCGCCGTGAGCAGATTCGGCTCGCCCCGCGGCGGCTCCTGGAGGCGCTCTGCTCGCGACCGCTCGAAGCCAAGCATCTCGTCGAGGCGCAATGCGATCTCGACCTCGGCGCGGCGCTCGTGCAGCCGGTGGCCAAGTCGCCGCTCGATCTCCTTCACGTGGCGGTGAACGGTGTCGCGGTCCATGCGCAGCGCGTGAGCTGCCGATGACTTGTTGTGTTCAGCTTCGAACAGCGCCCGCAATACGCGGCGGCGTATCAGGCCGCCGCCGCGCTCGTCATCGAGGGGGGAGAGGCAGGTCTTCATCAGCGAGGCGGCGAGCGCTTCGTCTTCCAGCGCGGCGGCCTCCAGAGCCACGTCGCGGTAGCGCGTCAGCTCGCGCGGCCGGTAGCTGGCGACCAGTGCCGCGCGCTTCGCCTCGCGGTGCGCCTGGCGCCATCCGTCCAGTCCTCGCGCCGGCTCGCTGATCGCCACGCAGGCGTCGGCGTGCTCCCGCGCCGACAGGAGCCGCTCGACGTCGGCATCCACCGGGCGGCGCTGCCCGCCAAGCCAGGCGAGCACGGCCTGCTCTCCACATGCGATGCACAGCAGCTGACGGCCGAGTCCCGCCTGCAAGCGCCGGACCGCCTTCTCGCAGCCTGCGCCCGTCGCCACAACGGCCACATGCCAGGCGTCGATCTCATAGCCGAGCTCGGCGAGCTCGTGCGTATCCGCCTGCTCGCCGGCGAGCAGCCCGCGCACGATCTCGACCCTGCGCCGCTCGCTCGAGCAGCCCGGCTCTGCGCCCTCCAGGATCGCGAGAGTCCAGTCCACGCATGTCGCGATCATCTCGCGCAACCCGGGCTCGAGCCGCTCCTCTCTCGGCGGGATGGCATCCAGCATCGCGGTCCGCACCTGCGCGAGGACTGCCTCGAAGAGGTCTGCTTGCCGGGATCGCAGCCGCCGTGCCAGCTCCGCGCGAGCCGCTCGGGGGAGATCGGCTTGCGCCGATGAGCGGTCGTTCGTCTCCTGCGCCGGTGCGGCGCCGTGGTGCGCGGCCGCGCCAAGCAGCCGAGGAATCGCCTGAACCAGCTCAGACCCAGCTATGCCCGAGGCGTAGTCCCGTCGATCGGCTAAACCGCCTTCGGCATCCTCCATATCCCACGTCCCCTGTGGTTGGTCGGTGCGTGAAATTGAATCAGCATTTCGCCTGCCCGTCCAATGAGGCGGCAGGTCATGTTGGATCCAAGCTGACCCACTACCCTGTACCGCCCGATAATCTACGTTATGTAAACTAACGCGGGTTGGACGCCTCCTCCAGACGCTCGTGCCGCGACATTCCTCGCAAGTGCATCCATCGTGCTCTAGAAAGTAGTGCAGATCTGCTCTAAGAACTAGAGCAACGACGTCAGTCGTCCAACCCCGGAATCGGCTCGACCGGCAACGGCCCATGGACCTCTTCGAGCTCAGCGAGATCGTTGCGGTCACGGGGCCGATTCGCGAGGCGCTTGAACGCGACGATGCTGCTCAGGCCCGCTATCTGGAATGCCACTCCGCCGTAGTCGGCGGGCATAGAACGAGCCTCGACCGTCTCGTAGTCGAGCGGTGGAAGCCCGCCCCGCAGAACATCCAGGAGCCCCGCATCCGTCTTCGCTCGCAGATGCGCCCGGCCGATCAGATGCTCGTCACTGAGCTCGGCGCCGTCGTTGAATCGCACGCCTCGAAGCTGCGCCAACGCCGTGAGCACACGCCGGTCGTTTTCGACGTTGTCAGGAATCAGGATGTCGATGTCTTCGGTCGCCCGTACGTAGCGGTTGGCGATCACGGCGAACCCACCGACGACCACGAAGCGCGCATCCGCGGCGACCAGCGCCGCCACGGCTACGTCGAGCTCAGGATCGAGCGCCGCCACCGGCTCGCTCGACGGCTCGCAGCAGAGCCGCCGCCTGGGCCGAAAGACGCTGTCCGCGTCGCAGGAGCTCATCGATCGGCGTGTCAGGCGCGGGAGTGAGGAGCTTCCGCTTCTCTGAGTCGAGTCGCCTCCACTCGTCCTCGTGACCGGGCTCGAGAAGGGTATGTGACCGCGTTTTCACGACGAATCAATCCTAGCCTCGCAGCGGACGCCACAAGCGCACGCGACCAGTGCCGCCACCAAACGAAAGACGGCCTCGTCGATTCGAAGCGACGGATCGCGAGCTGCTGGTTCCCTCAGCCCTGCCCGCCCGGCCAGCGGAGGCGATCGGCAAACTCCTCGCGGCCAAGCTCGATCAGACCGCTGCGCTCGACCTGCTCATACTCCCCGTCCCTCAGCGCAAGCCAGCTCACCGAGCGCTTCCGCGGGTCGACGATCAGCACCTCGTCGACCCGGTGCGCAGCATAGAAAGGCAGCTTCTCCCAGCTCTCGTCGCCCGGCGAGACGACCTCGATCACCATCGCCGCTGTCAGGTGCCAGACCCCTGAGGCGCCAGGCCGGTGCAGCGCGGCATCGGGCACACGAAAGTCGTGTTCGCCCTCGCCGATGTTGCACTGGCTCGTCATCGTTAGGCCCGCGCTCGAGGCGAGCGGCCTGAGGATCGCGTGCAGCTGGCTGTCGATGTCGCCGTGCGCGTAGCTTGGAGCCGGAACCATGTGGTAGACGCCCTCCCAGATCTCGTCGAGACGATCGAGCCCAGAGCGCCGCCGGCGCTCCATCAGCTCGCCCAGGCCAGCCGTCTGCGGATCGAGCACGAGAGTGCGCACGCCGACGAGGCTATCAGCGCCGGACAGCGACACTGGCAACTCTCCCTGCACGGTCTGGACCATGCGCCGGACGCTACGCCGCGCTTGGGATGAAACCCACGATCCGGCGATGCGCGCGACGGCCGGCGCGAAGCGCCGTGACCGCCGGCGGACACGCCCGAGGCTTTCGAAGCAGCCGCGACCGGGTAGTAGGATCGATGAGATGTCGCCCTGGCTGCTCGTCTTCCTCGTAGCCGCCGTCAAGATTCCGATAGCGGCGCTCATGCTTTGGCTGCCGTTCCGCTCCGACGGCAAGCAGGGCGAGGACGAGGCGGGCAGCTCCTCCGACGACGGCGACGGCGGCATCAGGGCGCCGCAGGTCCCGCCGAGGACGCCACATCCGCGCGGCCCCCTCGGCACGCCCCGCCGTCGCGGCCCTCATGGCGCGCCGGCCTCCCCTCCCCGTGTGCGCCTGCCCGCGCGCCGGCAGCGGCAGCCCGCGACGCGCTGAGCCCTCAGCGGTTGCGCTTGCGCTGCTGGCGCGCCGCCTTCGCCTTCGCGCGGCGCTTGCGCGCGTGGTCGACGCCCAGCATCTTCGAGCCCGCCTCGATCCCGCCCTCTGGCACGGGCGCATGGCTGCGCGCATCGCGCATGATGAAGAAGGCGATCAAGCCGATCAGCGCCGCGGCGCCGCCCATCCCGAGCACGATCGGCGCCGTGCCGAGCCTCGTCGGTTCTTCGATCGCGCGCCTGCCGCCCACGCCTTCGGCTGCCCCGTTCGCGGCTCCCCCGTTTGCAGCTCCGCCGTTCGCGGCTCCCCCGTGTGCAGCTGCGCCACCGGCGGCCCCCCCGCTCGCGGCTCCGCCCCCGGCGGCGCCCCCGCCTTCGGCCGCCCCGCCCGTCGTCGCGCCGCCCGCAGCCGACGTGCTCGTGCCGCCGCCCTGCTGGGCGCCGCCCCCTCCCCGCGAGCCGGCCGCCGACGCGGCGAACGCGCCGGCGGGCGCGATCGAAGACGCCGCCAGGAACGCGGCAGCCAGCAGGCTCAGCAGCGCTCTCGGCGTGCGGTGGACCCTCCAGGTCATCACAACGAGGATAGGCGAGGCGAGCCGGTCGCGCAAGCGGCGCCCGCACCGTAGAATGGCGCGGCGATGCCGCCCAAGCAGCGTCAGATCAGGATCGAGCAGCGCGGCGCCCTCGCCGCGATCGAAGCGCTACAGGAGCGCTCCGACGAGCAGCTGCAGGCGGAGACGAAGTACAAGGCGGCGGCGCTCGCGATCCTCGGCGCCCGTGCCTCGGAGCGGTTCGAGGCCACGGAGGCGAGGGCCTATTTCCAGCGCGCGATCGCCGCCGCGAGGCCGCAGGAGCGGATGCAGATCAGGCGCATGGCCGACGCCTCGCTCGCGCTCGCGGAGCGGCGCGCCGGCGACCTCAAGGACGCGGTGCAGCGGCTTGGGCAGACACCGCCGAGCGGGCGCCAGATGCTCGCGCTGCGCGCGATGGGCCTGCTCGTGCCGCCCTCGAGCGCGGGCGTCCTGCCGCGCATCAGGGGCATCCTGCTCATCGTGCTGCTCGTGCTCGTCGTGCTCGCGATCTGCTTCGGGATCGTCGAGCTGATAGCGCTGCCGTTCGGCGGCGTCGGCGTCGCGCCGGCGGTGCTGCTCGGCTTCTTCCTCGCGATCGCGCTCGTCGCGGTGCTCGTGCTCGTCGGGCGCCGCAAGCGCGATCGCGCGCTGCGCGAGCGCGCCGGCGCAGGCTGAGAGCATTTCGGCGACCCGCTCTCACGGCCCGCTCTGCAGCGCGTCACCGCCAAGCCATCGCCGTCAAGTCGTCCGCGCCTGCCCGACGATCACTGCCGGACGGTCACCGTCGCCGCCCTGATCACGACCGGCGTGCTCGGCGCGCTGTCTTCGCCGTCCGCCCCTGCGGTCGTCGGCACCGCGGAGATCGCCGCGATCGTGTGCTCGCCGCCGATCACCCTGCCGAGCACCGCGTACTGCGGCGGCAGGTCGACGTTTTCGCCCGTCACGATGAAGAACTGGCTGCCCGCCGTGCCGGCCGGGTCCCCTTCGGCCTTCGCCATCGCGACCGTGCCGCGCGTGTAGCGGACGTTCGCCGGCGGGCGTTCGATCACCGTGTAGCCGGGGCCGCCGGTGCCGTCGCCGTTCGGATCGCCGCCCTGGATCATGAAGCCGGAGATCACGCGGTGGAAGGTCAGCTCGTCGTAGAAGCCGATCTTCACGAGGTGGACGAAGGAGGCGGCGACCGCAGGGGTCCTCGTCACGTCGAGCGCGATCTCGATCGCGCCGCAGTTCGTCGCGAGCCTCACGACGTACCTCTTCGTCGCGTCGAGCCGCAGCGTCGGCCGCCGCAGGTGCTGCGGGCCCTTCGGGCGCGGCTGCTTCGCGCTGCGGCAGACGCCGTCCTTCGCCGCGCTCGTCGAGGCGACGGAGCGGCTGCGTTTCACGCCGCTGTGCGCGTACGACGGGCGCGAGCCGCCGCAGCCCGCGAGCGCGACCGTCGCCCAAGCCGTCACGCCCACCAGCCAGAGGCGTCGCGCCGCGCACCGCCGCGACAGCCGAGGTGTGGACAGGGGCACGCGCGCAGGATAGACCGCCTCGAGCCGGCGGGCGCCGCGTCTTCGCAGAGTCTTAAGGAAGCGAAACGACCGCTTCACCGTGCTCGCCCCCACGGCGCTCTCCTCGCCCTGCCCAAACCTTCCCCGCCCTGCCCAAACGCTCTCCCCAAACGCCTTCCCCGCCCCGCTCAATACCCTTCGCCCGTGGACCGCCCCGTCTGCCTGCTCGTCAACCCCGCCGCGGGCGGCGGCCGCGCGGGCCGCGCCGCGGGACCGGTGCTCAGCGCGCTGCGCGAGCGTCACCGCCTGCAGGCGCGCATCGAGACGACGAGGGACCTCCCCCACGCCAGGCAGCTCGCCGCCGCCGCGGCGAAGGCGGGCGAGGTCGTCGTCGTGCTCGGCGGCGACGGTCTCATCGGGGCCGTCGCGGACGCGGTGCGCGGGATCGAGGGCGCGCTGCTCGGGCTGCTGCCTGGCGGTCGCGGAAACGACCTCGTCCGGGTGCTCGGCATCCCTGCCGACCCCGTCCAGGCATGCTCCGTCATAGCCGAAGGCCAGAGCGTCGCGCTCGACCTCGGCGAGGTCGCCGGTCGCGCGTTCGTCGGCATCGCCTCCGTCGGCTTCGACTCTCAGGCGAACGAGATCGCAAACGGAGCGCCCGCCCGCCTCGGCCAGCTCGTCTACGCCTACGGCGCGCTCAGGGCGCTCATGCGCTGGCGCCCCGCCAGGTTCGAGCTTCTGCTCGATGGCGAGCGGATCGGCTTCAGCGGCTACAGCGTCGGCGCCGCCAACTCGAAGGCGTACGGCGGCGGCATGTACGCCGCGCCGGACGCGAGCCTCCAGGATGGCCTGCTCGACGTCGTCTTCCTGCAGGAGATGCCAAAGCTGCGCTTCCTCACGAGGATCCTGCCGAAGGTGTTCAAGGGCACTCACGTCAACGATCCTCAGGTGCAGGTGCTGCGCGGGCGCGAGCTGCAGATCGCCGCCGACCGGCAGTTCACCGTCTACGCCGACGGCGACCCGATCGGCGAGCTGCCCGTCACGATCAGGGCGCTGCCAGCGGCAGTCGACGTGCTCGTGCCTCCAGGGACGGACCTGTGAGCGCCCTCCCCCTCCCAGCCACGGATGCGAAGCCGTGAGCCCCCCTCGCACTCCCAGCCACGGATGCGAAGCCGTGAGCCCCCCTCGCACTCCAGCCCCAAGGACCAGCCCGGGAGCGCGCTCCCCCTCCCCTCCGCGATCGCCGCCGCGCGCCTCGCCGGCGCGCTCTCCAAGCTGCGCGGCGGCGGCGCCACGTCGGTGCCTGGCGTCGTCCTCAACAGGCTGCGCCCGGACGCGATCTCGCTGCTCGCAAAGCGCCTGCCGCAGGGCAGCGTCGTCGTCTCCGCGACGAACGGCAAGACCACCACCTCGGCGCTCGCCGCGAGCATCCTGCAGCGCCAAGGCGTCTCGCTCGTGCACAACAGCGCCGGCGCGAACATGCCGGGCGGCGTCGCCGCGAGCCTCATGCAGGCGGCAGGGCGGCCGGCGCGGGTGGGGTCTCATCACAAGATCGCCCGGCAGCTCGGCCTCTTCGAGGTCGACGAGGCGTGGCTCTCGCCGCTCGTAGAGCAGCTCAGCCCCAGCGTCGTCGTCCTTTGCAACCTCTTCAGGGACCAGCTCGACCGCTACGGCGAGCTCGATGCGATCGCGGAGCGCTGGCAGCAGACCGTCACAGCAGGCGCGGGCGCGAAGGCGCAGCTGCTGCTCAACGCCGACGACCCGCTCGTCGCAGACCTCGGCCGTCACCGCGATCGGGTCCTCTACTTCGGGATCGAGGACGACTCGGTCGCCCTGCAGAGCCTCGGCCACGCCGCCGACGCGAAGCGCTGCCGCAGCTGCGGCGCCGCCTACGTCTTCGACGCCGTATATCTCGGGCACCTCGGCCGCTACCACTGCCCATCCTGCGGCCAGCGCCGCCCTCAGCCCCAGGTCCACGCCTCCAAGATCCAGCTCAACGGCGTCGAGAGCTCGAGCTTCACGCTCACGCTGCCTCACGGCGCCGTGCGCGTGGAGCTGCCGCTGCCGGGCCTCTACAACGTCTACAACGCGCTCGCCGCCGCCGCGCTCGCCGGCGCGCTGCAGGCGCAGCCCCAGCAGATCGCCGCCGCGCTCGGCCAGAGCAGGGCAGCGTTCGGGCGCGCGGAGCTGCTCACCGTCGATACGCGCCCGCTGCGGATCATGCTCGTCAAGAACCCCGTCGGCGCCAACGAGGTGCTCAGGACGCTCGCGCTGCAGCAAGGCCAGCACGACCTGCTTGGGATCCTCAACGACAACGTCGCCGACGGCAGGGACGTCTCCTGGATCTGGGACGCCGACTTCGAGGCGCTCGCAGGCCGGGTGCGCCACGTCATCTGCGCCGGCACCAGGGCGCAAGAGCTCGCGCTGCGCCTCAAGTACGCGGGCGTGCCGACCAGCGCGATCGAGGTCTGCGAGCCGATCGCCGCCGCGCTCGCCGCCGCCGCCGCGAACAGGCCGCCGGCGGGTCAGGATCAGACGCTCTACGCGCTCCCCACCTACACCGCGATGCTGCAGCTGCGCAGCCTGCTCGTCAGGCGCGGCGCCGCCAACGGGAGATGGTCGTGAGCGACTCCAACCGCACCCTGCGCGTCTGCGCGCTCTACCCAGACCTGCTCAACATCTACGCCGACCGCGGCAACCTGCTCATGCTCGAGCTGCGCTGCCAGTGGCGGGGCATCCGCTACCAGCAGACGAACTGCCTGCTCGGCGAGCCGCTCCACTCCAGCCAGCACGACCTCATCTACATCGGCGGCGGCCAGGACCGCGACCAGCTGCTCTGCGCAAGGGACCTCGTGCAGGTAAAGGGCGACGCGCTCAGGGCTGCGGCAGAGGCGGGCGTCGTCGTGCTCGGCATCTGCGGCGGCTACCAGCTGCTCGGCCGCTCCTATCAGCTGAGCCCCCAGCAGGAGATCCAGGGCCTTGGCCTGCTCGACGCGGTCACGGTGCGTCAGCCGGGGCCGCGCCTCATCGGCAACGTCGCCATCGACATCAACATGGATAGCGCCTCCGGCGTCAGTTGGCCCGGCCCGCCGGATCGCCGCTCGCACCCTGACTCCGCCTCCCCCCGCCTGCTCGCAGGGTTCGAGAACCACGGCGGTCGCACCCATCTCGGCCCGCGCCAGGCCCCGCTCGGCAAGGTCGTCAGAGGCTTCGGCAACGACGGGCGCAGCGGCTTCGAGGGCGCTGTCAGCGGCAGCGTCATCGGCACCTACCTGCACGGCCCGCTGCTGCCCAAGAACGCCTGGTTCGCCGACTGGCTCATCGCAACCGCCCTGCGCATCGACCCCGCGCAGCTCGCCCCGCTGGACGACGCGCTCGAGCAGCAGGCCCACCTAGCCGCCCGCCGCGCGGCCGGCGTGCAGTAAGCCGCGTCACCGACGGCCGATGTCGCATGTGAGATCAGCTCGCCGTCTCGGCCGGCGTCGAGATTGCGCACGCCCATCTCTCAGTCGTTCAGCATCCACGCGATGAAAGGCGCCGGGACGGCCCACACGTCGCCGTCGGTGTCGAGCAGCCCCCGCGTCGCCAACACGCCGCGGCCGGCAGCCGATCTCACCGTCTGCGCCTCGCGCCGCCAGCCGGAGTCGACGTACTTGCCCTCGAAGCCGAGATCCCCGAAGCGGGGGCCGCAGAAGTCGAGCTCCTTCGTAGCCGTCTTCTCATACATCACGTCGCTGAAATGCGCATAGGCGCCCGCCTGCTCGCGCTCTACGCTGCGGAGCAGTTCGAGGCCCAGCTGCTGCTCGGTCAGCGCCGACACATCTGCCTCCAAGAGCGGCACGGCCGCACGCAGCGGCGCGAGACCGGCCATCAACGGGTCGATGAAGTAGTACTTCGACCTCCCGGAGAGCCTTGGCGCGCTTCCCAGCCGCCGATGGCAGGGCCACGCCAGATAGGCGAAGACCAGATCCTGAAGGCGCGCCTTCGCGGTGTGGGGACTCTCCACCCCCATGTCCTCACGCAGAGACTCCATCGCAAGCGGGCTGCCAAGGCTCTTCGTCAGCCGCGCCAGCATCGCCTGCACCTGGGCTGGCGTCGTGCCCGCGCCGCGCAGCGCCTCGCCGGAGGCGACGTCCCAGAGCGCTCGCGTGAAGTCGTCCTGCACGCGCCCGTGCGCGAGGTGATCGCTCACCGCGCGCGGGAAGCCGCCCACCCGCAGGTAGAGCTCCCAGAGCGACAGCAGCTCGTCGAGCCAGGGAATCATCTCTTCGCAGGCCGCAGCCACCGTCCGCGAGAGGAAGTCGCGCACCCGCACCGGCTCCGGCTCAGGCACCGCATCCATGCCCATCGCGATCGCGAACCGGCGGAAGCTCATCGGCAGCAGCAGGCGGTCGGAGTGGCCCGCGCCTCCAAGCCGGCCGGCCAGTTGCTTCTGGGCCTCGGCGAGGTCGCGCGCCGACGACCCGGTCAGCACGACGCAGTCCTCGCCGAACGCGGTGTTGTCGCGCAACCACTTGATCGCCTCCGGCCATTTGGGGACGCTCGTGATCTCGTCCAGGAACCAGTGGCGAGGGCCCTCCAACGCGCGCGTCAGCACGTCGCGTCCCGCGCTCACGAGGCGCCGCAGATCGCCTCGCCGCAGCTCGTCGCAGGCGAAGTGGATGATGCTGCGTCGCTCGACTCCACGCCGGATCAGTTGCGAGATCGCCCGCTTCGTCTCGAGGCTCTTGCCGACCCTCCGAGGTCCGCGCAGCACGTAGAGGCCGTCTGGCGCGATGTCGGACAGCGGCGAGGGCTCGTAGTCGAGAGTCGTCGCCGCGAGCGCGCGCAGATCGCGGTCATCGCGCTCCCACCGTGGGTCGCGCCACCACGCATTTCCAGCCGCCAAGGCCCGAGTCAGCTGGCCCTCGTTCACACCAAAACCCTAGCAGAAATGTATGCTATGCAAAAAAACTATGCTTTTTCTGCATAGAAATGCAGAAAATCTAGGCTTTTTCTGCATTCAGGCGGGACATAGCCGGCTCAGAGCGTGCCCCGCAAGTGCGCCCTCCCACCCAGCCTTCGGTCCGCATTGGCATAGGATCAGCGACCATCGACCTCTCCGAGTACCAGCGCCGCTCCCGCCGCACCGCCGGATACCCGCGGCAGGCGTGGCTCGCCTACCCTGCGCTCGGACTCGCAGGCGAGGCGGGCGAGGTCGCAGAGCACGTCAAGAAGACGATCAGAGACGACGGCGGCAGCGTCAGCGACGAGCGCAGGCAGGCGCTCAGCAGAGAGCTCGGCGACGTGCTCTGGTACGTCGCCCAGCTCGCGACCGAGCTCGGCCTCGACCTCGACCAGATCGCCCAGGCGAACCTCGAGAAGCTGCTCTCCCGTCAGGAACGCGGCGTCCTCTCGGGCAGCGGCGACGACAGGTAGCGCGTCTCTCTCCCGCCGCTGCCTCTGCGCAGCAGCCTGCTCCGCCGAGTAGCCTGCTCCGCGCAATGGTCCGAGCTATCCGTGCCTGCGGTGCCGGCCCCTGCCGGCCCGCTTGCCCTTCCTCGCCTTTCCGCCTTTGCAGCCGAGGACGGTGATCTTCGTGCTCTGTTTGATCATCGCCCCATTCTGGCCGGTGATCGTCGTCGGCATCCTCGGCTTCTCCTTGCAGAGGTTGCCGTTCGCCGAGAGCGCCGAGTGCGGTCCCTCCGGCAGGGTCAGCACGAACCGGTTCACCGGCGCATCCGGCACTTCGGCGAATGTCGAGGTCGTCACGCCTTTGCTGATGAACGTGCTGCCCACCAGGTCGAGCGTCACATGGTCGCCCTGCAGCACGACGTCCAGGTTCGGGAACGCCGCGCCGCCGTGGGAGACGAAGATCGCCGGCCCCGTCAACGGCACCGGCAGCACCGGCGTCGTCGCCTTCGCGGTGCCGACGAACGAGCTTGCGGGGCAGCTCGCGGGGTTCTTCGCGAACTGAGCTTCGCTGCACGCCAGTTTCAACGTCGCAAGCCGCGAAGGCAGCACTTTCGGCAACCTCACGTGCACCCTGCCGATGTTCGCCTGTCCCGAGCCCGACCTCACGACGACCTGCAGATACGCGCCCTTGCGTTTGCTGTGCCGCGCGCGCGTGAACGCCCTGAACGACGGCCTGAAGCGCAGGCTCGCACAGTCGAAGGCTTGGAACGGGCTCGAGACCTTCGCACTCGATCCTTCGCTCGAGCCGATCGTGCCGAGCACCTTCGTCGTAGCGCAGCTCGTCGGATTGAACGTGAACCCTCGCTTGTCGACTACCACTTCGACGTCGCGGACGTCGAGCGGAATGCCCTGCAGCCGCGTCGGCGCCGGGTCGGTAGCAATCGAGATCTGAGCGGTGATCGGGTTCACCTCGATCCTCCCGCGCACCACGACAGGATGCCCGCCTTCGTCCAGGTCGAACGGACCGGCTTCGGCGGGCACGACGATCGAGAGGCCGAACGGCGCGCCCTTGTAGGGACCGGTCAGGTAGACCGGATCTTCGCCCCGGCCGGGTTCGGGCAACACGAGCGGTTCGCTGCCGACGCCAGAGGCGACCCTCACATGCCCGATCCTGCTCGCGAGCGGGCAGGCGCCGACGTTCGCCTGCGCTTCCCTGCAGGGCGTCACCTTCGAGATCATTCCCAGCAGTCCGCGCGGCAGCGTCACGCTCGCGGTGCTCAGCGTCTGTTCGCCGTCGTCACGGGACAGCCGCGTCACGAACGGCGTGAACCCGCCCGCAGCTTTGTTCACGCTGCCGGCGACGAACCCAGGCGTGAACCCGCCGACACTCGCGCAGGAGCCGCCGCCTGGGCCGCTCGAGACCGAGAACGGCGCCGTGAACGGGCTCACCGGCGCGCCGCCCGCCCACGATTCGAACACGCTCGTCGTCTCATAGCTGCCACAGCCTGTCGTCGCCAGCGGCGCCTTGCCGCCGCCGAAGAACTTCAACTGGAAGTCTTCGAACGGCGTCTGCGGCGTGTTGTCAAACGTCGACACAAGCTGTCCATTGGGTTCGACCTGCACCTTGCCCGCAAGCCTGATCCGCACACCGGTCTTCGGCGCTTCGGCCACGACATACACCGCCAGCAGCGACCCGAACGGGTTAGCCCCCTGCGCCGCCTGATAGACCGCGCCAGTCAGTTCTTCTTCCAGCAGCGGCGTCTTCACACGCACCGTCCCGATCTTGCTGCCTTCCGGACAGCCATAGCGGTGCGGTACTTCGCCGTCGCGTTCAGCCTGCGATTCTTCGGCGAACAGCAGCTCGCCCGTCTGAGGATCGGCACTGCCCGCATAGCCGATCTGCGCCTCGCTGCACGCCTCCAACCCACCCGCAGCGGCCGGGTTGACCTGCAGCCCCGGAGGCAGCGTCACGGTCGTGTTGCGCACGTCCGCCTCAGAGACGCCGCCCGGCACTTCGCTCGTCTGCTGCGGCACTTCCAGATGCACCTGCAGTTCGGTCGGCGAGAACGCAGAGCTCGAGCTCGACTGCACTTCCAGGCCCGGTTCGAAGCCCTCGCGGTTGCAGCCATCGATGACGTCTTGGTGGGACGATTCGACGAGCGGCAGCGGTTCGGCGCCCGGCGCCCACGACTGCGCCACGACCGAGCTCCGCAACGGCACACACGCGCTCGGCAACGTCAGGAACGGCTTTTCAGAGCTGAGCGAGGGACCGCAGCCTTCCTGCTCGCCATTCAACAGACACTCGGTGCCGCGCGAGCGGTTATGCGCCGGATCACCTGGCGTACCCCACAGACTCACGACACTCGAAAGCGACGCCGCAGACTCGGGCAGGTTCTGGACAGTAACCGTCACCCCATAGGTGCCGCCGGCTCGCAGATGCGTATCGAAGACCACCGGCACTTTTGCAGCGATGAATCCGAACCGCGCCGGCTCGCCCGACGCGGGCGTGAGATTGAAGACAGGCACCGACCCTGCGGAAAAGCCGGACGCCGGCGGTTGGAACGCGACGACGCCAAGGCTTGCAACGCCAACCGCGGTGTCGGCCGGACATTCGTTTATCGAGCCTTCCTGCCTAGAGAACGTTGCATAGCTGCACTTCGGCGTCGCCGCCGCATTGCCCACAAATCCCGCGGCCAGGTTCACGGTCAAATTGCGTGGCTGTGCAGGCTGAAACGGCACGTCGCCCGACTCGTTGAACCGCAGCATCGTCGTGAGCTGGAACGGATGCGCCCCCGCCTGCGTCGCCGGCGCGCCGCCTGCTTCTTCGGGCTCGGCTTCAAAGGCTTCCACTCCGAACGCCACCGGCCCTTCTCCAAGCGTCACCGGCACGCTGGCGCTCGCCGTAGCGGCGCCACCGCCGCTGACTTCCGCTTCGTTCGCCTCGCTGGCTTCGGTTGCGCCGGTCCGCGTCACCCAGACCACGACTTCAAGGCGTTCATAGGGCTGCAGCACGCCTTTGAACGTACAGCTCACAGTCGCAACGGAGCAGGTCAGCGATTCCGCACGGCCTTCTTCGGGGAAGAAGGACTTCCCCGTCGCGCCCGCCATGCCGCCCGCAACCAGACCCGCCGGCAGCTTGTCGGTCAAGACCACCGGATCTTCTTCGCCGTTGATAGGTGCGTCCCCCAAGTTGAACGCCTGCAGGACGATCTTGCCGCTGCCGCCTTCCTCTATAACGTCCGTAGACATGCTGCCGAATACGGCAATGGTATTGATTGGCGCTATACCCCGTTCAGGAGCCGTCACGATCAACGGTTCGCCTTTCCCGACCTTCCCGGGACCTCCCGCCTTTCCGGCCACTTCCACGACACTCCCGCCGTAGTAGCCGTTCAACAGACCCTGCAACTGTTCAGCGTCGTCTGCCACTTCTGCCTGCGCGAACCCTACACAGAGAGATTCGCGAGTTTCAGGATTGGCGGCCATCGCGTTAGCAATAAGTTCGCTCGTCAGGCACGCGACAGGATGGCCTTCGACTTCCACCCTCGCAACAACGAATTCGGTTTCCCCCGTCGTAATTTCCTGTTCGGCGGTCTTCGCGTGCGCAGGTATCGCCGTCGGGCGCGCCCCGGCGTACACATGCCACCACGGCTCGGCACTGCGAGCCAGACTAGACCCGACCATGACGAACGCCAAGACCACGAATGATGTAGCTGCCAGCCGCATGACCGCCGAAAGCACCGCTATGCCCGATCTCCTCATCGCTCTCCTCCTCAGCGTCCGGAGCGCAACGCCTGCCGCCGACTCCGCCGCGATCTGCGACAGCGCGCCAGCGCCTTCTTGCGTCTGCGCGCATTCTTAATCCGCCGGTCGCGCGCCCCACAGCGAGCTCTGCCACCCCTCCGCAGCTTTCTGTGGCCCGCCTTCCGGCCGTTGCTGCCCCCTGATTTGATCGACAGGTCAGGACTCAGCTCGCCAGCCGTGAATGACGGCGTGGGCGCTCTGCACGTTGCCTCGGATTCACATGGCGACGATGGATTACGGACCGGCGGTGGGCATTCCCATCGCGATCCGCAGACGTGGGCGTCATAGGCGTCATAGGCGTCGTCGGCATCCTGCGGTGCAAGTTTCGCCGCCGTGAGGAAGAACACGTCGTCGCCGCTTTCGCTCGCATCCAGGAACACCGATTCCGTCGTCGATGTGCCTGAAGAGATCAGAGCCACGCAGCCCGAGGTGGATCCGGTGAATGTTTCCGCGCCGCTGCTGCAGTTGCCGACTCCCGTCGGCTCGTACTCGTACACGTCTGAGGTCCCGTTCACATCTTGCGATACGAGCCCGTCGACGCTGTCGAAGAACAGCCGCCCGCTGTCGGAGAGATAGCGAGACCGGTAGACGCCGGCACCCAGTTCCATCGTGTCCCAGCCTGGGATCAGCGCCGCAAGCCACTGGCCTCTCCAGATGTGCTGACCATCTATCAACGGACCGAGCCCTTCGCCGACGCGTTCGATTCCGCGCGGCCGTGCACCGCTCGGATCGCAGGACGCGCACACCAGCCTTCGTGAGAAAGCATCGTATAGAAACACCTCCTCGTCACGCTGACCGCTCATTGCATCACGGTTGTCGTAACCGGTCAGCGAGCGATCCGACATGAACGCAAGCCATTGCCCGTTCTCAGATAGCCCCGAGGTCAACCCGGATAGCTTCGTGGTCCAGTCAGGTTCGTCTTTCGCGGAGAGCGTCGCGATGAACGTGGCCTTCCAGTTCACATGGCCAGCTTCGTCGATGCGCTGTATGCGATAAAGGTTCGGCTGTCCGGGCTGCGCCGATTCGCCGCGTTCGTTCGCGGCTTCGCTGAGCACGCCGCCTGCCACCACATATGCGACCGACCCATCCGTCGAGACGCCTGGGATCGTGCCGAGCACGTTGGCGCGTTCGCCGGCATGTACGGGCACGGTGATGTCGCGTACGAGCCCGGGTTGCAGGCTCGAATCCGAATCTGCTTCGTATACATACACATCAGGCATGCCGGAGCCAGCATGCGAATCGGCGGTCAGCTGCTGCCTGTCGCTGAAGAACACTCGCGAACCGTCGCTGCTGGCGTCTTGGAATTCAGGCCGTACTTCACTGCTACCGGACCCCCCCTGCACCACGTCGAGCTGCACGGTGCGATCGCCTGCTGCCTCGCGCATGTACAGATGTTCACCTTCACAGCGGTCTTCCCAGATCACGCGATCTCCGTCGCTCGAAATCATATGGCGACGGCGTGGTTCGCTCACAGCAGGGCAACTCGCGGGATGTGCCGGTGCTCCTGGCAGCAGACTGACTAGGGCGAGCTTCCCTGCCGACCACTCATACGTGCCCGGACCACTCGCACCGGTCGTAAGCGGCACTTCCGACTGCAGCACGAGGTGGCTGAGATCAGACGTCGATCCGACGTAGTGCACCGCTCCGCGCAGCTGACCTGGCGGCCCGCCCCATTTTTCGCCGCTCGTGACGTCTTCGGAGTTCAGGAGAGGCAGATAGCAGCCGTTGGCGGTTGTCCCCTGTTCGCAGAGCACCTGTCGTCGCAAATACGGAGTGCGTTCGGTCGCGCCACCCAAAAGCGTGTCGCCTTGCGGTTCCACCAGCTCGACCGAGAGATTGGGCGAGAACGCGAGAAACTCCGCGAAATGGCCTTCCAGTGTGCCCCACTCCTGTTCGTGCGGGCTCGCTATATCGCGCGAGCTCCAGCCCGTGGCGCCGTGTCGGGAAAGGATCTGCACCCACTCGGGGCTCGGTTCGCCGGGGGGCGACGGTTCGCTGGCGGCCGTGGCAAGGTAGGTGATCCCGTCGCCTTCAGCAGCTCCCTCGATCAGACCGCCGTTGAATGGAATCGATTCGAAGGAGGCACCCTGCTTGTTCACGGGCGAGACCATTTCCCAGCCGCGCCCGTCCGGCAGCCGCATCGGCGCCCCGACGGACTGCGTGACAAACGCCCGTTCCTCGCCGTGGACCGCCGCTGCGCCTTCCGCAAACGCGTTTTCTGCGACAAGTCGGAAGCCGTAGGTGGTGTGCGGCGCCAACCCACTGACGTGCGCACTCACCGCTATGTCGGCTTCGCCTGCCGCAAGGTGACCGACCGCCGTCGACGTGTAGGAGCTGGACCCTTGGGGCCGATATTCGAACCAGTAGCTTGTGGCCGAGTCGAGCGGGTTGATCTCTGCTTCGAGCGTCGCGCCTTCAGCGGTCACATCTCTTACCGACTCGCTGTCTATCGATGCGGCCGGCAGCGTCGCGAATGTCCCCGCCGGCTCCGCGACGCCGTTGCCGTTGATCGCGTGCGCGCGGTAGTTGTAGGTCTTGCCGGCCGCCAATCCTTCGACGGTCGCTTCCAGCGGTTTGCCGTGTTCGTCGACGGTTTCTTCGTTGAAGTTCGGTTCTTTGCTCACTTCGCCCGCTATCCGCTGCGCCGTTGTCGATGCCCACACACCCGGCGAGGCTTCGTATTCGAACCAGACTTCGGTGCCGCTGCCCTCCGGATCGACCTTCGCGGTGAACGTAACGCTCCCGCGCGGATGCGGCTGGACGGCGTGTTCGGTCACCAGCGGTCCCGGCGGAGGCAACGGCAAGCTCTTGATCACACCCGGGCTGTTGAAGATCGACGCAAAATACAGTTCGCCGGTCTTTTCGTCCCACGCGATCCCGTCAGATTCACCATGCGCGGCAACGTTACCCGGAAACGCCTCCGTCTGCGGACCGCCCGCGTCGTACTCAAAGAAGTGCCTTTCAGGAGTTCTGCCACCGTCTTCGACGAGCAACACGGAGTCCTGTTCATCGTAGGCGAGCGCTTCCGGTTCGCTGGCGGCCAGAGCATGCAGCAACGTCAACACGCCTGCCGACGCTTCTTCATACTCCAGCACCTTTGGTTCGCCTTCGGCGATCACGAAGATGTTGCCGAATCCGCCCACGGCAACAGCTTCGATGCCTGCGAGCTGTTCGCCGTTTGCGTTGTGCACGCCCACCGATCGCAGGAATTCTCCTTCTTCGCCGAACTCCTCCACACGACCTCTGGAACCGACATAGACGACCCCCGTGCTGCCAACTGCGATCGGCTCTCCTCTACCGGCGAATTCGAACGCAGCTTCGCCTTCGCCTGGGCTGCCGGCTCCACATTCGTCCCCCGGGGCACCGGTGCAGACGTCTTCTTCCTGTCGCGTGACCGTGACCAATTCTTTGCGCGCTTCCTCTTCCTTGCGCACAGTGATCTTCGATAGGTTCACTTCTCGCCCGAACGCCAGGAGGAATTCTCCTCCGGGACCGAACTTCTCGACGCGGCTGTTGCGCTCGTCGACGGCATAGACATCGCCAAACGAGCCGTCGAAAGCATTGTCGACCGCGATCCCCCGCGCTTCCGAGCCGAACTCACCCGCGCCAGTCCCGCTCAATCCTTCGAGGCACACGCTCGTGCAAGTCTCCGGTTCTTCTTTACCGTCAGCGACACCCCAGCCCCACGCCTTCAAGAACGTGCCTTCCGCTGTGAACACGTCCACGCGGTGGTTGATTATCCGATCCAGGACATACAGCTCGCCGTCCGCTTCGCTTACGGCGAGCCCACCGATTTCGCCCAATTCTCCGGCGCCGGTGCCCTGTTTGCCAAATTCGACCGCACGCGCCTGCGAGACGAGCACAAACATCACGACCAGCATCATGACATTGACCGCGCACACGTTGCGCACCAACCGCCACGTCGCATGACGCAGCTCTGCGCCTACAGCCTGCCAGCGATCGCCTTCCATCCCCGCATTCCCTCTCATCCCCATGCGCTCCTCACTTGAGCTCGGACAACCAGACCAAAAGTTATAGCATGCATCGCCTAGTCGTGCAAGTCCGACAGCCCAAATTTTTCGTCATAAGCCGGCCCGGTGGGTGGCTGCAGCGTGATATGCCTGACAGCCACCCTACCGGACCTGACTATCTACTTGCCTACAGCTAAGCCTGGCATGAGGCTAGCCGTGGCAGAACTTCACTTCCACAGCAGGACTCACATCCCCTACGGCCTGCTCGTTGGATTCCGCTGTTTCAACGACAGCGCCAGAGAGTTTCGACGTCAACGTCGCCGAGACGACGCCTTCTAACGTCCAGTAGTCCTTGATCTTGGCTTCACCAGCGTTGACGCCCTTTGCGAATTCTACCTTTGCCTCCTTTTTCAGTACTTCTGATTCAGCTTTGGTTTCGGTGAATTCGCCCACGACGCTACCAGTGACAACTGTAGTCACTTCTCCAATGAGCCCGGAGCATTTGAATTCAGCCAAATCTCCTGTTGTGCCTTTTTCTGACACAGTCTCGATGCCGTATTTGCCATTTAATAGTGTTACCAGTAATCCGCGTAGCGATAAGGTTTTAATTAAGCCTGACGGTTCGCCGGCAGAGCTGCAGGTCGAACCGAAGCTCGCTTTACATTTATGGAATGTAAATACGATTTTATGTGAAAGGTCCGTTTTATTTAAAATCGTACCGCTGCCGACGACGCCTTCACATTCGACTTTCTGGCCGCCTTTTGTTTCGAGTACGGCCGGTTTGGTGCTTGTGTTTAAATTTAAAACGGTGAACGTCGTCGAGGCACCACCGCTCGTTAAGAATAATAACGCCGACGCAGAACCCGCGCCGAGCGCTCCGATTGCGCTGAACGCCAGCGTTGCCATGAACGCCAGCCCCAGCAGCTTGATGAGTCGCATGCTGATTCTTCTCCTTTGAGTCGAATCCACGGCGTAGCGGCCAAGTGAGCACAGAGCGAGGCGATGCGATCGCCGCCACGGCCGCCGAGCGCGCTTCGCGCTGCCGGCGCGCTCGCCGAGCGAGACTGCTCCCGCTCCTGCGACCCAACTGCGATCTCCTCGTCGTCATTGGCTCTCCTGGACCCCACGCCTTGGACGGTTATCTGAACTGAGAACCATCCCTCGCTGCATTCCGACCCCGCTCGCCACCTGGTCCGAACCGCGCCCCGAGACGGACGAGCGCAGCGAAGCATAGCTTGCCTTACCCGACGGTCAAGGATTAGCGTCAGAAGATGTCTGTACTCTGACATCCCCACCATTGCGGTGAAGATACGTCTCCTGTCTGCAATGCCCTGCAAGATCCGGCATTCCGAAGGGAGGGAAAAGTCAGAAACAATTGAAGAGTCCTGTGCCCTGGGACGCGTTCAGTTGTATGCGGCGTGCTCTTGAGCAGCGGCGACGACCGCTCAGGCCACCGCGAACCGCGCGAAGCGCGCCGCAAGGCGTTCCGGCAGCAGCGCGCGCACGCGCACGCCCTCGGGCGTGTCGCGGCGGTCGAGGCCGCCGGCGAGCTCGTGCAGCTCGGCTAGGCGGCTGCCGTCGCTGTAGGGGAGCAGCAGCTCGACCGCGCGCAGCCCGCGACGCAGCTCGCGCTCGACCGCCTCGGCGAGCTGCTGGAGGCCGAAGCCGGTGTTGCCGCTCACGAGGATCGCCTCCGGGTGGCGCAGGCGCAGGTCCGCCAGCTCCTGCTCGCCCAGGAGGTCAGCCTTGTTGCAGACGACGATCCGGGGCGTCTCCCCTGCGCCGATCTCCTCGAGCGTCGCCTGCACCGCGGCGCGCATCTCCTCCATCCGCTCCTCAGGGGCGGACGCGTCGAGCACGTGCAGCAGCAGGTCGGCCCTCGCCGTCTCCTCCAGCGTCGCGCCGAACGCGTCGACGAGCTGGTGGGGCAGCTTGCGGATGAAGCCGACGGTGTCCGTCAGCAGCCGCCGGCGTCCGTCGATCCAGATCGTCCTCGTCGTCGGGTCGAGCGTGTGGAAGAGGCGGTCGCCGACGCTCGCGTGCGTCACGGTCGAGGCTGCGGCACGAACGCGGCCGTTGGAGCGAGCGCTCGCGGCGCTGCCGCCAGCCGCGACGGCGTCATTCGTCTGCGGCATCGCCGCCCCGGCGCGGGGCAGGCTCGCCGCGAGCGCGTTCAGCAGCGTCGACTTGCCGACGTTCGTGTAGCCGACGAGCGCGATCTGCGGCAGGGCCGCGCGCTCGCGCTCGGCGCGCATCACCGCGCGCGAGCGCTTCACGTCCTGCAGCCGTCGGCGCAGCGCCGATATCCGGTCGCGCGCGAGGCGGCGGTCGGTCTCGATCTGGCTCTCGCCTGGGCCCCTCGTGCCGATGCCGCCGCCGAGCCGCTCGAGGTGGCTCCAGAGGCCGCGCATGCGCGCGAGGTTGTACTCGAGCTGGGCGAGCTCGACCTGCAGCTTGCCCTCCGCGCTCGAGGCGTGGGAGGCGAAGATGTCGAGGATGATCGCGGTCCTGTCGACGACGGGCAGCCTCAGCTCGCGCTCGAGGTTTCGCTCCTGGCGAGGCGTCAGCTCGTCGTCGCAGGCGATGACGTTCGCGTCGCAGCGCCTCGCGGCCTCGGCGGCCTCGGCGAGCTTGCCGCGGCCGAGGTAGGCGTCGGGGTGCGGCCGGTCGCGGCGCTGCACGAGCTCGCCGGCGACCGCGACGCCCGCGGTGCGCAGCAGCTCGGCGAGCTCCGTGAGGCTCTCCCCCTCGCCGTCGGGCAGGGCAGCGATGCACAGCGCTCGCTGTCGTGCTCGTGGCTGACGGTCTGCCATTCACCTCACAGGGTAGTGGGGCGGCGCGACGCCGCCAAGGCGACGCCGGCGAGCGCTCCGCGAGAGCGCGCCAGGCTCGTCCTTACGCTCCGTCGTCCCTGCGCCAAGCGCTCCCTGTGCGCTCAGAGCGCCGCGAGGCGCCTCACCGCCTCCTGGAGGCGATCGTCGGGCGTCGTCAGCGAGATCCGGAACCAGCCCTCGCCGCTGCGCCCGTAGGCGCTGCCGGGCGAGATCACGACCGCCGCCCGCTCGAGCACGTGCTCGCAGTATGCGACCGAGCTCTCGAAGCCCTCGGGCACCGGCGCCCACACGTAGATCGTGCCCTTCGGCGCCTTCACGTGGACGCCCATCTTCTGCAGCGCCTCGTAGACGAGGTCGCGGCGGATGCGGTAGAGCTCGTTCATCGAGGCGACCTCCGCGTCCGCGTCCGGAGACAGCGCCGCGATCCCCGCGAGCTGGACCGCCTCGAAGAGCCCCGAGTCGACGTTGCTCTTCAGCCGCCAGAACGTCTCTATCGCCTGCGCGTTGCCGAGCACCGCCGCGCAGCGCCAGCCGGTCATGTTGTAGCCCTTCGAGAGCGAGAAGACCTCGATCCCGACCTCCTTCGCGCCGGGGGTCGACAGGAACGAGGGCGCCCTGTAGCCGTCGTAGACGGTCTCCGAGTAGGAGTTGTCGTGGACGACGAGGATCTCGTTATCAGCCGCGAACTCCACGACGCGCTCGAAGAAGCCGGGCGGCACGATCGCGCCGGTCGGGTTGTTCGGATAGTTGAGGAACAGCAGCTTCGCCCTCGCCCTGTCCTCGGCTGAGATCGCAGTGAGGTCGGGGGTGAAGCCGAGCTCCGGCAGCAGCGGCATCGCGATCGCCTCTCCTCCCGCCATCAGCGGACCGCCTGTGTAGACGGGGTAGCCGGGGTCGGATGCGAGCGCGGCGTCGCCGGGGTCGAGGAAGGCGAGCGAGAGGTTGAAGATCGCCTCCTTCGCGCCGATCGCGGGCATCGCCTCGCGCTCGGGATCGATCCGCACGTCGAAGCGGCGCTCGTAGAAGTCGCTCAGCGCCTGCCTGAAGTCCTCGCGGCCGCGGTTGCTCGGATAGCGGTGCGTCTCGGGCTCGGTCACCGCCTCCTGCATCGCCTGCACGATCAGCGCGGGCGTCGGCCTGTCCGGGTCGCCGATCCCGAGGCTGATCACGTCGACCCCCGCCGCCTTCTTCTCGGCGATCTTGCGCTCCAGCTCGGCGAACAGGTACGGCGGGATGCGGCTCAAACGCTCACTCGGTCTCATGCAGCTCCTTGACGAATAGCTCGCTGAGGCGACCCTCGAACACGGGCTTCGCCCAGCCGGTCAGATCGACTTGCAGGTCCTCTCCCACCTCGACCAGCAGCTCGCCGCCGTCGAGCACGACCTCTACCTGAACCCGCCCACCCGCGGCCCCGCCGTCGAGCACGTAGGCGATCGCCGCGCCGCACGCGCCGGTGCCCGAGGAGAGCGTCTCCCCCACGCCGCGCTCGAAGATCCGCGCCCGTATCCGTGCCGGCGCCCCGCCGGGCCCCGCGCCGCCGTGCGCTGACGAGAGCTCGCAGTAGAAGGAGACGTTCGTGCGGTTCGGGAAGCGGGCGTCGCCTTCGATCGCCGGGCCGATCGCCCCCAGGTCGAGGCCCTCCAGCGTCGCCAGGTCGTCGACGGCGATCGCGCACTGCGGGTTGCCGATGCTCACGTGGCGAAAGCGCCGGCGCTGCCCTCCCGCTTCGATCTCGCCGGCGCCGTCGGGCGGCCCGTCGAGGTAGTCCTTCGAGGTCAGGCTCGCCCTGCCCATGTCGACGCGGCACGTCTCGGCGCCGGTGATCCGCGGCCTCACGATGCCCGCGTCGGTCTGGATCGAGAACTCGTCCGCCTCGGTCCAGCCGCGGGTGCGGAGGTAGAGGATCGCCTCGCGGGCGCCGTTGCCCGACAGCTCGGCGCGCGAGCCGTCCGGATTGTAGATCTCGAGCCTCGCGACGACGGCCTCGTCCGCGGCACGATCGTCTTTACCTGCGCGGTCAGCCTCACCGATGCGGTCCTCTCCTGAGCGCGCCTTCTCCTCGGGACGCGAGAGCACCAGGACGCCGTCGGAGAAGACGCCGAAGTGAGGCTCGCAGATGCGCCGTATGCGCGCGGGAGTCAGCTCGAAGGCAAGGTCGTCGCGCTCGATCACGACGTAGTCGTTGCCGAGCGCCTGCCACTTCTCGAACCTCATCGCCGCGGGAGTCTACGGTCCCGCGCGCGGCGTCCGCGGGCTGCGCCTCAGAACGAGTCCGCGCCCTGCGCGTCCAACAGCTCCACGATCTCCTCCGCGACCGCAGCCGGATCGCGCCCGCTCACGTCGATCGCGCTCACGCCCGCGAGCTTGCGCATCCAGGTCAGCTGGCGCTTCGCGTAGTTGCGGGTGCGCTGCTTCATCGCCTCCACGTCGCCTTCCAGCAGCTCCTCGAAGCCGAGCGCCTTGCGCGCGGTGTGTGAGGCGCCGGCGGCGTCCGCGCGCAACGCCTCCTCGCGCGCGCCGGCCGCCACCATCGCCTCGACCCGCGCATCGATCCGCGCGTAGAGCAGCTCTCGCTGCATCGTCAGGCCGACGAGCAGGGTCGGCCTTCTCATCTCCGCGGTCCACAGCTGCGAGGGCCGGCCCCGCTCGCGCAGCTGCCCCGCGTCGAGCAGCTCGAGCGCGCGCACGAGCCGGTGGCGGTCGCCCCGCTCGATCTCCTGCGCGGCCCACGGCGCCGCCTCAGCGAGCTCGGCGTGCAGCGCCGCCGGCCCGCTCGCCTGCAGCTGCGCCATCCGCCGCTCGCGCGCGCCAGGCGCCGGCGGCGGGCGCAGGTCGAGGTCCGTCAGAGCCGCGCGCAGGTAGAGGCCGGTGCCGCCGAGCACGAGCGGGCGGCGGCCCTGCGCGAGCACAGCGTCGATCTCGGCGTGCGCGAGCTGCGCGAAGCGGCCGGCGCTGAAGCTCTCGCTCACGGGCAGGAAACAGACGAGCCGGTGCGGCAGCGCGCGCCGCTGCTCGACGGTCGCGACGCCGGTCAGCGTCTGCAGGCCGCGGTAGACCTGCAGCGCGTCCGCCGAGACCGCGACGGGGTCCTCGCCGCGCGCTCGCAGCAGCTTCGCGACCGCGACCGCGACCTCGGTCTTGCCGACTCCCGTCGGACCGAACATCGCGATCAGCCTCATTGCCGTAGCCTTACACCCGATGCGCATCTCCGGGTCCAACGTGCTCCTCACCGGCGCGAGTGGCGGCCTCGGCCAGGAGATCGCCCGCGCGCTCGCGGGCAAGGGCGGCAGGCTGCTGCTCACCGGCCGCCGCCTCGACGTGCTCACGCCGCTCGCGAGCGAGCTGCCGGACGCGCGCGCGCTCGCGGTCGACCTCGCCCAGCCCAAGGAGGTGGACCGCCTGCTGCAGGAGGCTGGAGACGTCGACATCCTGATCGCGAACGCGGCGCTGCCCGGTAGTGGGTTGCTGCGGTCCTTCTCCGTCGAGCAGATCGACAGCGCGCTCACGGTCAACCTCAGAGCGCCGATCGTGCTCGCGCATGCGCTCGCGCCGCAGATGGCAGAGCGCGGCCAGGGACACCTGCTGTTCATGTCCTCGCTCGCGGGCAAGGCGGCGACGCCGGGCAGCTCGATCTACAACGCGACGAAGTTCGGCCTGCGCGGCTTCGCGAGCGCGCTGCGCGCCGAGCTGCGCGGGAGCGGCGTCGGCGTCTCCGCCGTCTTCCCCGGCTTCATCCGCGAAGCGGGCATGTTCGCCGACTCCGGCGCGAAGCTGCCGCCGGGCGTCGGCACGCGCACCCCGCAGGACGTCGCGAACGCCGTGATCAGCGCGATCGAGCGCAACCGCGGCGAGGTCGACGTCGCGCCGCTGCCGCTGCGGCTCGGCTCCGCCTTCTCGGGCATCGCGCCCGAGATCGCCGCGACGGTCACGCGCCTCGCCGGCGGCGAGAAGGTCGTCACCTCGATCGCGGCCGGTCAGCGCGACAAGCAGTAGGCCATCCTATACACCTTAGGGTGTATGCTCGTGGGATGGCACGCACGAACATCGACATAGACGATCAGCTGGTGGACCGCGCGATGCGGCTCTACAGGCTGCACAGTAAGCGCGAGGCCGTGGACCTTGCCCTGCGGCGGCTGGTCAGCGAGCCGATGAGCCGCGAGGAGGCTTTGGCGATGGAGGGCGTCGGATGGGCTGGCGACCTCGAGGCGATGCGAGCCGCCGATGACGTTCGCGGCCTGTGATCCTGGTCGACAGCTCCGCGTGGGTGGAGTTCCTCCGAGCGACGGGTAGCCCGGTGCACCTTCGCGTGCGTCGTGCCCTCGATGAGAGCGTCGAGCTTGCATGCACGGAGGTGGTCGTCATGGAGATCCTCGCCGGTGCGCGCGACGCATGCGACCGGGAGCGCCTGCGTCGCCTGCTGTATGGCCTCAGGTTCCTTGCGGTCGATGGTCTTGCCGATTACGAGTCGGCAGCTGAGCTCTACCGCCGCTGCCGCAGGGCGGGCGTCACTCCCCGCAAGATGACCGATTGCTTGATCGCCGCCGTTGCGATTCGCAACGAAGCGCAACTGCTCTGCGACGATTCGGACTTCATCGGGATCGCATCCTGTGCGCCGCTGCAACTGGCGGCGTGGCAGATACCGGCCTCTCTCGATTCGATCTGAGCCGCGCCGATCAGACGACTATCAACGCCACGCCGAGGCTCGGAGCCCGCGCAAGGCATCGGTCGACCGTCAACAGAGGGCAGCGCACCAAGCGCGCGAGCGCGACGTAGCAAGCGTCGTAGGCCGACAGGTTGTGGCGCAGCGACCACGCCTCGCGCGTCAACCGCCCCGTCGGCATCGTGCTCACGCCACCTTCGCGAAGACGAGCCAGCGCCTTCGACGCGCGCTCCGCCGTCAGCTTGCCGGCCCGCTCCAACCGGCGCAGGCACTGCATCACCTCGGGGTTGACGAGGTCTGGCGCGAGCAGCCGCGCCTCTCCCACCGCCTGCCCGATCGCCGCGCTTCTCGAGCCCGCCAGCAGCAGCTCGACCAGCGCGGAGGCATCAATCACGATCAGAGAGTGTGCGGAGGAGCCGCTCATCGCGTTCGGCCCGACCCTCGCGGATCGAGCCCACTATCTCCTCCGACGAGATCGCCTCGACCGGACCATCCTCGGCGATCTTCTCGAGCCAATCACGCGTGCTCGGCGTCGCGAGGTCTCGCTCCAGCACGCCGAGCGCGTACTGGCTGAGGCTCCTGCCCTGCGCTCGAGCCCGCTCTCGCAGCCGCTCGTGCAGCTCCGCTGGGACGTCCTTGATCTGAATCGCACTCATCAGCATGATCATAGCATGCCAAAAACATGCTGCAAGCATGCTCGAGGCGCCGGTGCGCCGATGCGATCTACCCGCCTGCCCGCGCGAGCAGTCGTTCCTCGCCCGCGAGCGTCTGGCTCGTCGCCGAGACGACCTCGACCTCCGTCAGCTCGCCCGGCGCCGCGAGCCCTGCGAAGTTCACGACCTTGTTGTGGCGCGTGCGTCCGCGCAGCCTTTCCGGGTCGGTGCGCGAGGGGCCTTCGACGAGCACCTCGACGATGCGCCCGACGAAGCGCTCCGCGCGCTCCTGGGCGTGCCGCTGCACGACCTGCACGAGCGCTTGCAGCCGCCGCACCTTCTCTGCGTGCGGGACGACGCCCTCGGTCATCTCCGCCGCCTCGGTGCCGCGGCGCGGGGAGAAGATGAACGTGAAGGCGCCGTCGTAGCGCACCTGCTCGGCGACCTGCAGCGTCTGCTCGAAGTCCTGCTCGGTCTCCCCTGGGAAGCCGACGATGATGTCGCTCGTCAGCGCGACGTCCGGCACGTGCTCCCTGATCAGGGCGACCCGGTCGAGGTAGCGCTCGCGGCTGTAGGTGCGCCGCATCGCCTTCAGGATCCGGGTCGAGCCTGACTGCAATGGCAGGTGGACGTGCTCGCAGAGGCTTGGCAGCTGCGCGTGCGCCCTCACCACGTCCTCGCGCATGTCCTTCGGATGCGGACTCGTGTACCTGATGCGCTCGATCCCCTCCACCGCGTCGATCGCGCCCAGCAGCTGCGCGAAGCTGCGCGGGCCGCCCTCGTCGCGCAGGTCGCGGCCGTAGGAGTTCACGTTCTGGCCGAGCAGCGTCACCTCGCGCACGCCGTCGGCGGCCATCGCCTGCGCCTCGGCGACGAGCTGCTCGAATGGCCGCGAGACCTCGCGTCCGCGCGTGCTCGGCACGATGCAGTAGGAGCAGCGGCAGTTGCAGCCGACGCTGATCTGCAGCCAGCCCTGGAAGGGCCGGTCGCGGTGGGCGGGCAGGCTGCCGGTGAAGCCCTCGAACTCGAAGTAGCCCTGCGCGCTGATCGAGTCGCTCGTCAGGAACTCCGCGAGCTTGTGCACCTGGCCCGGGCCGAAGGCGACGTCGACGAACGGGAAGCGCTCGAACACCTCCTCCTTCACCGACTGCGCCCAGCAGCCGCCGACGCCGACGACGCGCCGCGGGTCTTCGCGCTTCAGCCGCTTCGCCTGCCCGAGATGGGCGACGAAGCGGCTGTCGGCGGTCTCCCTGATCGAGCAGGTGTTGAAGAGGATGAGGTCGGCCTGCTCGCGCTCGGGCGCCTCGCTGTAGCCGAGCGCCTGCAGCATGCCCTTCATGCGCTCGGAGTCGTGCTCGTTCATCTGGCAGCCGAACGTCGTGAGGTGGTAGCGCTTCATCGCCTCACGAAGGGTAGCCCGGCCGCGCCGCGGTGGCGAGCCGCGGCGCACAGAGGCGCACCGTCGCGCGGCCCGCCGTGCGCCGGCGCGCCGCGTTCCGTGCCCCGCCTCAGGCCGCGCGCTGCGCGACGGCCGGGGCGG
>JBAIYK010000019.1:0-15180 GCA_037915935.1 Solirubrobacterales bacterium | reverse complement strand
TACTTCAGCGTCATAACCGGTGCCCACCCACCCCGAACGCGCCGCGAGCCCGACCTCAGCGGCTCGCGGCCGCCGGCGCCGCCAGCTGTGCCGCAGGCGCCGCCCGCGGCGGGCCCCCAGGGCGGCGTGAGAGCGCCGTAGCGCAGCCGCCCATCGCAGGACGTGGGGCGCGACATCGGCCGTCGTAGCGCAGCGCCACAGCCGGGCTCCTCGCGCCAGTCGTCGCCGGTCATCCGGGTCCGGCCCGCCTCGCCATACGATTCACCGCCGATGCCGAGCCCGCTGCTGATCGTCGACGTGCCGTGGCTGCTCTACCGCGCCTTCTTCGCCCTGCCGAAGTCGATCACGGGCGCGGAGGGGCGGCCCGTCAACGCGCTGCTCGGCACGGTGAATGCGCTGCTGAGCGCGATCGAGGCGCATCCGCCGCGGGCGCTCGTCTGCTGCCTCGGCGCAGAGCAGGCCGCCTACAGGGTGAAGCTGTACCCCGCCTACCACGCCCACCGCGACCCGATGCCCGCCCAGCTCGCGGAGCAGTGGCGGAGGGCGCCAGAGCTGCTCGCCGCCTTCGGCTGGACCGTCTTCGACGCCGGCGAGCTCGAGGCGGACGACGCGATCGGCTCGTTCGCGGTCGCCGAGCGCGAGGCCGGCGGCAGCGCGCTGCTGCTGACGGCGGACCGCGACCTGCATCAGGTCGTGGACGAGCGGACCTCCGTGCTGGAGCAGAAGGGCGGCAGGACGATGCTGATCGGCCCCGATCAGGTGCGCGAGCGCGTCGGCGTGCAGCCACGGCTCGTGCCCGACCTGATCGCGCTGCGAGGCGATCCCTCGGACGGGCTGCCCGGGGCGCCTGGGGTAGGGGCGAAGACGGCCGTCGACCTGCTCGACGCCTACGGCTCGCTCGAGGGCGTGCTCGCCGCCGCTGCGCGCGAGGACGCCGGCCTCACGCCGCGGCTCGCCGCAAAGCTGCGCGAGAGCGAGCGGCCGCTGATCGACTTCAAGGCGATCGCCACGCTGAGGCCGATCGACGTGCGGTTGCCGCCTGACGCGCCGACGGACTTCGCGTCCGGCGCGATGGCTGCGAGCAGGCTCGGGATGAACGCGCTGGCGAAGCGACTCGCGGAGCGCGCCTGAGCGGCGCGGGGTCGCACGCTCCACTGCGGGCTGCTCCGCTCCCTACGGCGTGAACTTGACGGTGATCACGTCCCCGTCCTTCATCGCGTAATCGCGGCCCTCGAGCCGCAGAAGACCGCGATCGCGCGCGCCCGCATAGCCGCCCGCGTCGACGAGGTCCTTCCAACCGATCACCTCTGCTCTCACGAACCCCTTCTGGATGTCGGTGTGGATCTCGCCCGCCGCGTGCCAGGCGGTCAGCCCGTCGCGCAGGTGCCAGGACTGCGCCGGCTTGCCCTCGCCGGCCGTGAAGAAGGCGATCAGGCGGAGCAGCGAGAACGCGCCGCCGATCACGCGGTCGAGGCTCGACTCGCTGAGGCCGAGCTCCTGCCGCATCGCCGCCGACTCGTCGTCCTGCAGCGCGCGCAGCTCGGACTCGAGGCGGGCCGAGACCGCGACCGCCTTCGCGCCCGCGGCCTGCGCGTGGGCGGCGATCTCCGCCGGGACCTCGTCGGAGCCTTCGTCGACGTTCGCGACGAACAGCACCGGCTTGCCCGTCAGCGCGCCGAGGTCGCGGACCGCGTTCGGCGCGTCCTGCGGCGGAGGCACGCTCCGCACGGGCTCGCCCCGCTGCAGCGCCGCGATCACGAGCGTGAGCCACGCCTCTTCGGCCGCCGCGACCCTGTCGCCCGACTTCGCGCCCCGCGCGACGCGCTGCAGGCGCCGCTCGGCCTGCTCGAGGTCTGCGAGCGCGAGCTCGGCCTCGATCGTCTCGATGTCGCGCCGCGGGCTGACGTCGCCCTCCGTGTGCACGACCCCCTCGTCCGTGTGAGCCCTGACGACGTGGACGATCGCGTCCGTCTCGCGGATGTTCGCGAGGAACCTGTTGCCAAGTCCCTCGCCCTGATGCGCGCCGGCGACGAGGCCCGCGATGTCGTGGAAGTCGATCGTGTCGTAGACGATCTGCGACGCCCCCACCGTCCCTGCGACCTCGTCGAGCCGCCTGTCGATCACCGGCACGACCGCGACGTTTGGCTCGATCGTCGTGAAGGGATAGTTCGCCGCCTCCGCCCCCGCCTTCGTGAGCGCGTTGAAGAGCGAGGACTTGCCCGCGTTCGGCAGCCCGACGATGCCTATCTTGGTGCTCATTGCGCCATCGCCTTCGCGACGGCGGTCCCGAGCGCCGCGCCCGCGAGCACGTCGGAGGGGTGGTGCAGCCCGAGATAGGGACGCGAGAGGGCGGTCGCCGCCGCGAGACCGTAGAGCGGCGCCCTTGGCAGCCCGAGCCGCGAGTAGCAAAGCGCGCCCGCGAACGCGGTCGCCGTGTGCGCGCTCGGAAAGCTCAGCTGCGTCGGCGTCGAGGCGAGCGGAGGCAGGCCCGCGAGCTGCGGCCGGCGGCGGCGCACGAGCAGCTTGATCGCTGTGTTGAGCGCGTAGGAGGTCGCGACCGCGAGGACGCCACGTCCCCAGCGCGCCCTGCGCGGCGGATCGGCCAGCCAACCCGTCGCGCCGATCGCAAGCCACAGCGCCCCGTGCTCGCCGAGCGTCGAGAACCGGCCGACGATCGCCTCCGCCGCGGGCGAATGCCCATTCGTGCGCATGAGGCGCAGCAGCCGCTCGTCGAGGGAGGACGCCGACCGAATAGGGAGACGCTCCCTGCCTCGATCAGCGGCCACTATGCGCGGAATCCGACCTTGTGATCGCCGTCATCCGAGCGCACGAACGCGACCTGGCCGAGGTCGAACCGCACCGGCCCGTCCTCGGCGTCGAGCGCGTGCCAGCCGCTGCCGCCGAGCATCCGGTAGAGCGCCTCCGCCTGGCCCTCCTCGACGCGGAGCGCGATCACCTGGCCGCCGACGAAGCCGATGCTGAGGTTGCGCACCGCCATCAGGCGCGCCCCCGAGTCGCGGGAGCGGCGTCCTGGACGCTCTCGCCGTCCTCAGGCTCGCGCCCGTGCGTCTCTCGCGCGGGCTCCACGAGCTCGGTCAGCACGCCGCCCGTGCCGCGCGGGTGCAGGAAGGCGACGCGGGAGCCGCGGATGCCGGTGCGCGGCTCGCTGTCGATCAGCGGCATCCCGGCGGCGTTCAGCGCGGAGAGCGTCTGCTCGATGTCGGCGACCTGGTAGGCGACGTGGTGAAGCCCTGGACCGCGCTTCGCGATGAACTTCCCGACCGGCGTCTCGGCGCCAAGCGGAGCGAGCAGCTCGACGTGGCCCTCGCCGACGTCGAGCAGCGCCGCCTCGACCCCCTGCTCCTCTACGACCTCGCGGTGCGCGAGGCGCATCTGCAGTCGCTCGCCCCACAGCTGCAGCGAGGACTCGAGCTCCTCGACGGCGATGCCGACGTGGTCGATGCGCCTGAACACGCCGCGAAGTCTAGTGCGGCGCGTTACGCGCCGGTCTCGTGCACGGAGTTGACACGCAGCGCGCCGGTCTCAGGCACGGATGCCGTCGACGCCGCCCGGCCCGTCCGCGGCCGCGACCACCCGCAGCCCGACGCCGGGCGCGCGCTCGAGCCTTGGCACGCCCGCCATGATCCGCTCGATCGCCTCGCGGTCGAGCACCTCGTTGCTCAGCAGCTCCTCGGCGAGCGCGTCGAGCTGGGTGCGATGCGCGACGATCAGCCGCTGCGCGGCCCTCCTCGCCTCCTCGATCAGCTCGCGCCGCTCCTCGTCGCGCAGCCGCAGCGAGCTCTCGGAGAGCTGCACGTCCCCCGCCGGCGCCCTGCCGAGCCCGGCGCTGCCCATCGCGAAGTCCTCGACCATCGCGTGCGAGATGTCCGCGGCCCGCTTGAGGTCGTCCGAGGCGCCCGTCGTCACCTGGCCGAAGACGATCTGCTCGGCGGCGCGGCCGCCCATCAGGACGGTCATGTAGTCGATCAGCTCCTCCCGCGTCTTCAGGTAGCGGTCCTCCGCAGGCAGGTTGAGCGTGTAGCCGAGCGCGCGCCCGCGCGGCACGATCGAGATCCGGTGCACCCTGTCGACCGAGGGCAGCAGCTCGCCGCAGAGGGCATGCCCCGCCTCGTGGTAGGCGACGACGCGCTTCTCGTGGCCGCTGAGGACGCGTCGCGACTGCACGCCCGCGATCACGCGCTCGAGCGCGTGGTCGAAGTCGCGCCCCTCGACGTGGCGAGCGCCGCGGCGGGCGGCGAAGATCGCCGCCTCGTTGCAGATGTTCGCGAGGTCCGCGCCTGTGAGGCCGCTCGTCTGGCGGGCGACGAGCGAGAGGTCGACGTCCTTCAGCGGCTTGCCCCGCGTGTGCACCGCAAGCACCCCCTCGCGACCCCTCACGTCCGGCGGCGCGACGAACACCTGACGGTCGAAGCGCCCGGGGCGCAACAGCGCGGGGTCCAGCTTCTCCAGCAGGTTGGAGGCGGCGATCACGACGAGGCGGCCGTCTCTTCCGCTGAAGCCGTCCATCTCGACGAGCAGCTGGTTGAGGGTCTGGTCCTTCTCGCCGGAGATGTCAGCGCCGCGGCGGCCGCCGACGGCGTCGAGCTCGTCGATGAAGATGATCGCGGGCTCGTGCTTGCGCGCGACCGCGAACAGCCGCCTGATGCGGGCGGCGCCGAGGCCCGCGAACATCTCGACGAACGCGGCGGCAGACTGGGCGAAGAACTGCGCCCCGGACTCGTGCGCGACGGCCTTCGCGAGCAGCGTCTTGCCGGTCCCCGGCGGTCCGTGCAGGAGCACGCCCTTCGGCACCTTCGCCCCCATCTTCGCGAAGCGGGTCGGGTCGCGCAGGAACTCGACGATCTCCTGCAGCTCGGCTCTCGCCTCGTCGACGCCGGCGATCTCCTCCCAGCGCACCGCCTGCTTCGACGCCGGCTTGATCTGCTGCGGCTTCACCCGCGGCATCACTTTCAGCGTGCGCCACATGAGGAAGATCAGCGCCGCGAAGAACAGGATCATCACGACGCTCGACCACTGGTAGGACCATTCCTGGATGTCCTGCACGATCGAGGTGGCGGGCGCGAGCAACCTCGAGGCGGCAGGCGCGATCGTCCCTACGAGCATCTGAAGGCGCCTCCGCCGCTGGCCGTCCGTGGCCTCATGCCTTGATTATGCCAGCAGACGTGTGATGAGGTCTGCGTAGCATTCGGCCGCGAGCGCGAGGTCGCGCAGGTCGATGCGCTCGTTCGCGCCGTGGACGAGCGGCCAGGCGTCGAGCAGGCCCTGGTGGCGCTGCGGGAAGAAGCCGTAGGCGACGCACTCCGGAAACGCTGCGCGGAAGTGGCGCGAGTCGGTGAAGCCGGGCATCACGGTCGGCACGACGCTCGCGCCCGGGTCGCGCTCGGCCACCCAGCGGGAGATCGCCTCCATCAGCGGCGAGTCGGTGGGCGAGGCGTTTCCGATCACCTGCTCCCCGAGCTCGATCTCGAACTCGTCGCCGCGACGATCGTCGCCGAATCCGTCGCCGCGCGGCTGCTCCTCGGCCCCCTCGTCGACGCCCACGCCGTCCCGGTCTTCGTCGCCCAGCACCTCCGCGATCGCCTTCCTCACGGCTGTCAGCCCGAGGCCGGGCGGCACGCGGCAGTCGACCTTCACCCGCGCCTCGCTCGGGATCACGTTGATCTTCTCCGAGGCGGAGATCACCGTCGGCGTCAGCGACACCCCGAGGATCGGCTCGAGCAGCGGCAGCAGGCGCGGGTCCTCCTCGCCGATTCTCTCAGCCGCCGCGTCGGGGTCGCTCGGGTCCTCGCCGAGCGCGGCGAGCAGCGCCTTCGCCTCGGCCGTGATCGCATACGAGGGGCGGCGCTCGGCGAGCCGCTGCAGCAGCGCGGCCATCTTCAGCAGCGCGTTCTGTCCCATCCGCGGCGTCGAGGCGTGCGCGGCGATGCCGCGGGTCTTCAGCGTGAAGCGGAAGACGCCCTTCTCCGCGCAGCAGACGCCGTAGCGGCGGCGGCCGCGGTACTGAAAGCACTGGCCGGCGCCCTCATTGATCAGCAGGTCGCAGCGCACCTTCTCGGGATGCGTCCGGGTCAGCCACTGCGCGCCGAGCGAGCCGCCGGTCTCCTCGTCGGCGACCGCGACGACGATCAGGCTGCCGCGCGCCGGCCGCCAGCCGTCGCGCGCGAGCGCCGCCCCCGCCGCCGCCTCCGCCGCGACCTGGGACTTCATGTCGAGCGCTCCCCGGCCCCACATGAAGCCGTCGCGCACCGCGCCCGACCACGGGTCCTCGCTCCACTCGGCCGGGTTCGCGAGCACGGTGTCTACATGGCCGAGCAGGCAGAGGGTCGGCCCCTCCTGCGCGCCGTCGAGGCGGGCGACGAGGTTCGGCCGCTCGGGGGTGGCGCCGAGCAGCTCGCAGTCGAAGCCCGCGTCCGAGAGCGTCTGCCCCAGCAGCTCCTGGGCGGGGCGCTCGCCGCCGGGCGGGTTGACGGTGTCGATCCGCAGCAGCCGCTGCAGCAGCGCGCTCGCCTGCTCGCCGAGTGTGGAAGCCGTTCGGCTCGACACGGTGAGGATGCTACGCAAGCGCGCGCCCGCGAACGAGGGCGGCCGACACGGTCGCGCTCAGCCGCAGCGACCTCGAGCCGCCGCAGGCATGCGCGCCGCAGCGCTCAGCGGGCTCGCGGGCGAGACCTCCGCGCGGGCGATCTCGCCGTCGCTCACGTTGCGCGGATGGTGGCAGGCCGCGATCCGCCCGTCCGGGTACTCGACGAGCGGCGGCTCGACGGTCGCGCACACCTCGGTCGCATAGGGGCAGCGGGGGTGGAAGCGGCAGCCCGCAGGCGGCGCGGTCGCGCTCGGCGGCTCGCCCGCGAGCATCGCGCGCGGCAGCCCGGCGCTGGGGTCCGGCGCGGGCACCGCGGCGAGCAGCGCCTCGGTGTAGGGGTGCAGAGGCTTCTCGCACAGCGGCTCGGCGGGACCGACCTCGACGATCTTGCCGAGGTACATCACCGCGACCCTGTCGCTCACCTGCCGCACGATCGCGAGGTCGTGGGCGACGAACAGCATCGCGAGCGGCGGCTGCAGGCGGCGGCGCAGGTCGGCGAGCAGGTTGACGATCTGGGCGCGGATCGAGACGTCGAGCGAGGACACGGGCTCGTCGAGCAGCAGCAGCCTCGGCCGCATCGCAAGCGCGCGCGCGATCCCGACGCGCTGGCGCTGGCCGCCGGAGAGCTCGTGCGGATGGCTCTGAGCGTGCTCGGCGGAGAGCCCGACCTCCGCGAGCAGGCTCGCGATCTCGCCGTCGACGTCCTTGCGCGCGACGCCGCGCAGCCGCAGCGGCGTCGCGAGGATCTGGCAGACGCGCTTGCGCGGGTTGAGCGAGGCGTCGGGGTCCTGGAAGACCATCTGCATCCGCCTGCGCACCGGCAGCAGCGCGCGCCGCGAGGCGCGCGTGATGTCGCGTCCCTCGAAGCGGACGCTGCCAGCCGTCAGGGGAAGCAGCCGGGCGGCGCAGCGGATCAGCGTCGTCTTGCCGCCGCCCGACTCGCCGACGACGCCGAGCGACTCTCCCTCCGCGAGCACGAGCGTCACGTCGTCGAGCGCGTGGACGAGCCGGCCTCCGCGCGTGCCCACCCCGCCTCGCAGCTGCAGATGCACGCTCACGTGCTCCAGCTCGAGCAGCGGGACATCGCCGCCGCCGGGAGCCTCTGCGCCTGCATCTGACGCGTCGTCGGGGGCGACGGTCCCGCTGCCGTGAGCCTCGTCGCTCACAGCCCGATCCTTCCCTCGACGACCCGCCGCGAGCGCTTCTGCTCGCCGCTCAGCAGGCAACGGTCGAGGTGCCCCGCGTGCTCGGTCCGCGCGCGCAGCTCGACGGGGCTGACGCAGGCGGCGAAGGCGTGCGGGCAGCGCTCGCGGAAGCGGCAGCCGGCCGGCGGATGCAGCAGCGAGGGCGGCGAGCCCGGGATCGCGGGCAGCCGCCGCGGGCGCTCGCGGTCGATGCGCGCGATCGAGCCGAGCAGGCCCCAGGTGTAGGGGTGCTGGGGGTCCTCGAACACCTCCCTCGCCTCGCCCTGCTCGATCACCTGGCCCGCGTACATCACGAGCACCCTGTCCGCAAGCCCGGCGACGACGCCGAGATCGTGGCTCACGAGCATCACCGCCATCCCGAGCCGCTCGCGCAGGCGCGCGAGCTCGGCGACGATCTGCGCCTGGACCGTGACGTCGAGCGCGGTCGTCGGCTCGTCGGCGATCAGCAGCTTCGGCGAGCAGGAGAGGGCGAGCGCGATCATCGCGCGCTGGCGCATGCCGCCGGAGAGCTCGTGCGGATAGGAGCGCGCGCGCAGCTCCGGCTCCGGCACGCCCGCCTGGCGCAGCGCTGCGACAGCCCGCGCCCGTGCCTGCGCCCTGCTCACGGGCTCGTGCGCGCGCACCTGCTCGGCGATCTGATCGCCGACTCGCTGCACCGGGTTGAGCGCGCTCATCGGGTCCTGGAAGGCGGTCGCGATCTGCGCGCCCCTCACCGCGCGCAGCCGACGCTCCGACGCGCCGAGCAGCTCCGCGCCCTCGAAGCTCACGCTGCCCGACAGCTCTGCCTGCGCCTCCCTCGTCAGCCCCGCGACGCTGAGCGCGGTCGCCGACTTGCCGCAGCCCGACTCGCCGACGATCGCGAGCACTTCCCCCGGCCGGATCGAGAAGGAGACGCCGTCGACCGCCTGCACGACGCCCTGCTCGCCGTGGAAGCGCACGCGCAGGTCGCGCACGCCGAGCAGCGCGCCGTCCCCCGGCGACGGCACAGGGGCTCCGGCCCTCGGGGTTGCGGCGGCCGCGCTCACCGCAGCCTCACGCGCGGGTCGAGCGCCGCCTGCAGGAGGTCGGTCGCTGCGCTCAGGACGACGACGAGGAACGCCGTCAGCATCGTGATCACGAGGATCGGCGGGATGTCGAGCCGCTGGATCGATTCCGCCGCATACTGCCCGACGCCGTGGAGGTTGAAGACGGTCTCGGTGAGCAGCGCGCCGCCGCCGAGCACCGCGGCGAAGTCGAGGCCCCAGAGCGCGACGATCGGCAGCAGGCTGTTGCGCAGCACGTGGGCGAGCAGCACGCGGCGCGGAGAGAGGCCCTTCGCGCGCGCGGTGCGCACGTAGCTCTCGCCCATCGTGTCGAGGATCCCTGCCCTCAGCACGCGCGAGTAGAAGCCGGCGAACAGGATCGCGAGCGAGAGCCAGGGCAGCAGCATGTGCGTCAGCCAGCGCAGCGGGTCTTCGGTGAGCGGCACGTAGCCGCCGAGCGGGAAGATCCGCAGCCGATAGCCGAGGTAGAAGAGCAGCAGGTCGCCGACCAGGAAGGCGGGCGTCGAGATGCCCGCCATCGCGAGCGCGCCGAGTCCGCGGTCGGCGAGACGCGCGAGCGGGCCGCCGCGCGCGAGCTGGGCGCCGAGCACGCCGAGGGCGACGCCCATCAGGAGCCAGATCACGCTCGCGCCGACGGTGAGCGAGATCGTCGCGGGCAGGTCTTCGGCGACCTCGTCGAGCACGTTCACCTGCTGGGTGTAGGAGATCACTTTGCCGGTGAGGACCTGCTCCATCGTGCGCAGGTACTGGACGTAGACCGGCTTGTCGAAGCCCCACTGCGCGCGCACGTCGTGGATCTCCTGCGGGTTCGCCAGCCGGCCGGCGAGCCGCAGCGCGGGGTCGCCGTTCGGGATCACCTCGAAGATGAGGAAGGTGAGCACGGAGATCGCGAACAGGACGAGCACCATCGCCGCGAGCCGCCGGGCCGCGAACGCGAGCATCATGCGGGCTCACCGTCGGGAAGTCCGCGGTCGAGGCCGCCTGCGGTCGGCCGCACGCGCAGGCGGCGCCCGCGCGGGTCGAGCGCGTCGCGGGCCGCCTCGGCGAGCACGTTCGCGCTCAGCACCGCGGCGAGCAGCATCAGGCCGGGGGCGAGCACGAGGTGGATCGCGGCTGGCATCAGGCGCGTGCCTTCGGAGATCATCGTCCCCCACGAGGGCGCCGGCGCCTGCACGCCCGCGCCGAGGAAGGAGAGGCCGGACTCGAGCAGGATCGCGTTCGCGAGCAGCAGCGGCGCGAACACGACGACGCTCGAGCTGAGGTTCGGCAGGATCTCGCCGAACATGATCCGCGCCCCGGAGAGGCCCTGCTGGCGGGCTGCGTCTACGAACTCGCGCCGCGCCAGCTCGATCGTCTGCGCCCGCAGCGGCCGCGCCATGTAGGGGACGTAGACGACGCCGATGATCAGCGCCGGCAGCAGCAGAGAGCCGCCTTTCAGGGTCGTGAAGCCGAGGTCGATGCCGGACACCGCGAGCGTCACGCCGAGCGCGACGCCGAGCAGCAGCACCGGATAGGACCAGATCAGGTCCATCAGGCGGCTGAGCAGCGCGTCGAGGGCGCCGCCGAACCAGCCCGCGAGCAGCGCGACGATCACCGCGAGCAGCATCGTGAGAAGCGTCGCGATCGCCGCGATCTGCAGCGAGTTGCGCCCGCCGTAGAGCAGCCGCACGGCGACGTCGCGGCCGTTCGGGTCGGCGCCGAACAGGAACCGGCCCTGCCACGTCGGCCCGATCGGCACGCCCGTCGGCGAGACGACGTCGAGGCGCCTGCCCGACACCGAGACGGTCGCGGTGACGTGGTTCGCGTCCGGGCCGGTGTGAGCGACCTCGCGCGCGTACACCGGCGCGAGCAGGCAGAGCGTCACGATCCCGAGCAGCACGCAGGCCGCGACGATCGCGGCCGGCTGGCGCAGCAGCCGCCGCCAGGCCGAGGCGTGGCGGCGGCGACCGGGCGGCGGCGAGTGCTCGCGGACCTCCAAGCAGCTCCTACTTCAGCTCGATAGTCGTCCAGTCCGGCCCGTAGACGGGGCTGAAGACGAGCGCTCCGAAGTTGACGCGGGCGGAGGTGAGCTTCGGCGCCTCCTGGTAGCCGATCACGGCCACGTAGGCCTTCTGGGCGGTGCGGCGCTCGAGCGCTTCCCACCGGCCGGCGACCGACGAGAGCTGGGAGGCGGGCACCTTGCCGAGCGCTTCGATGCCCGCTTCGAGCACCGGGTCCCTCACGAGGCTGAGGTCGAGGTTGCCTTCCGGATGGATCAGCTTGCCGTTCAGCAGCTGGTAGAAGTCGACCGGGTTCGGGAAGTCCTGCACCCATTCGGCCCAGCCCGCCTGCGCTTTGGTCTTCAGGCTGGCGATGGTCGGGAAGTAGGTCGACGGCGAGATCACCCGCTCGCTCGCCCTGTAGCCGATCGCGTCGAGCGTCTGGGCGAAGTTGTCGACGAACTCCTTGTGCGGGCTGTCGCCCCAGACGGCCACCGCGTCGCCGGCGGTCCCGGACTGCCGCACGAGCTGCTTCGCCTTCGCGACGTCGCCGTTGCCGTTCGGATCGCCGTAGGGGCAGGGCGCGCTCGGATGCCCGACGATTTTCGGCGGCAGGAAGTAGCAGCCGGGACTGAGGTATCCGGAGGCCAGCCGCTCGTAGGCGGGCCGGTTGAGGGCGGTGACGACCGCCTGCCGCGCGGCTTCGCTGTTGAACGGCGGCTCCTGCGTGTCGAGGAAGAAGAAGGTCACCTGCGCGACCGGCTCGACCGCGTAGCGGCCGCTCGCTTCGCGCTTGGCCTGCTGGACCGCCGCCGGTGGCAGAGGCGTGTTCCAGTCGAAGAGATCGGCGGAGCCGCCGAGAGCTTCGTTGGCCTGGGCGCCGGGGTTGCTCTGCACCTTCACCTCGATCGCGACGCTCGGCTTCGGTATGCCCGGGATCGCCTCAGCGGCCCAGTGAGGGTTCACCCGCTCTTCGAAGGAGCGTCCTGGCACGACGTGGGCGATCTCGTAGGGTCCGGCGCCCGGCGGCGGGTCGTTCGGCAGCGCCTTCATCGGCGTGCCGGATGGCACGAGGCCGGCGGCGGGGAAGGCGAGCACGTTCAGGAAGGGCCCGTATGGGGCGGTGAGCCTGATCGCGATCGTGCCGGTCGCATCGTCGGAGGAGATGCCGGAGATCGAGGAGGACTTGCCTTCGTCGAAGGCTTCGGCGCCCGCTATGTGTTCGGTGAAGAAGCCCTTGTTGCCCCAGTTGAGCTTGATCGCGCGTCTGATCGCAAACGCGAAGTCGCTCGCCTTCACGCGCGCGCCGTCGGAGTAGACCAGGCCCCTGCGCAGCGTGATCGTGTAGAGCGTGCCGCCGGCGGAGATCTTCGGCAGCGAGGATGCGAGCGCGGGGATCACCTGCGTGCCGGCGGAGCCGTTTGCGTGCGCGTAGGTGTAGAGGCCCAGATAGACGTTCCAGGTCGCCTCGGTGGAGCCTGTGGTCGCGCCCACCTGCGGATCGAGGGAGTCGGGGAAGCTGGCCGCCACGACCGTGGCCGGGCCCGCGGCCGCGCTCGCTTTGCCGCTCGAGCCGTTGTTTCCGCCGCTTCCACAGGCGGCGATCGTAGAAACGCAGCCGAAGCCCAACGTCGCAATCGCCAGCATGCGCACCGTGCTCTTCACTTGGCTCCTCCTCTTCTGCGTGCCGCCCTTTCGACGGCAGCGCCCGTGAAACCGTCGCAATACTGTTCGACCACCCTCGTCGGCAACCTGCACGCGAAACTGAAGCGTCGGTCGGCTCCGCCCCTGGGTCTCGCCGTGTTCTCTTGGGCTCCGCCCGCATCGGAGCGATAATCGGCGCATGGCGCAGGCACAGCCCGCCAGGCCGGCAGAGGTCGGGTCCGGCGGGGATCGGCAGATCGAGTCACGCAGCCCCGTGAACGGAGCCCTGCTCGGGACGGTGACGCTCACTGCCGCGGAGGCGGCGCCGCGCGAGGTCGCGGCGGCAAGGGAGGTGCAGCCGCTGTGGGCGCTGCTGCGAGCCTCCGACAGGGCTCGATACGTGCGGCGGATGGCGCAGGCGGCGATCGACGAGCTCGACGAGGTCGTGCAGACGCTCGCGGCCGAGCAGGGCCGGCCGGCGGGCGAGGTCGCGGCGCTCGAGGCGCTGCCCGCGATCGACGCGCTGATCTGGATCGCCGAGCGCGGAGCGCGCGCGCTGCAGGGCAGGCGCGTGCCCGTGCACCGCTCGATCGGCCCCCTGAAGCGAGCCCGCGTCGAGCAGGAGCCGTTCGGCGTGATCGCCGTGATCGGCGCCGGCAGCGCGCCGTTCGCGCAGCCGCTCGGCCAGATCGCGGCCGCGCTGCTCGCCGGCAACGCCGTCGTGTTCAAGCCGGCGCGCAGAGCGTGCCTCGCCGCCGAGCGGATCGCGGCGGTCACGCGCAGGGCGGGCCTGCCAGAGGGCCTGCTCAGAGTCCTGCACGGAGACGCGGACACCGGTCTCGCGCTCGCGCGGGGAGGCGTCGAGAAGGTGCTCTTCACCGGCTCGCCCGCCGTCGGCAGGCAGCTCGCCAGAGAGTGCGTCGCGCGCGAGACCGAGGTGACGCTCGAGCTCGGCGGCAAGGACGCGATGCTCGTGCTCGCCGACGCGGACCTGCAGCGCGCGGTCGCGGGCGCGCTGTGGGCTTGCACCGTCGCCGCCGGGCAGGCGCGCGGCTCGGTCGAGCGGATCTCCGTCGCGCGCGAGCTTTACGGGCGCTTCCTCACGCGCCTCGTCGCCGGCGCAGGGGCGATGCGGGTCGGCGACCCGGCGCAGCGAGGCGTCCAGATGGGCCCGCTCGCGTCGCGCAGGCGCCTGCAGCGCGTGAGCGAGCTGGTGCAGGAGGCGGTGAGCGAAGGGGCGCAGCTGCTCTGCGGCGGACCGCTGAGCGAGATGCCGCCCGGCTGCAACGGCGCCTTCTACGCGCCCGCCGTGCTGAGCGACCTGCACCCGCAGATGCGGTTGATGCAGACGCCGATCGACGGGCCCGTCGTCACCGTCACACCGGTCGACTCGGTGCAGGAGGCGATCGCGCTCGCGAACACGGGCGAGCCGGGGCTCGGCGCATCGGTCTGGACGTCCGATCGCCCTGGCGGGCTGCGGGTTGCGCGCGAGCTGAGGGCGGGGATGGTGTGGCTGAACGACCATCTGCCGGGGCCGATGGTGAGCGGCGGGCCGTGGGGAGCCGCCGCGGGAGGAGGCCTCGGGCGCACGCTCGGACGGGCGGGGCTGCGCGCCTGCGCGCAGGAGAAGCTGATCACGTGGGACCCGCCGCGGTTGCGCGGCCTCTGGTGGGGCCCCTACGGGCCTCGCGTCGAGCGCGCCGCGAAGGCCGCCGCCCGCCTGCGCTCCGCCCGCGAGGCCGATCGCAGCCTGGCCTGGCGCACCGGCGCGCTCGCGCTCGCCCGCGCGGGCGCGCGCACGCTCGTCCGGCGTTAGCCCCTACCCTGTTGAGGACGATGCCCGCGCAAGCCTATGCAGGAAAGGAGTGCGTCTGCCAGCTGCGCAGGGGGATCTGCGACCAGAGCTGCGTCAGCGGCATGCTCGACACTCCCTTCTACATCGCCTGCATCAAGCTGCAGGACAGACGTTGCGTCGTCGTCGGCGGCGGCGAGGTCGGGCTCGAGAAGGTGGAGGGGCTGCTCGCCTGCGCGGCGGCCGTCACGCTGATCGCGCCGGACGCGGTCGCGCCGCTGCAACAGCTCGCGCAGGAGGGCTCGATCGAGTGGCGGCAGCGCGCGTACGAGGGCCCTGCCGACCTCGAGGGCGCCTTCCTCGCGATCGCGGCGACGGATCGCACGGAGGTCAACATCGCGGTCTACGAGGATGCCGAGCGCAGGGCGATGCTCGTGAACGTCGTCGACGTGCCGCCGCTGTGCAACTTCATCCTGCCGGCGATCGTGCGCAGCGGACCGCTCGCGATCGCGATCTCGACCGCGGGCGCCTCCCCCGCGCTCGCGAAGCGGATGAAGCGCGAGATCGCGGAGCTGTTCGGCGAGCACTACGCGCAGCTCGCGGTGATGCTGAACGACGCGCGCGCCTGGGCGAAGGCGACGCTGCCCACCTACCAGCAGCGCAGGGACTTCTTCGAGGGGATCGTGAACGGAGAGCCCGACCCGGTCGAGCTGCTGCGGGCGGGCGCCTCAGAGCAGGTGCGCGAGCTGATCGAGGCGGCGAAGACGGCACACGAGCCGCGCCTCTCGCGCGCTCGAGCGTGCACGCGCTGAGGCTCGACGGGGGGGTCCGCCGCTCCGGCGCGCGCGTGGCGCGCGCCGGCGTCTCGCTGTCGCGGCCGGTCGGCGCGACGCTCGCCGTGCTCGGCCCGAAC